>PBDG01000036.1 GCA_002717225.1 Rhodospirillaceae bacterium | reverse complement strand
GCGAGTTTAGTCAATATCGTCTCGCGTTCGCTTTTTTTACCTCTTCCCGTTATTAGTTCGGTGGTTACGCCGCTCCCACTCAATAGGGTTTTCAATGCAGCATAGTGCTGGCGAGCGAGCAATTCCGTTGGCGCCATTAGCGCTCCTTGTGCTCCTGCTTCTACAGCTATTAGCAGTGCGAATAGCGCCACAACCGTTTTACCGCTACCGACATCGCCCTGCAACAAGCGGAGCATTCTGTGTGGTGCCTTAAGGTCGGCTTCGATCTCTGCAATCGCCTGCTTCTGCCCTTCGGTGAGCGCGAAAGGTAAAACCTTAGCAACGATTTCACGCAATCGGCCGTTTCCCTCAGTTGTTCGACCGTTGGCGCGCTGGATGGAAGCACGCAGCAACATGAGAGCTAATTGATTGGCGAGGAGTTCGTCATAAGCAATTCTCTGGCGAGCGGGCGCTCCCGGGGTTATGTCAGTTTCTTCTCTAGGCCCATGGGCTTCCAGGAGTGACTGCCTCCAAGAAGGCCAACCCTGGCGCGCGATATAGGCGGCATCACACCATTCTGCAAGTTCTGGTGCCCGTTGCAGAGCGGTGCGGATCGCTTTGGAAAGAGGCTTTAGTTTTAATCCGTCGGTCAGAGGATAAATTGGCTCGACTCTTTGTACGTTATTTATTTCTTCTTCGGGAACAATGTGATCTGGGTGGACGATCTGAATAGCATCGCCATATTTCTCAGTACGGCCGCTAACTATACGGATCTTGCCAACTGGTAATTGCTGGCCCAAATATTTTTCATGAGCATGGAAAAATACGAGATCGAGTGAACCGCTCTCGTCAGAGCAATGCACCTTATAGGGGAGGCGCCTGGTAGCCGGTTTGTGATGTGACTCAACCCGCAACTTGAGGGTGACGATCTCTCCTACTGGAGCGCCAGCAACACTTGGTGAGAAGCGCCGATCAATCAAACCTGTCGGTAGATGCCACAAAAGATCGGTAATAAGAGGCCCAGAGCATTGTTCGACCGCCTTAGCGATGCGTGGACCAACACCAGGCAGGGTTTTGACAGACGCAAAAAGCGGATTGAGAATTTCCGGTCGCATATAACACCGAGGCTACCCCTGTCACTCCAAGGCGGCAATGGCTGACAAGCGGGCAGGGCTCTCCTATTATCCCGCGCCTGAACGATCAGCGGAACCGTTATGCCCCAGAGTCTCGAAACCCGAAGAAAACGTTTGCGATACCGTACTAGCCATACCGGCACGCGTGAGACGGATATATTGGTGGGCGGCTTCGTCGCTCGGAATGTCGATGCTCTAGATGAACAGGGAATTAACTCATTGGAAGCACTCCTAGAGGACGCCAATGATCGCGACATTCTTGATTGGATTACTGAACGAACACTGCTCCCCAAGCGCTTCCGAAATAACACCACTGCGAGCCTAATCGCTTTCGTCAAGAATAGGCCCGGTTCTTGACTATCAAAGAGCTAAATTTCTGCGGGCTAACGCTCGACCGGCCTGGTGTCGTCTCCGTAGGCGGTACGCCAGAGGGGTATGACGCGCTTTTAATTAGCAGGCTTGCCAAAGAGTCCGAGCCTGTGCCATTGCTCTATGTTGCGCCTGACGATTCGCGTCTCGCAAATTTACGCAGTTGTCTGGCCTTTTTTGCGCCCGATCTCTCCTGCCTCTCTATACCGGCCTGGGATTGTCTGCCCTATGACCGGATTTCTCCTCGAAACGACCTAATAGCCGAGCGCATCTCTTCCCTCGTAACCCTGGCTTCAAATAGTGGCCGCGCGACCGTGGTGCTGGTGACCGTCAATGCTCTGTTACAGCGCATTCCGCCGCGTGGGGCGCTGGCGGGTGCCTCCTTTTTGATTAGACGCGGAGAAGAACTCAAGCTTGATGTGCTCTTCGCCTATCTCGAAGGAAATGGTTTTACCCGCAGCGGCGCAGTAATGGAGGCAGGCGATTACGCTGTTCGAGGCGGTATTGTTGATATCTTTCCGCCAGGTTTCGCAGAGCCGGTCCGGCTTGACCTGTTCGGTGAATCCCTTGATGAAATCAAGACCTTTGACCCTATTTCCCAGCGTAGCAATGGTGACCTGGAGGAACTCACCCTCCTGCCGGTAAGCGAAGTGGTATTTAACGACGAGACAGTCGCGCGCTTCAAAGCCGGTTATCGTAGGCAGTTTGGTGCTGTCACCGATACTGATCCACTGTTCGAAGCGGTGGATGCGGGCCGACGCTATCCCGGTATGGAGCATTGGCTACCACTCTTTTACGATAAGCTGGAGACAATTTTCGATTATGTTCCAGGTTCTCCTATCTTTTTTGACCCGCTTGCTGAGCAAGCTTGTGTAGATAGATGGGAGGCCATCGAGGATTATTACCGGGCGCGCAACGAAGGCGTAACAGTCGAGTTTTTCACCGAGAAATTTAAACCTTTGCCACCGGAAATGCTTTATCTCTCTCGTGAGGAGCTTGATCGGCGGGCCGAGGGTCATGCGATAGTGTTTCTCTCAAGATTTTCTGCTGAAGTGCAGGCGATGCGTCGTAGTTTTGACGCAGGTGGGCGCCAAGGCAAGACCTTCACCCTCGAGCGCAATCAGGCGACTGGTATTCTTTTCGAAGGAGTAGAGGTTTACCTCAAATCCCAAATCCGCGCCGGTCGCCGAGTCATCTTGGCTGGATGGAGCGTCGGCACGTGCGAACGCATTGCTCGCATATTAAGCGAACACGGCGTTGAAGTGCCGGCAATGGTGAGGGACTGGTCTGCAGTAGAGAAGCTAGCCGTTGACACTGTTTCCCTTGCTGTATTGCCGATGGAGCAAGGCTTTATTTCCCCTGCTCTCACGGTAATCTCGGAGCAAGATATTTTGGGTGATCGGCTTAATCGCGGTCAGCGCCGCCGCCAGATCAAGCCGGCAGAGTTCCTTGTGGATATCTCTGAACTTAGTCAGGACGACCTTGTGGTACACGCCGATCACGGTATTGGACGTTATGACGGGCTCGTCACTCTCGATGTAGATAATGCTCCGCATGACTGTTTACGTATTCTTTATGATGGAGAGGACAGGTTGTTGTTACCGGTCGAAAATATTGAGCTTTTGTCGCGTTATGGCTCTTCCGATCAACCGATTTCACTCGACAAGCTAGGTGGGGCAGCTTGGCAAGCGCGAAAAGCTAAGCTGAAGCAGCGAGTCAAGGAAATAGCGGGCGAACTGATGAAAGTCGCTGCTCAGCGAACGCTGCGTAAAGCACCAGTGCTCTCGACAGAAGCTGTCGCCTATGAGGAATTTTGCGCCAGTTTTCCCTATAGCGAGACCGATGATCAGGCCAATGCAATTGACGAAAGCATTGCAGATCTCGCGAGCGGTCGGCCGATGGACCGGCTTATTTGCGGTGATGTGGGCTTTGGTAAGACAGAGATAGCATTGCGTGCCGCGTTTCATGCTGCGATGTGCGGCAAACAGGTTGCGGTACTTGTCCCAACCACACTCCTTTGCCGCCAGCATTTTCAAAATTTCAGCAAGCGGTTTGAGAAACTGCCAGTACGGGTCGCACAATTGTCGCGATTGGTAAAGACCAAAGAGGCAGCGGAGGTACGCCTCTTAATGAAAAGCGGCGATATCGATATTGTTATAGGCACCCATGCGCTTCTTGGTAAAAATATCGAGTTTGCAGATCTCGGTCTACTTATTGTAGACGAAGAGCAGCATTTTGGAGTCGCTCATAAGGAGCGCCTAAAAAAGCTTCGCTCCGAGGTGCATGTGCTGACGTTAAGCGCAACACCGATACCTCGCACCTTACAAATGGCTCTCACCGGGGTGCGCGATATGAGCATTATCAGTACTCCACCGGTTGACCGCTTGGCGGTACGTACATTCATAATGCCCTTCGACCCGGTGGTTATGCGTGAAGCGTTGATGCGAGAGCATTTTCGAGGGGGTCAAAGCTTTTATGTTTGTCCTCGCATTGCAGATATCGACGGCATCGCCGAGAGGGTTCGTAAGCTGGTGCCAGAGGTCAAAATCGGCGTCGCACATGGCGGCATGCCGGTGACTGAGCTCGAAGAAGTGATGGCTAATTTTTATGACGGAACCTTTGAGGTACTGGTCTCCACCGCGATCATCGAATCCGGTCTCGATCTACCGCGTGTGAACACTATGATTGTTCACCGCGCAGATATGTTTGGTCTTTCCCAGCTCTACCAATTGCGCGGGCGTATCGGGCGCTCGAAACTACGAGGCTATGCTTATTTTACCTTGCCGCCAGCATACCGCATTACGGCTACAGCGCGTAAGCGGCTCGAAGTAATTCACCGCCTGGATAGCCTTGGCGCTGGTTTCAGCCTGGCTAGCCACGACATGGATATTCGTGGCGCTGGCAATCTATTGGGTGGTGAGCAATCAGGTCATATCCGCGAAGTTGGCATTGAGCTTTACCAAAATATGTTGGAAGAAGCAGTGGCACAGGAGCGGAGCAAGGCGGAAGGTGCTTCAGAGGCACCCGTTGTTGATTGGTCTCCCCAAATTAATCTAGGTACTGCGGTACTGATCCCTGAGGCCTATGTTGAAGATCTCGATGTTCGCCTTTCACTATACCGCCGAGCTGCACGCCTTGAGGCCGGCGCAGATATCGATGAATTTATGGACGAGCTGGCAGACCGCTTCGGTCCCGTGCCGGAAGAGGTGCGTCATTTGTTGGACATCGTTGCAATCAAGCGGCTATGCCGAGCTGCTGGTGTTGATCGTATCGATGCTGGACCAAAGGGAGCAGTGTTGTCCATGCGAGAAGATTCGACGATCCAGCCCGATAAACTGATCGCCTATATAGCTGACCCGCGTCACGGTCTTCGTCTGCGACCGGATCACAATCTTGTTATCACTCGCAACTGGCCGCTGGCGGATCAGCGTTTGGAGGGTGTCCGCCAGATGATGGAAATTCTTTGTTCAATGAGCGACTACGCTAGCTGGCATTCACCAACTCGTTGACCTTCGCCGCCATGATGAAATCGTTCTGATGCAAGCCCTTGATCTTGTGGGTATAAAAAATGACGTTGCAATAGCCCCAGCCAAAGTTGATATCTGGGTGGTGGCCCTCTAACTCAGCGAGCTCGCCAATTTTATTGACGAGATCGAGGGTCGCAGCGAAATCGGCCAGCTTGAATTCACGACCAATCTTAGTTGCGCCGTCCAGCAGCGTCCAATCCGGCGTGTTGCTGAGCAATTCGCGCGCTTGAATCTCATTCAGTGGTTCAATACCGCCGCGACAGGGCACACAGGTTTTTTGGGTCAGATCATTCATTGTAACTCCTCCTTCAAATAACATATTAGAGCATTTTTGGTGCTTAGCAGGTAAGCTGTTGAGAGAATCTTGGAAATCGGCAGTGTATGCGTCTGATAGGGGCGTGATGTCAGGGAATAGGTTTCATGAATGAAGCGGCAGAAATTATCGATGATAGGGGTGGTATCGGCCTACCGCTCCACGATAACACACTGCGCAGCGTAACGATCCTAGGTTCCACGGGATCTATTGGGTGCAATACCATTGATCTTCTAGAACGCCACCGCGAGAGCTTCACTGTTGAAGCACTGACCGCCAACAATAATATCAAATTACTCGCTGAGCAGGCGCGTAAGATCGGTGCTAAGTCAGCCGTCACGGCGGATCACAGCCGCTATCGGGAACTTAAATGTGAGCTGGCGGACACCAATATCAACGTTTCCGCCGGGCCCGAAGCGTTGGTCGAGGCAGCGGACATGCCAGCTGAGTTTGTGATGGCTGCTATCGTCGGCGCGGCGGGTCTTCGCCCAACACTAGCAGCAGTCAAGCGCGGGGCCATCGTTGGTCTTGCAAATAAAGAGTGTCTTGTATGCGCTGGAGATTTGATGATTGGCGAGGTGGAGCGGAACTGCGCAACACTTTTACCAGTTGATTCCGAACATAACGCCATTTATCAGGTGTTTGATTTTGAGCGCGAGGCGAGTGTTGCGCGCATTATACTTACTGCCTCGGGCGGGCCGTTCCGCAACGCGGATTTAACCACGATGACCAACGCCACGCCAGAGCAAGCGGTTGCTCACCCAAATTGGGACATGGGTGCTAAGATCAGCGTCGATTCGGCGACAATGATGAATAAGGGTCTCGAAATGATCGAGGCTTTTCATCTCTTCCCGGTGACTGCTGAAAAGATTGACATACTGGTTCATCCGCAGTCAGTGATCCATAGCATGGTGGAATATGTCGACGGTTCTGTGCTGGCCCAACTCGGGACTCCTGATATGCGTACACCCATTGCCTATTCTCTGGCTTGGCCTGAGCGTATCGCGACGCCGAGTGCCAAGCTTGATCTTGCTGAATTGGCGACTCTTACCTTTGAGGCACCAGATCCAGAGCGGTTTCCTTGCCTCCGTCTTGCCCAGGAAGCGCTTGCAACCGGCGGTGCCGCGCCGATTATCCTCAACGCAGCCAATGAGATCGCCGTGGCGGCGTTTCTAAAAAGAAAAATTCAATTTATGGATATTCCGCGTCTTGTTGAGTTCTGCATGCTAAAGGTTGGGGCGGGGGAGGTTAATTCAATCGAGGCAGTGATGGAAATTGACGGGGAAGCCCGAAAAATTGCTTCGGAAAATATAGATTCAAGACAATAATTCAGTGCGTTAGAGGTAACCTCTAATTCTTAAGCTAAGCATAGGCTAATTTGGCTGGCAGTGTAATGACAGGGCAGGCGACAGGCGGTATCAACTCCAGTGGCGGTGCTCGTCGACTGATCGACGAGAACACAGAGAATTTTCCGGTTGGTTCCTTTTTAATTGGACAACAATTCCGCCCACATGTTCATGCCTTCTACTTGTTCGCCCGCGAAGCGGACGATATTGCCGATTCACCGGATATTCAGGCGGAAGAAAAAATAGCGCAACTTGAAGCGGTTCAACGCGCCATAACCATCGACGAGACGGCACTTCCAGACTGGTCGGTGCCCTATCACCGCAGCCTTCTCGAACAAGGTCTGAGTTCGGTTAATGGCTGTTACCTCCTCTCTGCTTTTATCCAGGATGCGACAAAACAGCGCTACCGTGACTGGGACGATCTTATGGATTATTGCATGCGTTCAGCCGCTTCTGTCGGCCGGGTTATGATGGACATCCATGGCGAGACCGATGCTGATATCGAAGGCTCGGATGCGCTATGCTGCGCGCTGCAGGTGCTCAACCATTTGCAGGACTGCAAAAAGGATTACCTCGCGCTTGACCGGGTCTATCTGCCGGAGCCATGGCTTATTGAGGCCGGCGGTGGTGTCGAGGATCTCGCACATGATCGGGAGACACCAGCAGTTCGCAGGGTTATAGACCGTTGCCTCGACGAAACTGAGTTACTCTTGCACCGCGCAGAGCGCATGCCAAGAAGCGTGCGCCGCCGTGGCTTGCGCCTGGAAAGTGCCTTTATTGTGAATCTCGCTTGGGCCTTATCTAGGCAGCTTCGCCGCCAGGATCCGTTAGCAAATCCGGTCAAGGTAAGCAAACTTGGCTGGCTCCTTTGCGGCCTCAAGGGTGTAGTAGGAGCATGGTGAAAACTAAGGATGCCACGCAGGAGGGGCTCATTACCCTACCGATTCCGGAGACTGATGATCCTAAGCGCTATGCTGCTCAAATTACCAAAGCATCGGGCTCCTCCTTCTTTCTACCCATGTTACTGCTGCCGCGACCAAAGCGGGAGGCGATGCTTGCGCTCTATGCCTATTGTAGAGAGACTGACGACGTCGCTGATGAGATTGAGAACGATGCGCTCTCCTCTGCATTAATTAAGGCTTGGGGTGAGGAGATTGAGGCGCTATATGACAGTCAGCCAAGTCATCCAGTAACGCTAGCACTTGCCGAGCCAATCCACCGCTTTAACTTGCCAAAGCAACGTTTTCTCGAAATTCTTGAAGGGTTTGAGATGGATCGGTCTGGCGCCATGCTGCGCCCAAGTTTGGCAGAGTTGGAACGTTATTGCTATTGTGTTGCCTGTTGCGTGGGTCTGCTTTCGATTGAAATTTTTGGGTACCGAGACAAGGCAATCCCGGATTTTGCCACTCATCTCGGCCATGCCTTCCAGCTCACCAACATTCTTCGTGATGTGGCCGAGGATGCCGAGCGTGGGCGCATATATTTACCCATGGAATTACTGGCCAAACATGGCTTGCAGAATGTAACGCCCGAAGAGATCACGCGGGCACCTGGCGTGGAGAGGGTTTGTGTCGAGATTGGTGCCATGGCACGCAGCCACTTCATCGAAGCGAGGCGGGCTTTGCCAGCTTCCGAACGGCGCAATATGCGTCCTGCACTCCTCATGCGCGGCGTATATGAATCTTATCTAGATTGTATCGAGGCTCAGGGTTTTCGGGTCGACGGCCCGCGCGTGAAATTTGGAAAGTTTCGAAAACTTTCGCTGGTCTTCTCGTCCTTGGTGCGGACACTCTAATTCACTATTAACGGTCCTCGTTGACGAGAAGGGGCAGAATCCTGCTCTCGGCGCGTACCACATCCTCAGCAAAATCGATCTCGATCCAGGGTAAGCCGGTGACATCCTCGAAGCTAATGCGTCCAGGTGCAGAGGCAAGTAGTACATTTCGGATCGCTTCCTCCATATACTCATTATGCTGGCCAGCCGCGATGATTTCAGCCGCTGCTTCACAGAGATCACGTGCCAAGGTTTGGTCAAAACGGAAAAAGCCGACTGATTCGCCGTAATAGTCGTGTTCTTTTTCTAAAGTTTTGCGGAAATCGACCGGCTGTCCGTCGCGTATGGCGAGTTTCATAGGCTCTTCACCTATTTCTACATCGCGATCCAGCAGAAATAGATTGCCTTGCTGACTATCAGTGAGCCGTTTAAGCATGCGTCGATCGTAAAGTACGTCACCATCCATAAGCAGGACATCGCCTCCGCGAGTCATTACTTCGCATAGGCAAGAGAGGGTAACGATACTGCCTTGTTGGTAATTAGGATTGTGAACTAGCTCGACACCGGTTTCGCCGAGCTGAACCAGTTCACTCTTAATCAGTTCGGCGCCATGGCCTATGCCAACCGTAATCTCGCTGATACCAACGGCACGGAGCATCGTTAAATGCCTCTCTAGAAGACTTCTGTCGCCAAAAGAAAGAAGAATTTTAGGCTTGCCTTCCGTGACATTCCCTATCCTGCGGCCGATACCGGCAGCGAGAATCACAGCACGCATTTTTCGCTCCGGGGATGAGGAAGCGGTTGCGGCTTACATGCTTCGAGGATAATCATGTTCCAGGCTCTTAACTTACACAACTTGGTGGCGCAACTGCATCTCTAGAACCCGCATGACGGATCAATCTTACATTAAAGAACCGAAGAAAATTAAGCCCCGACAGGGGCTGTGGGATCAGCGCATCGCCCGATTGTTTGTCCGTCCGCTGGTAAATACGCCAGTCACACCTAACCAAATCACGGTACTGCGCCTGTTGACCGGACTTGGCGCTTGCGGTTGCTTGGCATATGGCGAAACGCCGGTTATTCATTGGGGTGCGGGGCTGTTCGTTATCTCCAATTTTATCGATCATATGGACGGTGAGTTAGCGCGGCTAAGCGGCAAGACGAGCCGTTTCGGACATCTCTTTGACATCTACTCTGATGTGATCGTTCATATCCTGCTATTTGTCTCGATTGGAATTGGTCTTAGCGATGGGTGGCTTGGCGAAGTAGCTTGGATTATGGGTGTCGTTTCCGGTATTTCAGTTAGCGGGCTGTTCGCCCTCTTTCAATATCTCGAAGGGCGTATGGGAGTGAAGCAGGCTGGCTTGCCGCGTATTGCAGGATTCGAAATTGAAGATGTGATGTATCTTGTCAGCCCAGCAATTTGGGGTGGTGGCCTCGTCCCAATTCTTATTCTTGCCACCGCCGGGGCTCCGCTTTTTGGCATCTGGTCGCTGATACGTTATCGCCGAGAGATTTTCTCGTCGCGAAAGTTTTAATCGTAATGACAACCCTAATCACTGGCGCCACCGGCTTTATCGGTTCTGCCATTGCGCGCTTGCTTCTTGAAAAGGGCGCGGCGGTGCGTGTCCTTGTTCGGAAAAATGCCGACACCCGCAACATTGACGGTCTTGATGTAGAGCGCGTTACTGGTGATTTAACCATCGAATCCTCGCTTGAATCAGCGATGAAGAACTGCGATGCGCTTTTTCATGTCGCAGCTGATTACCGATTGTGGGTTCCCCGGCCCAAAGAGATATACGCAAATAATGTGGAGGGGACTCGCAGTTTGATGCGGGCCGCTCTCCAAGCACGGATCCCGCGCATCGTCTATACCTCCTCTGTTGCCTCTCTCGGACTCTCAGAGGACGGGACGCCTGCTCACGAAAACCTACCGGTCGACCTTGGAGATATGATCGGCCATTACAAGCGTTCAAAATTTCTCGCTGAAGAAGTGGTGCGTGAGATGGTAGCTATGCAGGGGCTTCCAGCGGTGATTGTTAATCCGTCGACACCTATTGGTGCACGCGATATCAAACCGACACCTACCGGGCGAATAATCGTTGATTTCGTCAATGGGCGCATGCCAGCCTATGTGGATACCGGTCTTAATCTAGTGCATGTCGAAGATTGTGCGCGTGGGCATCTTCAAGCTTTTGAGCGTGGCCAGGTTGGCGAGCGCTATATCCTCGGCGGCGAAAATATGGCTCTGCGCGACATACTTGTCATACTCGGCCGTATTACGGGACGTAGGGCGCCTACCCTGCGCCTACCCAACCGTCTATTAATGCCTTTTGCCTATACGGCCGAAAGTTGGGCTCGGCTCACAGGTTCCGATACGCGCCTCACTGTGGATTCTCTCAGGATGGCTCGCAAGATGATGTTCTTCTCTTCAGATAAAGCTTCGCGGGCCTTGGGTTATAAAATCCGACCCGCAGAAGAGGCACTTAAGGACGCGGTGACTTGGTTTGCCGAGAACGGTTATTTTTCGTCGCCAGTCTGCTCGTCTCTAGAGGGTTAAAATCCTATAAAATCAACGCGTTTTTTGTTGATTGCCTATACATTTTTACTATGAGCGTACTGGTCAAACCAACTTTAACCACCATGCTGCACGACGCTTACTACCCACATTTGATTGGTAGAAAATAATTACGCTTCTGCCAAAGCGCCCTCGCGTTGCGTCCCAGTTGGCGAAGCGTTAAAAGCAAACAATGCTTATAGCGAACAAGGTTTTTATGTCAGGGTTATGGCGGACTTCGGTAGCAACATTGGTATTGTTTGCTGTATTCATAGTGGCCAACAGTGTGACGGCGAAGGATGATGCTTTACCACAAAACTTGCTGAACACGATCGTTGAAGCCAGCCATGCTGCGAGCCAGGCCGAAGTAGATGAATCAACACTGTTCTTCGAGCGTCGCTCTGCCTCAATGCGCCTAAGTGCGTCAGTGATTTCGGCGCTTGCCGAATACCCCCGGCATGTGACGCTAATTCTCCGTACTGCAAATGCTACAGCGCCGAGCCACCGATATTACATCGCCAAGGCCGTGGGGCATGCGTTCCCGGGCTACCGGCAACTTGCTTTCAGTGAAGCTAGCTCGTTTCAACCGTCGCAGCGATTGGTGCGCTCGATAAGTATAAAACCCATACCGAAAACGCAATCAAAAGCGGCTTATGCCTCTCAAGCACAGCACGTTAGCGGGTCGGGGTCGATATTGCGTGACAATTTTGCTCTAGCCGCTTTTGTGATCGGTGGCGGTGGACATGATGTTGGCGCCTTCGGTCGCCGTAAGGAATCCGGAAAGGATATAAACCTTGAGCTCCGGTTTCTTCCCTTCAATGGCTGGTTTTGGAAGTTGCTAAATTCTCCCGAACCCCATATCGGAGGACATTTCAATACCCAAGGCAATACCAATCAAGCTTATTTAGGCAGTACTTGGATGTTTGATATTGGTTGGGACTTTTTTGCCGGCGGGGGTTTGGGTTTTGCGATCCACGACGGTAAAACCGACACAAATCTCCTGGACCGCAAGGAATTGGGACTTGCGGTATTATTTCGGGAATCTCTGGAGTTTGGGTACAGGATTAATAAACACCACAGAATTTCGCTGTATTTGGATCATATTTCTAATGCTGGCATTGATGATAATAATGAGGGATTGGATACGTTTGGGTTGCGATACACCAGTCGTATTTAAGGTATTTCAACAGTTTAAGCATAAATTTATCGATATTTTTTGGGCAAAAGGGTTTTGCGCGTCTTTGGAACTGGTGTAAATTGTGGGAGACGCGCAGTCGCGGAAAACAGGAAAGCAAGAANGTCTTTCGCGCAAATTGGAGGGGGATTGTGCAAGGCATGCCAGAGACACCANTACTGGANCGTGTTCTCACACCAAATGATCTGAAGGATCTATCAACCAAGGAATTAAAACAGGTTTGCGACGAGTTGCGCGCNGANACAGTAGACGCGGTNTCGGTTACAGGNGGGCATCTAGGTGCAGGTCTTGGGGTTGTAGAACTAACTGTTGCATTACATCACGTGTTNNACACGCCCTATGATCGACTGATCTGGGATGTTGGNCATCAGGCCTATCCGCATAAAATTCTAACTGGTCGGCGNGACCGTATTCGTACCCTGCGTCAATCTGGTGGTCTCTATGGATTTACCAAGCGAACGGAGAGCGAATTTGATCCGTTTGGCGCTGCGCATTCGTCGACCTCGATCTCGGCTGGCCTGGGCATGGCTGTAGCGCGCGAATTGGACGGGAGCAAACGTAATGTAATCTCGGTAATCGGCGATGGAGCGATGACTGGCGGCATGGCCTATGAGGCGATGAACAATGCCGGATCTATGGATGCCCGGCTCATAGTCATATTGAATGACAATAAAATGTCTATCGCGCCTGCAGTCGGTGCGCTCAATGCCTATCTTTCACGCATACTTTCAAGCCATTCCTACCGAAGTTTGCGTGAGCTTGCTAAGCACTTCTCTAGGAAGTTACCGCGTCCTGTCGGTGAGGCTGCGCGCAAGGCAGAGGAATATGGCCGTGGCATGGTAACCGGAGGCACGCTTTTTGAGGAGCTCGGCTTTTATTACGTGGGCCCGGTGGACGGACATAACATTGAGCATCTCATCCCAATTTTGAATAACGTTAAGGATGATGAAACACCTGGTCCGGTACTGATTCATGTGGTTACGCAGAAGGGTAAGGGCTACGAGCCGGCGGAAGTATCGAGCGACAAATATCACGGCGTGGCGAAATTCAACGTCGTCACCGGCGAGCAAACGAAAGGTACCGCAAAAGCGCCAAGCTACACGAATGTATTTGCCGACGCGTTAATCAAAGAGGCCGAGCGCGATGAGAAAATTGTCGCCATTACCGCCGCCATGCCGAGCGGTACGGGCATCGACAAATTTGCTAAGGCCTTCCCGGACCGTTCCTTCGACGTCGGGATTGCTGAACAACATGCGGTGACCTTTGCGGCTGGAATGGCAACTGAGGGACTAAAACCTTTCGCTGCAATTTATTCGACCTTTCTGCAGCGTGCTTATGACCAGATTGTGCATGACGTAGCAATCCAGTCGCTACCTGTACGCTTCGCCATTGACCGCGCAGGCCTGGTCGGTGCCGACGGACCGACCCATGCTGGCAGCTATGATGTGACCTATCTCGCCACCTTGCCAAACTTTGTAATTATGGCGGCTGCAGATGAAGCGGAACTCACACGAATGGTGCGCACGGCAGTAGAAATCAATGATAGACCCTCGGCCTTTCGCTACCCTAGAGGGGAGGGTATCGGCGCAGAGATTCCAGAGAATCCAGAGCCGCTCGAGATAGGTAAGGGGCGGGTATTGTGCGAAGGTAGCTCGATCGCCATTCTGTCCCTCGGTACCCATTTACAGGAGAGTCTCGAGGCAGCAGACGAACTTCGTAACCATGGTCTATCCTGCACGGTAGCCGATGCGCGCTTTTGCAAGCCGCTCGACGAAGATCTTATTCGTCGCTTAGCGGGGGAGCATGAGGTGCTAATTACAATCGAAGAAGGGGCCATCGGCGGATTTTCTGCGCATGTACTCCAATTTCTTGCCAAGGAGGGCATACTCGACAACGGCCTCAAGATACGCCCGATGACTTTACCTGACCGTTTTATCGCTCACGGAACGCCTCAGGGCATGTATGAGGATGCCGGTTTGGCAACCAATGACATTGTAAATACGGCCCTCGCAACTCTTGGTAGCAATTCAGCAATGGCTGATTTAAGGGCCTGATCGCGCGGTTTGGATGCGGCCACTTCGTGTCACAAAACCAGCCCATTTGCGAAAGCGCAGAGGCAAAAATATCCACCATGGCCGGTAGCGTTTTACCATCCGGATCCTTTTCTGATGCGGAGTTGCAGTACGTTATTGAGAACGCTTCTGGCAGGCTGCTTGACGAACAGCGGGACGATGGTCATTGGCTTTTCGAGCTCGAAGCCGACGCTACAATTCCTGCCGAATATATTCTATTAAATCATTTTCTTGACGAAATTGATGATACGGTTGAGAGGCGCCTTGCGGAGTATATTCGCTCATGCCAGGGTGATCATGGTGGTTGGCCGCTCTTTCATGGCGGTCAGTTTGACATCAGTTGCACAGTTAAAGCTTATCTCGCCTTGAAGCTAATCGGCGATCATCCGGACAGCGACCATATGAAGCGAGCACGTGAAGCTGCGCTCAGCCATGGCGGTGCGGCTCGTTGTAATGTGTTTACTCGCACCACTCTGGCGCTGTTTGGTGAAGTGCCATGGCGGGCAGTGCCTTCTATGCCGATTGAGATTATGTATTTGCCACGCTGGTTTCCCTTTCACCTGTCCAAAATTGCCTATTGGTCACGAACAACGCTAGTGCCGCTCCTCATCCTTATGGCTCTACGCCCGCAAGCAAAAAATCCGCGCGAAGTGACGATCCGCGAGTTATTTGTAACCCCGCCCGAGCTGGAACAGCGTTATTTCCAGATTCATGGCCGCATGGGGCAATTTTTTCTTGGCATCGATAAGATTTTAAAAGGATATGAAAAGATTATGCCGATGGCGTTCCGGCGGCGGGGAATTAATCTGGCACTTTCCTGGTGTATGGCGCGTTTAAATGGTGAGGACGGTCTAGGAGCAATCTTCCCACCGATGGCCAATTTTCTGATGGCACTAGACAGCCTTGGCTACTCAAAGGAACATGAAACTCGCAAGACCGTCCGCCGCTCGCTAGATCTTTTGTTAACCAAACCCACAGGAGGCCGGCAATACTGCCAACCTTGTGTGTCACCCATTTGGGATACAAGCCTTGCTGCTTTGGCGATGATGGAAACTGGCGAAAAATCGGATGGTGAGCGCTTGCGTAAGGCCAATGAATGGATGCGTGAGCGTCAGATCACCGACATCCTTGGTGATTGGGCGGATATGAGGCCTGGCGTGCAGCCTGGTGGCTGGGCCTTTCAGTACAATAATGATTATTACCCGGATGTTGATGACACGGCGGTAGTGGCCATGGCTCTCGACCGCGCGGACAGAGAAAAATACCGAGAGCCGGTTCAACGCGCCGCAGAGTGGATTGAGGCTATGCAAAGCCCAAACGGCGGGTGGGGAGCCTTCGACGCTGAGAACGAAAATTATTATCTCAATTATATTCCTTTCGCAGATCATGGAGCTCTCTTGGATCCACCTACTGTTGATGTTAGCGCACGTTGCATAAGCTTTCTCGCCCAACTCGGCTATAAGAATGACCACTCAGTGATGAAAAAGGGCATCGAGTATATTTTGTACGAGCAGGAGTCAAATGGCTCCTGGTTTGGCCGTTGGGGTACGAATTACCTCTATGGCACGTGGTCGGCACTTTGTGCCCTGTCGGTCGCTGGACTGCCACAGGACGCTCCGGCCATTTGCAAAGCGGTTGATTGGCTCAAGGAAAATCAGCACGCCGACGGCGGCTGGGGTGAGACCGGAGACAGCTATTATCCGGAACGGTTAGAAAATGCTTTCGCGAAGACAAGCACGCCGTCCCAAACTGCTTGGGCAGTGCTCGCTTTGATGGCGGCGGGGGAGGTCAAGGGAAATGCTGTGAGGCGTGGCGTAGAATATCTCCTTCGCGCCGATCGAACGGGGGCAAAATGGAATGAGGTTGAATACACTGCCGTTGGTTTTCCGCGCGTTTTTTACCTCCGCTATCACGGCTATAGCGCTTATTTTCCCCTCTGGGCATTGGCGCGCTACCGCAGCTTGAAAAATAAGAACGAGCACGAGCCGTGCCCGCAATACGGCATGTAGCGTTATGACGGGGCTAGGAGGGTTTCGCAATCCTGGTTTTGTCTGTGGTATGCATCGTGAGGCACTCTGCCTTGCAGCCGCGGGCATCAAAGAGCGGGTAGAAATTTCCGGCGCTAATTCAGCGCGTGCAACGAGGCTTGCGCAGGAGCTGGTTTCTGGGGGCGTTGACTCTCTGATTAGCTTCGGCCTCGCCGGCGGTCTAGATCCCCGCGTTGGCACGGGTGCTGTGATTCTTTCCGAGCGGGTTGTTGCATGGCACGGACCTATGCCTAAAAGTGAGCACCGTTCTTTTGGCCAAAGCTTAAAGGAACTTTCTCGTGGAACCGCATCCAACGTGTTTCAGGAGGATGCGGTGAAAGAAGCAAATGAGTCCGCAGATATGTTTATTGCGGATTTGGATATGAGGTCACGACTGCTTGAAGTTCTTGGTAACAAAGTATTGGGCGGCACAATACTTGGCGTTGACCAAGTGGTACGCAACCCGAGTGAAAAACTCTGTCTCTTTGCTGAAACCGAAGCAATGGCCTGCGACATGGAAAGCTATGCTGTGGCCAAAGAGGCGCGCGCCGCTGGCATCCCATTTATTGTTCTGCGAATCGTTTCTGACCCTTCACACAGGACATTACCGGATGCGGCACTGGCAGGTGTGACGGAGGAAGGCAGCGTTTCCAGGGCTGCCATCATACGCGAGGCAGTGCTCAGACCCTGGGAGATTTTTGACCTATTAGCGCTGGCG
>PBDG01000035.1 GCA_002717225.1 Rhodospirillaceae bacterium | reverse complement strand
AAGCACGAGGAGATCAAATGTGAGGCTTCGCAACCTGGATTCCGCTTCCGCGGCTGTCCCAGCCATTGTGACGCGATAGCCATTTTCGCTGAGATAGCGCTGCAGCAGCTTGCGCAAGCGTTCATCGTCGTCGACTACAAGAATGTGTGGCGCATCCATAGCGAGCGCTGGGGGCAATTTTGATGTCTGGTTGGGCTGTTCTTGGGTCATGGCTATAGTATATGCCAAATGCACCCCGATTGGCGCGCTACTCCACGAAGCGTTTGCGGTCGGTTTCGTCGATGATGCTCAAGAGCACCTTACGGTAACCCTCAATCGCGTTTCCACCGGCGGCACGGTAAGCATCGCCGATGCGTGCACGCTGGACTTCGGAGAGCCGCTTTTCGAGTTTCTCGCCTTTATCCGTCAGGCGCAACAGGCGGCGACGGCGGTCGGTTTGAGCCTTTTCCACTGAGACAAAACCTTCGCGTACCAATTGGCTAAGGACGCGCGACAGGCTTTGCTTGGTAATGCGCAGGATTTCGAGCAACTCGGCCACTGAGATTCCCGGACTGCGTGCGATGAAATAGATTGCCCTATGGTGGGCCCGGCCGAAGCCGTAGGTCGATAGGACTGCGTCGCACTCGGCAGTAAAATCGCGATAGGCGTAGAACAGGAGCTCGATTCCCTGGTGTAACTGGTCGTGACGGAGGAATAACGGGTTGGGCCCGGATTTTAAGTCAGTCATGTTGACTTATATGCCGTGCGGTGATAGGGAACGCAACCGCTTTTCTGCCGTACAAAGCGGTGAGCTGCGGGAGAAAAAACAAAAATGGCCGATATCATTCCTTTTGACGATCGCGCCGGCGACATGTGGTTGGACGGTGAATTCGTCCCCTGGCGCGATGCAAAGCTGCATGTACTGAGCCATGCGCTGCATTACGGAAGTTGTGTGTTCGAGGGCGAGCGAGCCTATTCCAAGCGTATCTTTAAGCTCGAGGAACATACAGAGCGGTTGTTCGAATCTGCAGCCCAACTCGACATGACCATTCCCTTCACTGCAACGCAAATCAATGAAGCTTGCAAAGAGTTGATCGATCGCCAGGACATCATTGATGGCTACGTGCGACCGGTAGCTTGGCGTGGCAGTGAGATGATGGGAGTTTCTGCGCAGATTGCTCAAACCCATGTGGCCATCGCCACCTGGCCTTGGCCAAATCTGTTTGGAGACGAGAATCGTGAGCGTGGAATCCGTATGAAGACATCGAAATGGCGCCGGCCCTCGCCTAACACAGCGCCCGTGAAGGCCAAGGCAGCGGGTCTCTACATGATTTGCCCCCTGTCACGCCACTCTGTAGAGCCGGATGGGTATGATGACGCACTGATGCTCGACTGGCGTGGTCAAATCGCCGAGGCCACGGGCGCTAATATTTTCCTTGCCCAGAACGGCGTGTTGCACACGCCGACGCCCGATTGCTTTCTCGACGGCATTACGCGGCGTACAGTGATGGATCTCGCTCGCAAACGCGGATATGAGGTGGTTGAGCGCGCTATCATGCCGGAGGAGCTTTCCAAGACTGACGAGGTTTTTCTCACTGGCACAGCTGCTGAGGTCACGCCGGTCGGAGAGATCGACGAGCACAATTTTCAGGTTGGCCCGATCACCCGCCAGCTCATGGAAGATTACGACTCGGAAGTACGTAAGGGGTAACGGGCACCAACTGGCGAGCAAAACGGCTCATTATATCCGCTTTTACTAATATTCCAGGAGTACTAATCCGCGTCTTTGACTTGCTCGAGTGGACCCGAGCGCTTGTCCTATCGGGTTTCTCGTTTTAGGAGTGACACTTTGATTAGGTTCCTTTTATCTCGACCCTAATCTTTCGCGGAGCCGAAACATTTACTTCTTAACCGACCACTTCTCCGCCGCTGCATCGTCAGATTCGCGTGCTTTTACCCAATCCGCACCGTTTTTGCGTTCCTCTAGTTTCCAGAAAGGTGCACTGGTTTTTAGCCAGTCGATAAGAAAGGCGCAGGATTCGATCGCCGCTTGGCGGTGAGACGAGGCGGTGACCACTAAAACGATTTGCTCGCCCGGCTCGAGACGACCATATCGGTGAATAACGAGACTGTCTTCAAGCGCCCAGCGCTTGTGTGCCTCGGCCTCTATCTCGGCTAGCTTCTTCTCGGTCATTCCGGGATAGTATTCAAGAGTCATGGCACCGACGCTTTCGTCTCCGTCTTCGCCGCGCACCAAGCCGACGAAGGAGGAGAGGGCACCTATATTACGCCCGCTCATCGCTGCCATCTCGGCGCCAACATCGAAATTCCCGCGCTGAACGCGAATCATAACCCGTTTGCCTTTAGCCGCCAGTGACAGGCGGAAAGATTGCCACCTCGTCGCCTTCGGCGAGCGCGTGGTCAAGGTCGACGAATTCTTGGTTGACGGCGAAGCGGATGACTGAGAGATCCTCCAGCGCCTCGCCATAGCCTGGACCTTGTGCTTTAAGCCAACTGACCAGCGCCCCCACGTTCGTCACACCGTCGGGTAGTGGGATGTCTTCCTCCCCGGTGCCGATCTTCTGTTTGAGCCAGGCGAAATAGAGCAGTTTCACGGTCGGTTGCGTCCTTAGCGCATCATTTCGTTAAACGGCAGAAAATCGACCAACATGCCTTCTTCCACCCGGGTGATGTTTTCTGGTAATTCGATTAGACCGTCGGCGAACACTGCGGAAGAGAGAATGCCAGCGCCGCTGCTCTTGTATTTCTCTGCCGCCACGCTGCCGTCGTCAAGTGTGTACAGTCTAGCTCTTAGCCATTCGCGTCGCCCCTTCTTCTTTTTGTAGGTGAAATTCGCGTGGACAGGAATACTTCTTGGCTCCGTATCAGCTGCGCCGGAGAGACGGAGAAGGAGTGGCCGAGCAAAACGCAGGAAAGTCACTAGCGCCGCAATCGGATTGCCTGGCAGACCGACAAAGGGCACGTAGTCGATTTGGCCGAGAGCGATCGGCCGCCCCGGCCGGATAGCTAGGCGCCAGAAATGGAGATGGCCAAGTGCTTCGACAGCTGCCTTGATATGGTCCTCCTCACCGGTCGAGACGCCGCCCGATGTGATCAGTGCATCATGGGTTTTGGCTGCAGCGTCGAGTGCATCCCGCACTGCGTCAAGCTGGTCAGGTAGAATGCCAAGATCATGCACCTCGCAACCCAGCCCTTCTAAAAGGGCAATGATCATGAAGCGGTTGGAATCGTAGATGCCGCCAGCCGGTATGTCTTGGCCCGGATCGAACACCTCGTCGCCGCTCGAGAAAACCGCGACCTTGAGGCGGCGGTAGATCGAAAGCGAAGCTAGTCCCACGGAGGCGGCGAGGCCCACGTCCTGTGGCTGGAGGCGCCGCCCAGCAGCAAGGATGATCTCGCCCTTCTTGATATCTTCGCCTGCATTTCGCCGGTTAGCACCTTTCTTAATGCCAGGAGGGATGATCACGACGCCATCTTGCTCGCGGCAATCCTCCTGCATGAGCACTGTCTCTGGGCCTGGGGCGCCGCCTTCTCCCTGCGGCATCGGTGCGCCTGTAAAGACACGGACCGCTTGCCCTCGTGGTACCGCATGGCCAAGGGGCCGACCTGCGGGGATGCGGTCGTGCCAGGGCAAGCTGGTGTCACTCTCCTTATTGAGATCGTCGAAATAGACCGCCCAGCCATCGACGGCGGCATTGTCATGAGGCGGTACATCGCGTTCGGAGAGAATATTCTTAGCAAGGATACGGCCATGGGCGTCCGTAATAGGTACCTCATCTGCTGTCGCTACCGGCCGAGTGGTCTCAGCGAGCAGTGCGAGGGCCTTAGAGGTCGGCATCAACTCGCCGCCAAAGGCAAAACAATCGTCGCTCAATTGCGCCATCAGCTCTGCTCCGCGTGCTGCCCTGTGACTCTGGCCGTCGTTAGCCCACAATAGGCTATTATAAAATCAGCGATGGCTGGAATATCGTTCAAATCAAGCAACATGATATCACGATATTGCGGGAAATTCTTGGGCCGGCCTCTATCGCTGGCGACTGCAACCACCCAATCGTCTTCGGTAGCGAGCAGCGGCACACCGATTTCGGCGCGGTGGACTTCGAGCTTGGCGTGGGGATGCCTCTTGAAGCCTTCGATCAGCAGCAGATCAACGTCGGAATAAAGTTTATAGAGTTCTTCGAGCAGAGGTTCAGGCTCACCGTCTAACTCGTGAAGCAGTGCCCAACGCCGGTCCGAGACATACAAAATTTCTTGCGCCCCGGCTTTCCGCCAGGCAGTGACCTCGTGGTCAGCCGGGAAAAGGTCGAATTGGTGATGGGTATATTTCATTGTTGCCACCTTACGCCCCCGGGCGGTGAGCTCGGGCAACAGCCGGCGTAACAGTGTGGTCTTGCCGCTGCCGCTCCACCCGGCAATGCCGAAGATGCACATTTTTGCCCTCATTCTTCGGGTAACCATAATTGCCGTGATACAGCGAGGAGATAAATGGCCGCGCTCAACCAGCTTAGAACGGCAGCAGTCCAGATCAATATTTGCCCGGCAAAGATGATCACATAGATCATTGGCATCATCTCTCCGTCCTCTAAGTTGATCCATTCCGGATTGGTGAAGGTAGCGAGAGCAGGCCCACCAAGCAACAGGCCGATGGCGATCATCTGGCAAGCTGTTTTCCATTTTCCGAGGTGATTGACGGGTAAGGTAAATCGACCGGCCATTCCCTCGCGCAGGCCCGAAATCAGTAACTCGCGGCAGAGGATTGCAACCACGGGAATTGTCAGTGGGCCGTAGGGTATCGAGAATATTGTCCACTCCGCATCACTGGTTCGCAGAGTTAACATGATTAGTGCTGCTGCGACGAGGAGCTTATCGGCGATGGGATCAAAAACGCGGCCGAATTGGCTGGTTACGCTGAGGCGGCGCGCCAGCCAGCCATCGAAAAAATCAGTGACGGCGGCGAGGATGAAAATGCTGAAGGTCACCAAGGCAGCAGCCTCGGCGTCGGGCAGATAAAATGCACCAACAAAAGGCGCTACCAGCACCATGCGGCTGATCGTTAAAATATTGGGTAGACTGGTCATGGATGCGGCATATCCGCTGAAGGAGTATTTGTCACGCTCAACCGTCGGTATGGAAATAACCGAAGATGGTGCGTGCGAGCGCGTGGGAGATACCCTGCACCCGTTTGAGATCTGCGAGCCCTGCTTGCGAAACGCTGCGTGACGAACCGAAATGATGAAGGAGCGCTTTTTTGCGTTTTGGACCGACACCGGGAATGCTATCGAGCTGAGATTTAGAGATATTGCGGGCCCGCCTTGTTCGGTGACTACCAATGGCGAAGCGGTGTGCCTCGTCGCGCAATCGCTGGATGAAATAGAGCACCGGATCGCGGCGTTCAAGCGAGATCGGTGTTCTCTCAGGTAGGAAGATGCGTTCGAGTCCCGCATTGCGGTCGGGCCCCTTGGCGACNGCGGCAAGCACCACGTCGCTTACGCCGAGCTCAGCAAAGNTCTCTAGCCCNGCGCTCAACTGTCCGGCACCGCCGTCGATGAGCACGAGATCGGGCCATGAACTCTCTGTNNGTTCGGGGTCCTCCTTAAGTAGACGCGAGAAGCGCCGTGTAAGCACCTCGCGCATCATACCGTAATCGTCGCCGGCGGTAATGCCGCCGTTCTCTAGCGTCTTAGAATCGCTTTTGATGTTGAATTTGCGGTAGGTCTTTTTTTGGAAACCCTCGGGACCAGCAGCGATCATCGCGCCTACCGCGCCGCTGCCTGAAATATGCGAATTGTCATAGACTTCGATGCGCTCTGGTATGCCATCTAAGCTGAGCCTGTCGGCAAGTCCTTCAAACAACTTGCGTTGCACCGCACTTTCGGAGAAACGCCGCGCCAGGGCCTCACGAGCATTGCGCTCGGCATCGGCGACCATGGTTGCTTTGTCGCCCCGATTCGGACGGCGGATATCTACCCGGCGTTCGGCTCCAAATGCGAGTGCTTCTTCGGTCAGTTCTCGCTCCACGATGTCCTGGTTTACGAGAAGGAGCGGTGGTGCCGTACGCTCAGCATAAAATTGGCCGATAAAGGCGCTTAGTACTTCCGCTGCGCTGGCGTCCTTTTGGTGTCGAGGAAAATAGGCGCGGTTGCCATAATTCTGACCGCTGCGAAAGAAAAACACTTGCACGCAAGATTGTCCGCCGGACTGATGCACTGCTACCACGTCTGCGTCTTTCAGGCTGTGCAGATTGATACCCTGGCGCGACTGAATATGAGCCAGCGCCCGAATACGGTCGCGATAGACGGACGCAGTTTCATATTCAAGTGCCTCACTTGCCGCGGTCATGCGCTCAGTGAGGCGCGATTTGATGTGCTGGCTGCGGCCCGAAAGAAAGTCGCGCACCTCGTTCACCAGATCGGCATAGGCGTCCGTGTCGATGTGACCTACACAGGGTGCTGCGCAGCGCTTGATCTGGTGCTGCAGGCAGGGTCTGGTTCGGTTAGCAAAGATCGAATCCGAGCAGGAGCGCAGGGGAAAGGCGCGGTGCAGGGCGTTGATAGTCTGGTTAACTGCGTTAGCAGAAGCGAAGGGGCCAAAATATTCGCCCTCACCCTTCTTTGCACCGCGGTATTTGGTAATGCGTGGGAAGGGATGGTCTCCCGTAATCAAGATGTAGGGAAAAGACTTATCGTCACGCAGGGTGATATTGTAATAGGGCTTGAGACGTTTGATGAGATTACTCTCGAGTAAGAGTGCCTCAACTTCACTTTTCGTTGTAACTACTTCGACAGAAGCGATGTTTGAGACCATGCGTTGCAGCCGAGTCGATAGGGCTTTGGCATTGGCGTAGCTGGTTACACGCTTTTTCAGGTTTTTAGCCTTGCCAACATAGAGCACATCGCCTTTGGCACTGATCATGCGATAGACGCCGGGGCTGCATGGCATGGTGCCAATGTCTTTGCGCAGCGCTTTAAGGCCTGCTGAAAGCGAATTGGTCATGTACGGAATACCTTACCTCTCGTGACCAGTTATATCGTTATCGCTTTTCTAGAAGAAAATATCCGTTGAGCAAATTCAACGGTCTTACAGCTAGCAACGCAAACGCTATCGATTCAAACATTTGTAAGGTACTGTTAGCCAGAGCGGAGAAGGCATTTCTGCGCTGTCCACCAATTCTGTTGATAAGTCTGTGTATAAAAGCCTGTGGACGTGGTGGTTTCGTGCGGTTCCAAGGTCTTATATCATTCTGCCTAAAATCTAGGCATTTTCGTTAAGTATTTGATGTGTAACAAATTTAAGGTAATAAATTTATTTTTCTGTTTATTTTCGCAAAAAACCGTTTTAAAATTTTTAGGTTGCCTATGTTTCTGAACTGATGTGAACAGAATTCACATCCAAAGCCTATTTTGCGTCCGCCAAAGGGGTGGACGCACAAAATCTATGGGTTTGCTATCGGTATCAGAGCGACATTAAGACCGAAATAGTTGTGTTTTATAGGCCATGCTACGATGCGCCGCTGATAGATGAATTAGATCAGGTAGAAATGACTCATAAGTTGCGACGATCGTCAAATTAGTATTTGGGTTGGGTAGCCTCTGACGGGAGCAGTTAGTTGACGGAAACATTTGTGGCCATATTGTGCGCTGTTTTGGAAGTCTAATTTCGATCGTGTGAAAATTTGAAACGCTCTTGAAAGCGATGCTTTTATAGCGCACTCAGAACGATGCCATGTATTCTTTCAGATGTCGCTTCGGGCGCGCTCGATTTCAACTCCTACACTCTGTGCTTCGGCATAAATGTCGAGCTTCTCAACGCTGACCCACACCCGGGCGACGCGACTATCAATGAGGCAGAGCCCTGCGATACGCTCGGCTAGGGTCTCCACCAAATTGATATGGCTCTCTTCGGTAATCGCACGCACTCCGTCGACGATGGTTTCATAATCGACAACGTTCTCAATACGGTCCAGCAAGTTGCGCTCGTCCTCACATACAATCAGTTCAAGATTGATGCGCACGCGCTGGGGTGCGTTTTGTTCATGAGCGTGGATGCCGATAGCGCAATTGAGAATCAAATCGCGGACAAATACGCGCCGGTAGCTGTTCTCAGTGCCTGAACGCGCACGCGGCTTGAAGGGGGTTGGCTCGTACACGGGCGGCTATTCCTCCACCTCTCGATTTGACGGCATCGCCCACCCGAGATGTTGGCCGCCGTCGAGCGCAATCATTTGCCCTGTCATCGCTGGCGCTGCAAGGATAAACCTTACCGCGTCGGATAATTCATGCGGACTGGCGCCATGGCCGAGCGGCGTATTCTCGCATTGCGCGCGAAATTGAAGCTCGCTTTGCCGTGCGCTTGGGAGTACCGGTCCGGGGCCAATGGCATTCACTCGGATCGCCGGTGCTAGGGCCAGAGCGAGGGTTTGGGTCAAGGCCCAGAGGCCGACCTTGCTGACCGTATAAGACATAAAATAGGGCGTCAGGTTCCACACTCTCTGGTCAAGAATATTGACGATCGCCCCGGTTGTGCCAGTTGGCAGGTCAGCCGCAAATTTCTGAGAGAGAATGAAAGGCGCGCGCAGGTTCACAGACATATGCGCGTCCCAGCTTTCTCGCGTGGCGCTAGTAGCGTCGTCGTACTCAAACAGTGAGGCATTGTTGATGAGGCAGCTGACGGGACCCATTGCTTTGGCGGTGCGGTCCAGAAGCGTTGACGCGTCGGCTTCGTCGCTAAGGTCTGCGGCGAGTGCTATGGCGCGACCGCCAGCCTTTTCGATCATATCGACCGTTTCGCTCGCTTCCGCGGACGAATCATTATGATGTACTGCAACTGACCACCCCGCCTCGCCAAGGTCGAGAGCGATAGCACGGCCAATGCGCTGCCCCGCGCCGGTGACGAGAGCCACGCGCGGTTCTGGGTACGGCGGTACCATCGCGCTCAAAAGGCAGCGCCGCGTTGCGGCGGGATCATGATGTCAGTATGGCGTACCACTGAGTTGCGGAACATTACAAAGCTGATCTTCTCGTTGTTGTTGACTGCTAGGCTGCGCGACACATCAAATTTCGAGAGTAAGCAAAAGGCACATTTGACTTGCATCCAGGCATACACCGTAAATAGCGGTTTCGACATGATCTATTAGACATTGGTACGCTCTATTTCGGCAAATAAGATTTCAAGCAAATTAATGCCGGGGGTGCGCGTACCCTTAATCACTGGTTAGGTGGTCGCTTTGCCAAAACCGAAGGACCAGCAACGGAATGTCACCTTCATCTAGGTCTGGGTTTGGAGTGTTAAGTAATGCGAGGCGACATGTTGCAAGACATTCGTGAATGCTGAAATGATCATAGCCTATCATTAAGGTAGGGGCCCGTTACGCAAGAAGCCATCGATCACATTTTTGGTGATACGTGAGACATTGTTGTTGTAATTATTGTGCGATAGCGAGCCGCACCAGGCCATCGAGCCAACGGAGAACACACCACCGTTTCCTGGCGTTTTGAAATAGACCATATCCGCGCGGATTTTTGGGTTGGTTTCGCCCGTACCAGTTAAGAGCTGGCCGCGTGAGCTATAGGTGATCTCCTCGGTTACGGGTACGAAAATGTCCGAATGACCCTCGGAATGGGCAAGCAAAAAGGTACGGTGTGGCGTGCCGAGGTCGAGATCAGCTCGGTCAAGCTCGAGTCCTGCCGCACCACCGCCTATCAAACCAAAATTGCCGATTGGCTCGTCGCGCCCAACGCCATCAAAGATCCAGGCACATTCTACCCGCTCGCTATCAGGCGCACGGCGGTAATAGGTCGATTGTGTCAGGCCGAAGGAGGTGAAGGTAACGCCGAGCAGGTTTGACATGGGCCGTCCGCGGATGCGCCAGGCACCGCCATGCTTGCCGTCGAACGCATTGCAATATTCACCGGGCATGCCGGTCCAGGCACGCGAGCCTTGATCACCCTTGCGCACTTCCACCAGGGCAGGATTGTCCGGGTGAAATTCTGTCACCCAATAGAAGCCGTTAGCGGCAAGATATAGCCAGCGCCCGCCGCGAAATTGATAGTCCTGATAGGCGTCCATGATTCGCTCCGAGACATATTCCGGATGATGCGCGGTCAGCACCACAGGATATCGGTTCAGCAGACCGATCCCTTCGCGGTGGACATCTTCCTCGGTATGAATATCAACAGCATAGCCCATGGCGTTAAGCCAATCGACGAGATGCAAGTCGGCGTTAAATTGCCATACCGAGGGCGAGAACAGATGAGTGTATTTAGGCCTCATATTGAGGATAGGGCGGAGCGCTGAAGAGATATTGACGCCCCAGCCATCGCGATAGGTCGAATATGTCCCGAGGCCGTAGGCGTCCTTTTTATTGAGTAGCAGGTCGCTTGGTTGCAGAAGTGCTGCACGCGCGGTGAGTAATTGCGCCACTGGCGAGGTGACCCCGAGGTTGTCGTTGGCGTAGGCGAGATAACTCACCGTTGACATGACCAGCGCGATCTTCTCCGTTGGGCCGTTTGCTGCTGGGCGTACGAAAAATGGAAGATAATCCTCGGTCTCAGGAGACTCCACGCCACCAATCCGGAGTCGTGCCGCGTAGACACCGCTCTTTAGATCCATCGGCACAGTATAGGTGAAGGCAGGTTCCCAGCGTGCATCATCAACGGATTCGTCGTGAAAATGAATGCCGCCATATTCCTCCCGTCCATGGCGATAACTCATATATTCCGAAGTCCAGTTGAACCCAGGTACTCCGCGTACGGGCATATTTACGCCGCGGCCGTGGAAGGTAAAGGGTCCGGTATCGATAATTTCTGTTGACGCAGCGTTATCGCGGATGTTGGCGGTGAAATCCCACGCGGCGATTACCATCTTGCGAGCTTCGAGCGGCAGATGACTTGTTCCCGGTCCTGCTAGGAGTGTCTCGATTTCTACCTGGGTAAGTGCACGGTTTGCTAGCCGAGGGCGGTCGATTCGACCGTTATATTTATTGCCATGAATCGGCAGGGGCCAAGGTTTGTCGAGCCCGGCGAAATGGTTGCCAAAAATGCTGCGCCCTGAATCCAGGTCGGCCACGCTTGCTCCCATCAGAAAGGGGCAATGATCTGCAGCCGGGGAACCCACAGAAATCTCGGTCTTGATCTCGGCGGCAGTGTCCTCAAGGGGATGTACCAGGCTCATGCCGAAGCCACCATTAGCCGGTGTCGCGTAGGGCTGTTGCACAAGGCGCACGCGCCCGCTTTCCGCGTCGAAGGAGACGCTAATCTCGTACCAGACGTTGCGGAACAGCGGTCGGCCACTCGACACCCTCACTTCGCCGTCCGACCGCCCGATTCGGAGACAAAGCTCCCCAGCTTCGTCGATGAATAGTCCGTAGCCAATACCGTCGCGGTCGTTCCATTTGGTGAGGAGTCCCTGCATGCCAAGTGTTGGTAGAGTAGGATAGATATAGCCGGCGAGGGTGAAGCTCTCTAAGTTGAAACGGGAATCATGCGGCACGAGGATGTAGCTACCCGCATCCATACGCTGATAGGCGCCATTATATTCGCGGTTCACTGACGCCTCGATCTCTTCTTCCTTGAAGCCTGGGCCCTCCGGGTTGGTGTCGCCATGCAATAGCCGGACGATTTTGGTGTGGTAGCTTTCCTCATGCTCACTATGAACGTAGAAGGTTATATCTTCACCCGGGCGGACCGAGAGGCGGTCTGAATAGCCGGTAATGCGGAGCATATGCTCTTGGCGATTGTCCATTGTCAGTTCCTACATCTCCACGCCGTATTCAGAGAGCAACGCACCGAGGCGTTTGAGAAAGATTGCGTGATCCGCCTCGCCGCGCGTGGGATAAAGCTCACCAGTTATCTCCACCGTGCCGCCTCGCATTTCAGGTAGAATCGCGACGGCGAATTCTTGGTTGCGCTGGGTTTCGACGATAATCTGCTTGCCTCCGGTCGGTACTACACGTAGCCGGTCAATAAGGCGGACCAGGGTCTGGCTATACAGTGGTGCCGGTTCGCCGGGCTGTGTGGGGCTGTAGAGTGGATCCGCTTTATGCTCAGCAATAATCTCGGCAAGCCTTACAGGATCGGCAAGGTGTGGCAGTATGTACATACGAAAGTTAAAATCGTCGACCGTTTTGAAGGCATAATCCTGCCTTAGCGCGGTGATTGGGATGCCGTGGACGTCGGTTTCTGCCGTCATAATTTTCTCCCAATTAGCGGTATTTTCTACGTTTGGGCTTGCGGACGAATTTGTTCTTTTTGCCGGTAGCGCGGGTGCCCGGCGTGCCACCATGGCTTCGTCCAGGACGTCGTTTAGTGCTGTTATTAGGTAGAGTTTTCCTGTGATCGGAGGTGAGGCCAAGGTCGCTTTCCTGCAGGCGCTGGATTTCGTCGCGCAAACGTGCCGCCTCTTCAAATTCTAGCTCGCCCGCGGCCTGTTTCATGCGTTTTTCCATATCTTTGAGATAGGTCGCTAAATTGTCGCCGATCATGTGAAGTGTTTTCTCGTCGCCAGTATCGACTGTAGCGTAATCCTGTTCGCAGATACCTTCGAGAATATCGCCAATACTCTTGCGCACGCTTTCCGGCGTGATGCCGTTAGCGATGTTGTATTCCTGCTGTTTGGTACGCCGTCGCTCAGTCTCTTCAATCGCTTCGGTCAAGGAATTGGTCATATGATCAGCATACAAAATCACTCGGCCGTCAACATTACGTGCAGCGCGACCGATAGTCTGGATAAGCGAGGTGCGCGACCGTAGGAAACCTTCTTTGTCAGCGTCTAGGATGGCCACCAAGCCGCATTCGGGGATGTCGAGGCCCTCTCGCAGGAGGTTAATACCGACGAGGACATCGAAAGCGCCGAGACGGAGGTCTCGGATGATCTCAATGCGCTCTAGGGTATCGACGTCGGAATGGAGATAGCGTATGCGGATGCCGGCGTCATGGAGATATTCAGTAAGGTCCTCGGCCATGCGCTTGGTGAGTGTTGTAACCAGCACTCGGAGCCCCTTGTTCACGCAATCGCGGCATTCAGCGATTAGGTCGTCGACTTGCTCTTCAACTGGACGGACGATGCATGCCGGATCGATCAGTCCTGTCGGGCGGATCACCTGCTCGACAAACACACCAGCGGTCCGCTTAATTTCCCACGGGCCCGGCGTAGCAGAGACAAAAATGGTCTGTGGGCGCATCAACTCCCATTCTTCGAATTTTAGTGGTCGGTTATCCATGCAGGATGGTAGGCGAAAGCCAAACTCGGAAAGGGTCGATTTGCGCTTGAAGTCGCCACGGTACATGCCGTTCAACTGAGGCACTGTAACATGACTCTCGTCGACTACCAGGAGAGCATTATCTGGCAGATATTCGAACAGGGTCGGTGGAGGGTCGCCGGCGTTCCGCCCGGTGAGATAGCGCGAATAATTCTCGATGCCGGCGCAGCTTCCCGTTGCTTCCATCATCTCAAGATCGAACAGTGTGCGCTGTTCAAGGCGTTCGGCGGCCAGTAACTGGCCGGTAGCTAGGTATTCTTCTAGCCGCTCGGCAAGCTCATCGCGGATACGCTTGATCGCCTGATTTATGGTCGGGCGCGGTGTTACGTAGTGGCTATTGGGATAGACCCGGATGCGGTCTAGCTTGTCGACCTTATGTCCGGTCAGGGGGTCGAATTCAACGATCTCCTCAATGTCCTCGCCGAACATGGAGACGCGCCAGGCGCGGTCTTCCGAGTGTGCCGGGAAGATTTCGATGACATCTCCACGTACTCTGAAATCTCCGCGTTCAAGCGAAGTATTATTGCGGCGATATTGTAACTCGACCAATTTTTTCAGAAGCTCGCGTTGATCAACTTTACTTTCTTTATCGAGATAAAGGGTCATTGCTGAATAGGTCTCGGGCGAGCCAATACCGTAGATGCAGGAGACCGAGGCGACTATTACGACATCCTCGCGCTCCAAAAGCGCGCGTGTCGCGGCGTGGCGCATTCGGTCGATCTGCTCGTTGATCGAGGCGTCCTTCTCGATGTAGGTGTCTGTCCGCGGAACGTAAGCCTCAGGCTGGTAATAATCGTAATAGGAAACGAAATACTCGACTGAATTGTTTGGGAAGAAGGCCTTCATTTCGCCGTAAAGCTGGGCGGCAAGGGTCTTGTTGGGCGCGAGCACTAGGGTCGGGCGCGCCAGTTGGTTTACCACCTGGGCCATGGTGTAGGTCTTTCCGGAACCGGTGACGCCGAGCAGCACTTGATCTCGCTCACCTCCGTCCAATCCCGCAACGAGTTCGGCAATCGCCTGCGGTTGATCACCCGCTGGCTGATAGTCAGAAACAAGATCGAATGGCTTCCCGGCGCCTCTATCTTGCGGGTGTTTCTTGCGCGGGCCCATGAGGTGCCCTGTGGGGTCACCGGAGGTATGCAGGGCGGGGTAAATTTTCATGGTGCTAAGTTTAACACGTCGTGGTGGTAGGTGTGTCAGGTTGCAACGCTCGCCTTCAAGGAATTAGGCTAGTGTAGACAACATTTGAATGATCTGCTTCTTATCATGTTCCAAAAGGCCTTACTCGTCGCACGACCCTCTGCTCTATCTTTCGCTTTACTTGTGTTTATCGTTCTGCCTGCTTCTAACGCTGATTCTATCCAGGAACAGCCTGGCGATCGGGCGCTCGGGTCCTTGTGGGCGCCGATCGTAATGATCGAATATCATTCGCTCGATTGTATTTATTGTGCCAAGTTTCATGCTGAGACCTATCCTGAGCTTAAACGTGCATATATTGATACTGGTCTGGTGCGCTTCGTCTATCGCGATTTTCCGCTTTCCTGGGCGGCGCTGGAGGCAGCGATCCTTACACATTGTGCGCCGCCAGAGCGTTATTTCACCATCTTTGACATGCTGCTCGTCGCCCAGAGCCATTGGGTAAAGGCGGAATCGACTGCCAGGGCGGTGGCACGGATCGGAGAGACTCAAGGAGTTACACCCGCGCAATACCGAGCCTGCCTAGACGAGAGGAAATGGGAGCGGCAGATCTATCTTAGTCGTAAATATGCCAGCGAGGTGCTCGGTGTTACTGCAACACCAACTTTCTTCATCAACGGCGAGAAACTTGAAGGAAACATAACTTTCGACGAACTAGCCAAAGGCCTTGACCACATGCTGAACGANATCCAGCGTAAAAGCCCGGACTACACTCACCGTGCNCAGGGTAGCGAAGAACGTGGACTATAGNTGTGAATCTCGACAAGTGAAGCGAGGNAGNATCTTCTNGCCAAAGGTACGGATCNCAGTCTTAAAATCTTTCCAACTGACATTAATCCGTCAGCACCGGTGGGCTCAGCCAATTCGTCGAGCTNAGTGGNGACAGTGGCTGTAGAACCNNGCTCCGCTGGGATAGCGCCAAAAGCCGTATTTCTTCCTTCCAGCGGAAGGTGGAGGAAGCAAACAAGTCCTATCCCCNTAGCAGCCCGAATCTTGCTAAGGTGGCNANGAACGAGCAAAAAGGAGNAAACAATGCCCGAATATATTCCCCAACCATTCGATTGGGTACGTGAGCAAGTTGAATTGTATGAAGGCAGTGGTGGTACAGAAGGAACCACCCTGCTTGATACCGGTATTCCATGCATCATATTTACATGCGTCGGCAACAAGACCGGTGCCATTCGTAAGGTCCCACTTATGCGAGTACGAGTTGGCGACGGCTATGTCTTGGTTGGCTCGAACGGCGGTGCCAAACACGATCCAGTCTGGGTGCACAATATCCGCGCCAACCCAGACGTCGAGCTGCGCGATGGGACTACGGTTACCAAGATGCGGGTCCGCGAAGTGCATGAAGACCCAGAGCGTGCTGAGCTTTGGAAAGCCAGTGTGGCGATCTTCCCAACCTATAATGAATACAAGGAAAAAACTACTCGAGCGAAGATACCTGTATTCATTGCAGAGCCAGTTTAACTAACCAGCAGTTGTAAATCTTTACCACGGCCGGAAAAGATTTCAGTTTCGGGGGAAACATGGGCCAATTCGACAAAAAGGTCGTTATCATCACTGGTGCGGGCGCGAGCGGTGAGGGTATGGGCAATGGCAAGGCAGCGGCCATCCATTATGCTCGTCAAGGTGCCCATACTGTTGCGCTCGATATTGACGAGGTAGCTCTAGCTGACACTGCGCAAATCATCGAAAGCGAAGGAAATTCGGTCACGTCTCTACTATGTGATGTAAGCGATAATAACTCGGTAGCGGACACGATCGCCGAGGTGCATTGCAGGCTAGGGCACATTGACGTACTGCATAACAATGTAGGTCTGCTGGAGCTTGATGGCCCGGTATCCCTAACTGAAGAGGTTTGGGATAAGGTAATGGAGACAAACGTTAAGGGTATGTTCCTGACCTGTAAGTATGTGTTGCCAATAATGGAGGCGCAGGGCAAGGGCGCCATCGTTAATATCTCTTCGGTTGCAGCTATCAGGTATTGGGGCACGCCGGCAATAGCCTATGATACCTCTAAGGCTGCTATCCTCCAGTTTACCCGTTCCATTGCTCTTGAATATGCACGTAAGGGCATTCGTGCCAACGTAATATTGCCTGGTGTGATGGACACTCCTCTGATCAACGAGCCGCTCAAGGCAGACCATAGCCCAGCAGAAATAGAAACAATTCGTGAGGAGCGCCATCAAATGATTCCCATCGGGCGTATGGGAGACCCATTTGAGCTAGCAAAAGCGGCGGCGTTTCTAGCCTCCGATGATGCTAGCTACATTACCGGCTCTGAGCTTGTCGTTGATGGGGGGCTGGTGAGCACCTGTATTCCAAACTGGTAAGCCTTTATCAAGGTCTAGATGATGGGCTGGTTATGTAGCGTGCCTATTTTCCTTTTTCCTGCTTTCGTGTGGCCGTGCTGCGCAACAAAAGGGGCCTTTCGCAGCAAAAATTAGATTATATTTGTTGTCGCAATCTTTGGCTTGCCTCTGTTTGTCGCAAGGCTCGTGCACGGGGGAGCTTTAGGGTTATCAAACATAATGATATGCCCAACGGTGAAAAGGAGGCGATTGTGGCAGCAGCGTTTTACTTATCTACGAGTTTTCAACACAGCCCGCCATTAATCTCTCTATTCCCAATTAGGCTAAAGGCGAAATTTCCTAGCTATTGGGGGAGAATTGGTGTGCAGTTTTCCCATAGCGTCTCTGCAATTGAGATTTTACCCTTGTTCAATACCAGCAAAGACGGGTTGACAAAGGGCGGCGGTAAATATCGAATTACAATTCGATTAACACAGCCAGCGACTGTTGCGAATGGAGGTCGTTGGCGTAGGAAATAATTGAGGTCAAACTATCGGCATATATTGAACCCAGGGGGGGTAGCATGTTTCAAGTACCGAAGAACGCGCTCTACAAGAAGATCAGCCGGAGAAAATTTCTCGAATTGGGAGGTGGGACAGCAGTCGCGCTAGGCGCGGGTTCCCTCGGCGTTGGTCTTGGTTCCGTAATAACACGTCGCCCAGTCTATGCTTCCTCGTCGATGGAAGCGAAATGGCGTCAGTATGAAGGTTCTAAACTAGTGTTCATGTCAGAGAACACACCGCCTTCGTTCGCGATCCGTGACAACATTAAGGCATTTTACGACCTTACCGGCATTGAAGTTGAAATCCTGACAGACGGCTTGCCAACTGTGCAGCAAAAAGTCGGCATCGACCTGAGAAGTGGCCAAGCAGATTATCAACTGAACTACGTACAGGATAAGCCGATTGGTTCGCCATTTGCGGATTTTTACGCCGACCTGAACGACTTTTCTGTAGACGATACCTTGCCGTTGGATCCGCAGGGTTATGGCGATGAAGTTTGGTTTGAAAACTATCTTGATGCGTGTGGCGTTTATTACGAACGCGGGCCAATTCGCGCGTTTCCGTATGACTGTGCCGTGTCATGCACGTTTTACCGCCAAGATCTATTCGAAAAGCTGACCAAGGATTTCGAGGCGGATTACGGCTATCGGATGGAATTCACAGACGAAACAACCTACAAGAATATGGTTGATTTCACTGCCTTCTTTAAAAAGATGCACGAGCGTGACGCTTCTATTCCTTATGGATATGCGCAGCATCACGGCTCCTTTGGCTGGACCACCCAACTCGACATTCAGCGCCATATGTACGCACAAAACCAATGGCTCGATTTTGCGGTGGACGACACGCTGGGGTCGAAGAATCCTGGCCCAGCCAATTGGGGCGATGCACAGTCCGTAAAGGCAATGGAGGGTTACAAGGCGCTCGCTGATGTCTCTCATCCGGACAATTTGACCAACGGTACGCTGGAGCTAAATACGGTGTATGCAGCTGGTGGTGTGGCAATGCAGATTCAGTATCACGAATTTGCCGCCTCAGTCGAAGACTCTGAGCAATCCGTCGCGGCAGGCGGGCGGACGGCCTATGCGATGGGCCCGAAAGGTGATCCATCTTGGAATGCCGATGGCAGCAACAATGTAGTTAACGCTACCAATTGTGGCATTGGTGGAATTGGCATCAATGCTGGCGCCTCGATGGACCTGCAGCGTGCGGCTTTCATCTTCGCTAGTTGGGCGTGTAGTCACGAAACACAGCTCATGGTCTTGCAGGGTGTGGGTGGTACGCCTACACGCAGGTCGGTCCTTGACCTTCCGGAAGTAAAGGCGGCACGCAACAGGCCAACCAGCATGCCCAACGCGCTTACCTTTGAGGCGGTTTACGACAAGGGTATTCGGTCGCCAAACATGGTGCTCGGACCTAAATTGCCGAAGGCCAACGAGTATCATGAGATCGTTCGGGTCGGGACGCAGCAATGCATTTCGGGTGAATTATCTGCACAAGAGGCTTGCGAGTCGGTTCGAGACGAACTCAACGCCATTCATGGCGTTTAGTCCCTGAGAAGAGTCTTATGGCTTTCGGGCCGAAGTTTCCGCTGCCGCGGCCTTCCAGCCGCGGCGGCGGTTCTTCTCGTGCTGCTCGAAATCAGCTAGCTCGCAATCGCCCCGGAATTTGATCATGACCATTACCGAATCCGAACGCGGCATTCAGGATCCGAGCGAATATCGGGGTGTACGGCGTATCGACCACGCGCCGCAAATATTTAATAATCAGCCGGCTCGTTATTATTTGATGTGGCTATTGTTGCCAGCCATTATCCTCCTGGCTGGGATATCGCTATATCCATTTGTGTGGCTCATTTATATGAGCCTTCATGAAGTGCAACTTGCGCCGGGCAAATCAGATCTATGGGCTGGGTTCGATAATTTTTCTCGCCTCTTTTCCGATAAGAATTTTGCTCGCGGCTGGCTAACCCTCTTTAAATATAGCGCTCTTTGTCTCTCCGTGGAAATTTCGCTGGGTGTATTGGTTGCGGTAATTTTAAACAATTCGCGCCTTGAGAAGCTGTTTATCACCATTTTTCTAATGCCAATGATGATGGCTCCTGTGGTTGCCGGCTTTCTTTATATGTTTCTCTATAATGGCACGTTCGGCTGGTATTTTTGGTTGCTGCGCAGTCTGGGCGTCTTGGATGGAGGGTCAATCCTCGGCAACAAATTCTGGGCCATGTTTGGAGTGGTCGCAACCGATGTTTGGCAATGGACGCCGCTCATTGCATTGATCACTCTTGCTGGCCTTAAGCGGGTCCCGCAAGAACAGGTCGAAGCCAACATGGTAGACGGTGCGGGCCCGGTACGGAATTTCTTTAGCGTCGCCCTTCCCAATCTCTATCCGTTTCTGCTGATCGCCATCCTATTGCGCTTTATGGATAATTTCCGCTTTATTGACACAATTCTGATCATGACGGGCGGCGGTCCAGCCAATGCGACAAAGATCTTGCCGACATATCTGTTTGATGTGTCCTTTAAATTTTTTGAATTGGGACGCGGCGCTGCAATCGCCTTCACCCTGTTGTTGTTAACAATTTTACTCGGTCTTGTACTCACTAAGATTTTTGAAGACCCAACGCGCAAGATCAAATCTAACGGTGGTGGATAGACAATGGCGTCGCGTGAAATCGTCCGCTACAAATCACCAGCGCGCACCATGTTTTCCGCACTGGTTATCCTTTTTCTGATCGTTTTTTTCGTATGGACAGTGTTACCGCTCGCGATAATGCTAATTTCCTCATTTAAGGACCTGCTTGATGCCTTCAAATTGCCAGCAGAGGGGGATTGGGGCGGCATCGGGGTGATGTTCGATTTCGAGCCAACCGGCGCACATTATGTAGAACTCTTCACCGAGAAAAATTTTGGCGAATATATGCGCAACAGCTTGATTGCTTCGCTGGGCTCTGCGGTTGTGTCCGTGTTTCTCGGCTCGATGGCAGCTTATGCACTGTCGCGCGCGGAGTTTCGTGGCAAGCGCGATCTCTTATTCTGGATTATTTCTACCCGTATGGCACCGGTAGTCGCGGTCATGGTGCCGCTTTACGTCATCTTCCGCTCTTCCGGCCTGGTCGGAACCCTCCCCGGGCTTATTCTTGCTTACACGACTTTCAACCTGCCGTTCGCAATTTGGATTCTGAAGGGTTTCTTCGACAATGTTCCTTACGCTATTGAAGAGGCAGCGCTTTGTGATGGGGCGAACCGATGGCAAGCTTTGCGTATGATCATGCCACTTGTGGCGCCTGGAGTTGGCGCTTTTATCGTGCTTTGTGTGCTATTTGGGTGGAACGATTTTCTCTTCGCGTCAATTATAGGATCGGGTGGCGCCAAGACGCTGCCGGTGGCCACTGCCGAGCTTGTGCAACCAGTCAAAATCCAGTGGGGTAGCATCATGGCTGCTGGGGTGATTACTACAGTGCCGATGATGTTCCTCGGGCTCCTCATCCGCCGTTACCTAGTGACTGGTTTGACGATGGGCGCAGTGCGAGAGTAGGGCGCTATGCAGAAACACTGTTTTTTTTAGGATTGGAATGGGCTTATGGCAACCGTCACCATTTCGGATGTGTGGAAGTATTACGGCAAGACAGTAGCTGTGAAGGAACTAAATATTGAGGTCCGGGACAATGAATTTCTTTGTCTACTGGGTCCATCAGGCTGCGGCAAGTCCTCCACCTTACGCATGTTAGCCGGGTTAGAATTTATTTCCTCGGGCGACATTTATTTCGGCGACACCCGAGTTAACGACATCCCTCCCAAGGACCGCGATATTGCCATGGTGTTTGAGAATTACGCCCTCTATCCCCATAAAACTGTATTTGAAAATATGGCCAACCCACTCAAGCTTCAGAAAATGAACAAGGTGGATATCGCGGAGCGTGTCGAATGGGCTGCTAAGATGTTGGAAATAACTGAGTTGTTGCAGCGGAAGCCGGTTGAGCTAAGTGGTGGGCAAAAGCAGCGTACCGCCATCGGTCGGGCTATTGTGCGCGAACCCAAGGTGTTCCTGTTTGATGAACCAATCGCCCATCTCGACGCCAAGCTGCGCTCCCATATGCGCGGCGAGCTAAAACATCTGCAGCGTCGCCTCGAGACCACGACTATCTATGTCACCCATGACCAACTCGAAGGCATGACTATGGCAGATCGTATTGCTGTCATGCATGAAGGTGTACTTCAACAACTCGGCACACCGAGCGAAATCTACAATCATCCCGTAAACGAGTTTGTTGCCGGTTTTGTCGGCGAACCCCCGATGAACTTTGTCGATTGCTATATCGAACGCCAGGACGATGCGGTTGCACTGGTGAATGACAGCGGGCAAATGAAATTGCTGTTGAGCGATGCACAATCTCGCGCACTGGCGGAAAAGAGCGCTGATGGGGTGGTTCGCCTCGGCATTCGGCCGGATGATCTATTTGTTGAAGCGGGACAGGGTCACGGACTGGATTTCACCGCAAAAATATTCATCACTGAGCCATTGGGCGGCGACATGCTGGTCGAGGCGGAGCTTGGGGATGATAGGCTGACTATCAAACGCAAAATCGCTGATATGGGCCAGCCAGGTGAAGCTTGCGGACTCGCGTTCAATATTGAGAAACTTCACGTCTTTGATCGAGAGACTGGTGAGGCTTTCTTCTAGATTAGATTTTGGCCGCTCGTCGCTGTTAGTACTATTCTCGCCGCGCTTCTTTTATTAGATTGGCGCAATGATAATACTTACTAGGCGAAGGTTTTTTGCTCTTCTCACGGGTCTCTTTCTCGCCGTGGCTTTGCTGCGCCCGTCTGCAGCTGGCTTAGCGGATGCACGACCGGGCGATATGGTGTTTGGAAGTGATGACGCGCCTGTCACTATAATTGAATACTACTCTCTAAACTGCTCGCACTGTGCGGCATTCCACAAAGAGATATTTCCCAGCTTGAAGGCTGACTATATCGATACTGGGCGGTTGCGCTTCGTTTTTCGCGACTTTCCACTCAACTGGCCGGCGGCCGAAGCGGCGATTCTCACGCATTGTGCCGGGCCGAAGCAATTTATTGCGGCGCAAGACGCGTTATTTGCCAGCTATAGACAATGGGGCTCTGCGACCCCTTCAATCCTTGCGATCGCCGAAATTGGTGAGAGCTTGGGCGTGACGCGGAACGAGTTTAAGGCCTGCGTCGAGTCAGGAGATTTACAGCGGCAGGTTATCGAAAGCTTCGAATATGCCAACAGCACTCTCGGTGTTGAAGGTACGCCAACCTTCTTTATCAACGGCAAGAAGTATGTTGGCGGAATTTCTTTAGAGCGCCTTGGCGAGATTATTGATTCTTATGACTAGAACGCTATGCCCGCTTGCCGCCGGAGCCAGAGCGGCATAATTTAGCTGCACCTTCGATAGCGAATTTGGAACGCCCCTAGCCATGCCCCTCATCGCCCAGCGTCTAGCGCGCGTTAAGCCATCGCCTACTATGGCGATTACCGCAAAGGCCAACGAATTACGCGCTTCTGGCCGCGACGTGATCGGCCTCGGAGCTGGTGAGCCCGATTTTGATACGCCGGACAATGTCAAGGAAGCCGGTATTGCGGCCATCCGTAACGGACAGACGAAATATACTAAAGTCGATGGCACGCCGGAGCTAAAGTCCGCGATTGCGCGAAAATTCAAGCGCGACAATGGACTCGAATATAACATTGATCAGATTAATGTTGGCTCGGGCGGCAAACATGTGCTCTACAACGCTCTGATGGCGACTCTGGATCCTGGCGATGAGGTGGTGATCCCAGCGCCCTATTGGGCATCTTATCCCGATATGATACTCCTGGCTGAGGGTATACCGGTTATTGCACCGGCTTTGGAGGATAACGGTTTTAAGCTGGCGCCGGCTGAGCTCAATGCGGCGATCACCGCTAAGACCAAATGGTTCATTTTTAATTCACCTAGCAATCCGACGGGCTCGGCCTATAGCAAGGATGAGATAGCGGCATTGGCTGAGGTGTTACGACCGCACGAGAATATTCATATCTTGTCAGACGATATCTATGAGCATCTTGTTTATGACGGTTTTACCTTTGCTACCTTTGCTGAGGCGGCGCCAGACCTTTACGGCCGTACCCTCACCATGAACGGCGTCTCCAAGGGCTATTCCATGACCGGCTGGCGGATTGGCTTCGCCGCCGGCGATGCAGCGCTTATCAAGGCGATGGCCAAAGTGCAATCGCAATCGACATCAAATCCTTCCTCGATCAGTCAGGCCGCGGCGATTGAGGCGCTGGACGGACCCCAAAGCTCTATCGCCGAGCGTAACAAGATTTTCTGCGAGCGCCGCGATTTGGTGGTTGGCATGCTCAATCAAGCAGCTGGCATCACCTGCCAAATACCGGAAGGGGCGTTCTACGTCTATCCAAGTTGTGCTGGTTTGATCGGCACGAAAACTCCGGATGGCAAGACCATCAGGACATCTGAGGATTTTGCCACCTATCTTCTTGATGGTGAAGGTGTCGCTGTGGTCCACGGTGCGGCCTTTGGACTCGACCCCTTCTTCCGCATCTCCTACGCCACCTCTACCGAAATCCTGACAGAAGCCTGCCAACGCATCCAACGGGCCGCTGCGTCACTGTTATAGAGTAGAGTTAGTCCGGCTAAGGCCAGTGGTGTTGGTGGTGATAAATGACGTAGTTTTTGTCGTTATCCGTGTCTGTGCCAGCTAGGTAAGTTCAATTGATAGGGAGGTCTCTTTGGCTGTGGGCAAGCCGGTCAAGTTTTTGAATTAGCCACGTCAGGGGTCGGCCAGGGTGAGCGAAGCCCAACTACAGAGGTGGCACGGCGGGCGCCGCAGTCACACCCTTCTTACGCGGGTCAAATCGGCAGCCGCAGCGCGTATAAATTGTCTTAGCGCCCGTGGAGCAAGAAACTCAGGGAGCGGTAGATGTTGATCAAGATCGAGCGGGGATGGCAGCTGCCGGAACGCATTGCGACGCCGGAAGCGTTATTCCGCAATCGGCGCCAGTTTCTCAAGGGAATGGGCGCTATTGGAGGTGCGCTGGTGGCGGACAGCCTTGTCCTTAACTCAGCGTTGGCGACCCATGACGAAGGGACAAACAACGATCCCAGCGCTGAGCTTTACCCGGTGTGGGAAAACAAGACCTTTACGCTCGACCGAGAGTTGACGCCCGAGAAATTTGCGACACATTACAATAATTATTACGAGTTCGGATCACAGAAGGAGATCTCTAAACTCGCCCAGGAACTGCCGATCCGACCCTGGACAATAACCCTCGACGGTCTCGTAGAGAAGGAGGCGATCCTCGATATCGATGATCTCCTCGCTATGATGCCCCTTGAGGAAAGGGTCTATCGTCACCGCTGCGTTGAAGCCTGGTCGATTGCTGTGCCTTATTCGGGTTTTCCTCTTCAGGCCCTGGTGAATCTAGCGCGTCCGCTGGGTTCGGCCAAATATTTGGTCATGCAGTCCTTCGAGAAACCGGAGATCGCGCGTGGCCAAAAGCAATTCTGGTATCCCTGGCCCTATACCGAGGGCCTCACTATCGAAGAGGCTACTAACGAACTTGCCTTTATGGCGACAGGCTATTATGGCAAGCCAATTCCCAAGCAAAACGGGGCACCTCTGCGTCTTGCTGTACCTTGGAAGTACGGCTTTAAGCATGCTAAGGGCATTGTACGGTTTACCTTCTCTGAGAAACGTCCGAGGTCGTTCTGGGAGAATATTCAGGGAAGCGAATATGGATTCTGGGCGAATGTGAACCCAGATGTACCTCATCCTCGCTGGTCCCAGGCGACGGAAAAGTTCTATGGCCCGAATGGCGTTATGAGGATGCCCACCCAGCTCTTCAACGGCTACGGTGAATATGTTGCTACGCTCTATAGTGATTTTGCCAAAAGAGAACCCCTCTATATGTAATCTCGCGTTGTCATGAGGTAAAACTCTCCTATGGGTGGAACCTTGGTGATATTCGATTGTGATGGCGTGCTGGTGGACAGCGAACCGTTGGCCGCACGCGTGCTTGCTGAAGAAGTGCGCGGTCTTGGCATCGCTATGGATGACAATGAGGCTGCCGAGATCTTTCTTGGTTGCTCTATGCCGATGGTGCTTGACATTCTTGAGGCTCGCCTCGGTGCGCCGGTGGAGACAGGCTTTTTGCCACGTTTTCTTGATAGGCTGCATGCAGGGATACGCGTCGACCTTGCTCCAGTTGACGGAGTTCGCGCGGCAATTGCCCAAATCAAGACACAGGCTCAGGTCCGAGCTATCTGTGTTGCCTCGAACGGCGAGGCGGAAACGGTGCTCACCAGCCTTGAGGCAGTGGGCCTCATTTCCGACTTCGCAGGTAGGCTATACACAGCACGCATGGTGGAGCGCGCTAAACCGTATCCTGATCTCTTCCTTCATGCTGCCCGGGACATGGGTTTTGAGCCTGCAGACTGCATCGTCGTTGAGGATAGTTCGCTTGGTGTCGAGGCCGCGATAGCGGCAAAGATGCGGGTGTTTCGATATGTTCCCAACGCGGAACCGGATATTTTATGTGATCACGTTAACTCTGCTGCAGGTGCGAAAAATTTCATTAACATGAATCAACTACCCAAACTTATTGCAGCAGTTTGCTCTGACCAATGTAACCAATAATAAAGTAAGAGAAAAATGGCCGGGCCCGTAAGGGCCCGGCCAGTCAAACAGGGAGGCTTCACGTCTGGGAGACGTAAAAACGAACGTCACAGTCGTTCGCTAAGGATCCGGAGATCCTTGACATACGAACCTTGGCCCGCATGTATGCTACTATCCTGCAATATTTGGCAGGATAGTAGCGTTGCAAATGCCTCGCGCCGGGAGGTGGAGTTAGCGCATCAGCGTGTTGCAATGCAGTATATAGTATTGTTGGAATTCACGCGGTAGACCTGTTTAGACAGCCCTGTTATGCGGTTTTTGCATGGCAATTCGATTTGGTTTGATTAATAGTTCCATGCTTCGACTTGGCTCAAAAGGAAATCCCGGAACACCCCGATGCGCTTGGTATGGCGCAATTCCTCGGCATAGACGAGATAGGCCTCGAAGCTCGGTCCCTGCAAATCAGGCAGAATTTGGCGGAGATTGGGTCGTTCGCGGGCGACGTAGTCGGGCAGAGCAGATATGCCCAAACCGCTTTCCACTGCCCGCAAGATGCAATAAATGTTGTTTGCTTCGAGGACCACGCGGTGGCGTGATTCGGCTTCACCTGAGCGTCTGAGCAGCCAATTGGGGCTGGCGATGTCTCGAAGAGGCCCCTCGCCGTAGATAATTAGACGCTGAGTCAGGAGATCGTCAGCACTATCGATTGGGCCAAATTCCTCAAGATAGCTCGGTGCGGCGTAGATATGCGAATGCACTGTCATTAAGTGGCGTTGGATGAGATCTGGCTGTGTCGGTTCGCCCATGCGGATTGCTACATCGGCCTCACGCATAGCAAGGTCGAGAGCATCGTCAGAGGTCTTCAGTCTGAGATTGATCCCTGGGTAAAGCTGGTGGAAGGCGCGTAGGCGCGGTGTGAGCCAGATGGTGCCGAAAGCGTTTGTTGCGGAGATGGTGAGTGGTCCCTCCGGCCTATCACGCCCGCTGGTGAGATTGGCTTCGGTCATCGCCAGCTTGGAATAGACGTCGCGTGTTGTAGCGTAGAGCGTTTCTCCCTGCTCAGTCAGGATGAGGCCGCGCGAATGGCGGTGGAAGAGCACAACCGAAAGGCCTTCCTCGAGCGCCGCGACCTGGCGGCTAACGGCGGATTGGCTGAGATGTAGGATATCGCCCGCTCGGGTGAAGCTGCCCGCTTCGGCGACAGCGTGAAAGATTCTCAGCTTGTCCCAGTCCATGCGTACCTCCCGTTGGACGGTTTGGCGCTGGTAGTCATTCGGCGGCGGCGGTCGCTCCAGCTTCAAGCAAGGCAATAAATTTTTCCGCTTCAAGCGCCGCCATGCATCCGGTGCCTGCCGCCGTAACCGCTTGGCGATAAGTTTTGTCTTGTACATCGCCGGCGGCAAATACGCCTTGGACGCTGGTGGCTGTGCTGTCGGTGGTGGTCAAAATATAGCCTTCTTCGTCCATTTCCACCTGATCTTGGAAAATCTCAGTATTGGGTGTATGACCGATAGCCACAAATACGCCGTCGACTTTTAGCAGGCGGTTCGCTGAAGTCTTAGCGTGTTTGAGGCGCGCACCAGTGACGCTTCGCGGATTGTCGTCACCGGTGATCTCCTCCAGTGTGTGGTCCCACACGAGTTCGATCTTGTCGTTTGCAAAAAGCCGTTGTTGGAGAATCTTTTCGGCACGCAGGCTATCGCGGCGGTGTACCAGGGTGACCTTGTCGGCGTGGTTGGTGAGATAGAGCGCTTCTTCGACCGCCGTGTTACCGCCGCCGATTACGGCGACTTTTTTGCCGCGGAAAAAGAAGCCGTCGCAGGTGGCACAAGCAGAGACACCAAAGCCCATGAATGTTTCTTCGCTCGGCAAGCCGAGCCAGCGAGCTTGAGCGCCAGTCGAAATGATGATGCTGTCGGCACTGTATTGATCGCCTGAATCGCCAATGCAAGTGAAAGGTGTTCGCGATAAATCAACGCCGACGATGATGTCTTGCTTGAGCTGTGCGCCTACATGCTCGGCCTGAGCCTTCATTTGCTCCATCAGCCAAGGCCCCTGGATGACATCAGCAAAACCAGGATAATTTTCGACATCGGTTGTGATAGTAAGTTGCCCGCCTGGCTCGAGCCCCTGCACGAGGATCGGGGCCAACGCTGCGCGCGCAGCGTAGATCGCAGCGGTGTATCCGGCGGGACCGGAGCCGATAATTAGGACCTTGCTGTGATAACCTTTGGACATATGTGCCTCTATTTGGGGGCGCCTGACAGTGCCGCTAATCTACACCTTATCACTCGTTTTGTTGTGCTGTTTTGATTGTGAGACGTTGGCGAATATATGCTGCCGCTTTTGAACAATCATTGAGCGCTTCGTATGTCCAGCTATCGAGGGTGCCGGTAAAGGGGCGCACTACACCCTCGGCTTCCAGTGCGGCGAAAAATTGATCGAATCGGGCGCTGCTGTGGCCGTCCATGGGAAGGATATGGACCGGTTTGCCGGTATTGCAGGCGTCGGAGATCATGCTGACCGAATCGGCGGTGACGAGCATGTGGTCTGCGAGGGCAAGATAGCCAAGATAGGGATTGGTGCCGGCACCTCGCCAAATATGCATTGGCGCATGGCCGAGCGCTGCTTCAAAGGCGGTGAAACTTGCCTTTGGGGTGCGTCTGGAGGTGGTGACAAGGAGTCCGCAACCGGTGTCCTCTGAAAGCCGAGCGAGGGCCTTGCCAAGGGTGTGCCCATCAGTCGGTCGGAAAGTGTGTCGGCGCGACGAGCCGCCGATCAGGCAAGCAACAAGTGGGCGGGGTAGGTGGGCAAATTTTGGCGCAAAAGTTTCGGCCGCCTCGTTGAGTAACGGGTTTGTAACGCGGCTGAGAGCGCCGCGCGTGCCGAAGGTGTTGCTGCCTGTGAGGCCATCATGACGGGGTGCAATTATTAGGTCGAAATGTTTGAACCCGAGGCGAGGATTTTGAACGAAGACGGTAAAACTTTTTCCCCTGCTCGCGCGACGAACGGTGAGCGCGAGCCCGGCGCATTTATGTCCGCTGGCGATCAGCAGGTCGGGCCAGGGTGGTGTTAGCTGATTGCGTCCGCGTGCAATGAGAGATAATGGTAAACTCGCCATTTCTGGGCCCAGCAAACGCCAAGGCAGTTTCCCCGCGGCGCGCTTGACATCGCATTTGAGTCCTAGTGCGGCAGCCAGGGCAAGACACTGATTTTCGGTTCCGGCTATGCCTTCAGTCAATATCCAGCAAGTTGGATTTGGCTTATCTGCTGCCATCGTCACGCATCCTCCGTTACCCGGCAATAAAAAGCCAAATCACCGCTAAATTTTCGGAAAATTTGGGTCGCGCTGATGGGAGAATTTCTGCTGGTTGTCTCTGAAATATTTGAATAATTGCAATCCGTTGCTGACAGTCTTCGACGATTATTATTATTTTTCAGGCGACGACGCTTACACTAAATTCAAGNAAAAAAAATACAAAATGTTCAAACTGTTAGATCATGGCTTAGAAAGCAACGTCGACAAACGACCTGAATAGTGCAANCGGCTCCGGCNAGCGGATTTATGAACANGGAGTTAGAGCAGTTACCAGTTAAATAAACAGCGTTGCCAAAAAACGGACAGAGGGTGATCAAAACTCCAAGAAGTTTAATATAGTCTAGCCTATGGCTCAGTTGATTTGAACACAATCGATTCGACTGCGCGAAACAGTCGATTGCCCGGGAGTACTCTGCAATGTCTAGTGGAAACTGCACCGTTCCGGTTAACGCCGAGATGAACAGATATTGGAACGACCTCGCCGGGCAGCGCTGGGTGCAGTTTCAGCAACAATTGGACGGTCAAATTCGTAATATTGGCCGGATGGCAATGGACCAAGCGGATTTGCGCGCTGGGCAAGCGGTACTTGATATTGGCTGCGGCTGCGGTGACAGCTCGCTCGAGCTTGCGCGTAGGGTGGCGCCAGGTGGCAGAATATACGGAGTTGACCTCTCCCAAACTATGCTTAATTGGGCATTAGAGCGGGCCGGGTACGAGCCCGAGCTCGCCATCTCCTTCGAGCGTAAGGACGCACAGAACGCAAAATTCGAGCCGGCTGGCTTTAATCACGCTTTTTCGCGGTTCGGCGTGATGTTCTTTGAAGATCCTGTCGCCGCCTTCGGTAATATCCGCAGTGCCCTTGCACCGGGTGGTCAACTCACCTTCATTTGCTGGCGGCCGGTTGAGCTTAACCCATGGATGGCAATTCCAATCGATATTGCGTGTCGTTTCGTGACGCCACTGGAACCCATTACACCGGGTACACCAGGTCCATTCGGCCTAGCCGATGGTGCGCGCACCAAAAAAATTCTCACGGAAGCGGGATACCGCGATATTGTTATTGAAGCGCTCGACGAGGCATTTTATGTCAGTGGCCCGGGCACAGTTGAAGCCGCTGTGGCCCATTGCATTGGTATGGGACCGGTCGGACGCCTTGTCGCAGATGTTGACAGTGACGTCCGCAACTTGGTGGCCGCCGCTCTTGCCGACACGTTCTCGAGTTTTCACGACGGCACCGGTGTGCGCATGGCCTCGGCTACCTGGATCGTTACTGCTCGAGCATAACCTCTGGGGTCAATCCTCGCTCATCTTAAGGGCCGCGAGGAAGGCTTCCTGCGGAATTTCCACATTACCGAACTGGCGCATGCGCTTCTTACCCCGCTTCTGCCGGTCGAGCAATTTACGCTTGCGGGTGACGTCGCCGCCATAGCATTTAGCGGTGACATCTTTTCTAAGCGCACTCACGGTTTCGCGCGCCACCACCTTACCGCCTATTGCCGCTTGAATGGCAACCTTGAAGAGTTGGCGCGGGATGAGGTCCTTGAGTCGCAGGCAAAGTGCCCGGCCGCGGCTCTCCGCCTGGCTGCGGTGCACCACCATTGAAAGCGAATCGACGGGGTCGCCATTGATCAATATACCGACCTTGACGAGATCGCTTTCTCGGTAACCATCGAGCTGATAATCGAAACTGGCATAGCCCCGTGAATGAGATTTCAGGCGGTCGTAAAAATCGAACACTACCTCGTTAAGTGGTAGGCGGTAGGTTAGGAGTGCACGGCTACCGACATAGGTAAGCGCTTCTTGCTCGCCGCGCTTTTCTTCGCACAGCGCCAGCACTGGGCCAAGATAATTGTCCGGCACCATGATATTGGATTTGATCCAGGGTTCCTCGATGGTGCGGATTTTGGTCGGATCCGGCATGTCTGCCGGATTGTGTAAGTCAAACGTCTCGCCGGCGGTAGTCGTCAGGGAATAGATCACGCTCGGTGCGGTAGCGACGAGCTCGAGATCAAATTCTCGTTCGAGCCGCTCCTCGATAATTTCGAGATGAAGAAGTCCGAGAAAGCCGCATGAGAAACCCATGCCGAGGGCGGCAGAGGTTTCTGCCGCATAATGAAAACTCGAATCGTTAAGACTTAGCTTGGCGAGGCTTTCGCGTAGTCTCTCGAAATCGGCTGAATCGGCAGGGAACAGGCCGCAAAACACGACCGGCACGCTCGGCTGGAAGCCGGGTAAGGGTTGAGCAGTCTGGCGGCGCTCTTCGGTGATGGTATCACCGACCTTGCATTCCGAAACATTCTTGATGCTGGCGGTAATAAAGCCTATCTCGCCCGGTCCTAGGCTTTCGACGATTTCGGCTTTCGGCGTAAATACGCCGACGCGCTCAATATCGTGTGTCGATCCGAGACCCATCATGCGCACCCGCATGCCCTTCCTCAGATAACCGTCCTTCACCCGTACCAGGATCACCACGCCGAGATAGGGGTCGTACCAGCTGTCTACCAGGAGCGCCTTCGGTGGCTGGTCGGTGTTGCCTTCCGGTGCTGGTAGACGCTCGACTAGCGAGTCCAAGACTTCGTTAACACCGACGCCAGTCTTGGCAGAAATTGCCAGTGTATCGGTTGCGTCGATGCCAATAACATCCTCGATTTGCTGGCGTATACGGTCGGGCTCGGCCGAACCGAGGTCGATTTTGTTTAAAACCGGGATGATTTCGTGATTGCTATCGACCGCGAGATAGGCGTTGGCCAGGGTCTGCGCCTCGACGCCCTGAGTCGCGTCGACTAATAGGAGCGAGCCTTCGCACGCAGCAAGAGAACGGCTCACTTCATAGGAGAAATCAACATGGCCTGGCGTGTCCACTAGATTGAGGGTGTAGGTCTTGCCATCCTTCGCCGTGTGACAAAGACGTACGGTCTGAGCCTTAATGGTGATGCCACGTTCGCGTTCGATATCCATCGAATCAAGCACTTGGCTAGTCATTTCCCGCTTCTGCAAGCCGCCACAAATCTCGATCATGCGGTCAGCCAAAGTGGATTTTCCGTGATCTATATGGGCGATGATCGCGAAGTTACGAATATGCGCAAGATCGGTCATTAAGCCTATTAGCCGCGCAGCTCTCCGCCGGTAACTTTCTTGACATTGTCGACCAGCTTTTGCGCAACCGCGTCGATCTCCGCATCAGTGAGGGTCCGGTCGCGCGGTTCAAGGCGGACGGCAATAGCCAAGGATTTTTTGTCATCGCCGACACCTTCGCCGTCATAAAGGTCAAACACCGACACATTAGTGATCAGCGTCTTGTCGGCACCTTGCGCCGAACGTACTAGCTTCTCCGCTGGCAAATCGGCATCGACTATGAAGGCGAAGTCACGTTCGACAACGGGAAAATCCGATGTTTTCATTGCTGGGCGGGTGTGTCCCGCCTTTTTCTTTGGTAAGGGTATGGCGTCGATGAAGATTTCGAACGCCGCGAGTGGAAAATCGATATTTAGCGCCGTTAGCACTCCTGGATGAAGTTCGCCGAATTGGCCTAGAAGGTTGGGTCCAAGCGATAGTGTGCCGGAACGCCCCGGATGATACCAAACGGCGGCTTCAGATTTAATTTGCAGGCTAGTTACAGGTGCGCCAGTGGCCTTCAAAGCGGCTAGGGCGTCTGCCTTGACATCAAATGCATCGACGTTACGCGCCGCACTATAGAGATTGCGCCCGACAGCTTGACCCGCTCGCATGCCAGCGACGATGCGGTGCTGCCCATCGGCGCCGTCGCTCGAATATTGCGGTCCAGCCTCAAACAAAGCGACGTTAGGGTATCCACGGTCTGTGTTTCTTAGGCAGGCAAGAGCGAGATTGGGTAAAATTGAGGGCCGCATGACATCGAGGTCGCTGGAGATCGGATTGGCCAGGATAAGACTGTCAGCGACGCCACCAAAATGGGAGGCATGAGCCGCTGACATAAAGGACCAAGTCACTGCTTCCGACATGCCACGTGCGGCGAGCGCGCGCCGCGCCCAGCTCATGCGCCGTGGTGCTAGCTCTATTGCCGAATTAGTGCGTATCGCCACAGGCGGCAATGAGACGGCGGGTATGTTGTCGAAACCGTGGATGCGCAACAATTCCTCGACAATGTCAGGCTCGCCGACAATGTCACCCCGCCAAGAAGGTGGTAAAACAGTGAGATGGTCCGAGGTAATCTCATGTGAGTTGAACCCGAGCTTGGTTAGAATAGTCTTGCAATCGAGCTCTCCTATATCGACACCGCCAAGACTCAAGAGGCGCGATGGGCGGAAAGCGATTTCGCGCTTCCAGTCTGGCGCTTGGCCAGTAACCACCAGTTCGCTCGCTTCGCCGCCGCACATTTCCTGAACGAGGCGGGTGGCTGCCTCTATTCCAGGTTTGGCAAAAGCAGGATCTACACCGCGCTCAAATCGGTGACGCGCGTCCGAATCAAGATTTAGCTTACGCCCGGTGGCGGCAGTGCGCACTGGGTCGAAGAGTGCGATCTCGATGAACACGTTGACTGTTTCTTCGGTGCAGCCTGAGCTCTCGCCACCCATGACGCCGGCAAGACTGAGGACGCCATTTGCGTCGCCAATCGTCGTCATTTCGCCATCGAGCACGTATTCCTTGCCGTTCAGCGCGAGAAACTTAGCGCCGGCGCAGCCCGTTTTGAGCCACAGATGATTGCCTTCGATCTTGTCGGCATCGAACACATGAACTGGGCGGTTTAGGTCGATAGTGAGAAAATTAGTCATATCGACTAGAGCCGAAATCGGCCTGAGTCCAACGGAGAGAAGGCGGTCCTGCATCCATTTGGGGCTAGGTCCGTTCTTCACGCCCTTGATATAGCGCCCGACAAATAGCGGACAAGCATCTGCAGAATGCGGCTTGAAATCAAAGCGCACATCCAGCGGGCTTTTGAACGTGCCCGGAATGGGTGATAGGTCGAGCTCTTTGAGCGTTCCCACGCTGGCGGCGGCGAGATCGCGAGCGATACCATAGACGCCAAGGCAATCGGCGCGGTTGGGCGTAATGGCGATATCAAACAGCGGATCATCGATGCCAATGTAGGAGGCAAAGGGTTCGCCCACTGGGGCGTCTTCAGGAAGATCAATAATACCTTCATGATCTTCGCTGATGCCCATTTCGCGTTCGGAGCAGAGCATGCCGTTGCTCGCCACACCCCTGATTTTTGTTGATTTAAGCTTAACGCCAGTTCCAGGAATTGTTGTGCCGATGGTCGCAAAGACACCCTTCATGCCGGTACGTGCATTGGGTGCGCCGCACACGACCTGGACCGTGCCGTCGCCAGTATCGACAGTACAGACGCGGAGCTTGTCTGCATTCGGATGCTGCACTGCCTCGATGACATAGGCAATGGTAAAGGGTGCCAGAATTTTGGCCGGGTCCACGACGGACTCGACCTCGAGACCGATGGCGGTCATGCATTCTGAAAGCGCGTCGACCGAGACGTTAGTTTCAAGATATTCCCTGAGCCAGGATAGGGTGAACTTCATTGCGTAAGGCCGCCCACCAGGCTTGGCACGTCGCCGGCGGAAAAACCGTAATGGCTAAGCCAGCGCGCGTCCGCATCATAGAAAGTTCTAAGATCCGGAATACCGTATTTCAGCATCGCCGAGCGCTCGACGCCTAGACCAAAGGCAAAACCCTGGTAGCGCTTGGGATCGACGCCGGCCATTTCAAGCACACGCGGGTTAACCATCCCGCAGCCAAGGATTTCCATCCAATCTGCACCCTTGCCAATGAACAAGACCCCGTCTTTGCGCTCACAGCCGATATCCATCTCTGCCGAGGGCTCGGTGAACGGGAAATAGCTTGGGCGAAAGCGCACCGGTAGATCGGGCAATTCAAAGAAAGTCTTGGCGAAATCAATCAGGCAGCCCTTTAGATGGCCCATATGAGTGTGCTCGTCGACCACTAGTCCCTCGATCTGATGGAACATCGGCGTGTGCGTGATGTCATAGTCGCAACGATATGTGCGCCCCGGTGCGACGATGCGGTAAGGCGGTCCACCTGCTTTCATTGTGCGTATCTGCACTGGTGAGGTATGGGTGCGCAAGAGTAAGCGTGAGCCATCCTCGCGCTCAGGAAAATAAAAAGTGTCGTGCATCTGACGTGCAGGATGCTCTGGCGGAATATTGAGCGCAGTGAAATTATGAAAATCATCCTCGATATCAGGTCCCTCGATGACGGTGAAGCCCATATCACCAAAGATGGCCGCCATCTCATCAAGAACCTGACTGATCGGGTGGACCCGGCCTTCCGTCTCGGGTCGGATCGGCAATGTGACATCGATCATTTCCGAGGTAAGGCGTGCGTCTAATACGCTACCTGCGAGTGCATTGCGGCGCGCATCCAGGGCATCGGTCAACTCGCCTTTGATGCGGTTGAGTGCTTGGCCGGTGGCTTTGCGTTCCTCCGGCCCTAGCTCGCCAAGTCCCTTCATCAGTGCGGTCAATCTGCCCTTCTTGCCGAGTGCGGCAACGCGCGCCGCCTCGAGTGCGGGGATATCCACTGCGGCCTCAAATGAAGCGAGTATTTCGGATTTCAGCGCGTCCAAATTATGCAAGGCTTTCTCCTCCGGTGCCCGCGTCGGGCTCTGGCGTCGAACCCTCGCGGGCTGCTCTTAGTCTTTGGCCAGACCGGCGCGCGCCTGTTCCACTAAGGCCTTAAATGCCTCTGGTTGGCGCACTGCGAGATCAGCCAGCACTTTGCGGTCAATCTCGACATCTGCGCGCGTTAGGCCGTTGATAAACTTGGAATAGGTAAGGTCATGCTCACGCGCTGCAGCATTGATGCGTTGAATCCAAAGCGCGCGGAAATCACGTTTACGTGTACGCCGGTCGCGATAGGCATACTGCAACCCCTTCTCGACGCGCTCGACGGCGACGCGGAAATTGGATTTCGCGCGGCCGCGATAACCACTGGCTCGGGCCAGTACCTTTTTATGCCGGGCGTGGGTAGTAACGCCCCGTTTCACTCTTGCCATGGTCAAATCTTCCTAGATGTACGGCATCCAGCGTTTCACAGCTGGAACATTGGATTGGTCCATGATCGTGGTGCCCTGTAGGGTACGACGCACCTTTTTAGTCTGTTTCGACAGATTATGACGGTGTTTGGCATGGCCTCGGCGCAGCTTTCCCGTGCCGGTGGCCGAAAAGCGCTTTTTGGTGCTGCTTTTCGTCTTGAGCTTAGGCATTTCTATATCTTTCTCTCTTCTTCTACTTGGCCCGCGCCACGCGCGATGAATATCGGTGGCTGGGCATGCCTTTGGCCGCGCCACCTCATGGAGGGAGCAGTTTGTAGCCACAGTGCTATGAAATTGCAAGCATCGGGCAACCTTGCCGCGCTATTTATCGAACTAGTGACCCGGATATCTTTTTCAGGGCTCTTGGGTGCATAGGTTTGACGAGATTATATTCGCTCTGCACCTGGACCACTTTGTGGATGTTGTCTTCCGTATTTAGGGCGGATTGAAAGATGATACGGTGCTATTTTTGCGTCACCACCATGGTCATTTGTCGGCCTTCCATAGTTGGCAACTGCTCAACCTTGCTAATTTCCTCAAGATCGTCGCGCACGCGCATCAGCACCTTCATTCCGAGGTCCTGATGTACCATTTCGCGGCCGCGGAATCTGAGAGTGATCTTCACTTTGTCGCCTTCGCCGAGAAAACGGCGGATATTACGCAACTTGACGTCATAATCGGCACTAGAAATACCTGGGCGGAATTTCACTTCCTTGACGTCGATAGTTTTCTGTTTCTTGCGCGCCAGCGCCGCTTTCTTTTGCGCTTCATACTTGTATTTGCCGTAGTCCATCAGTTTACAGACAGGTGGCTCGGCGCCAGGGGAGATTTCGACCAAATCGAAGCCGCTTTCGGCCGCCATTTTAAGCGCTCGTTCGATATCTACGACGCCGACCTGTTCGCCCGTTCCATCAATCAGGCGCACGCTGTCAACGGCGATGAGTTCATTTACGCGCGGTCCTTCCCGCTTCGGCGGAACTAAACTAGTGTGTCTAACGATGCCTTTTCCCTCACTTATCCATAAATTTGCATAGCCGCGTGACCTAAGCTACCGGACGAAAGCCAGTTGCTTGGGTTAATCCGTTCGTGCCAGAGGTCCGACAGCCTCATTGCGGAGTCTATCAACGGCCTCATCCAGCGCAAGTATTTCCTGTTTCTTATCGCCGAGACGGCGTATGGCAACAGTGCCGCCTTCTGCTTCACGTGCCCCCACAGCAATAATCACGGGCACTTTGGCAACACTGTGCTCCCGTACTTTGTAGCCGATCTTCTCATTGCGCAAATCTGCCTCGGCACTCAGACCTGCAATTTGCAACTGTTCTAGGACTTGGCGGGCGTAGGCATCAGTATCGTCAGTAATCGTAGCCACCATCACTTGGCGTGGCGCTAACCAAAGTGGAAAACGCCCGGCGTGATGCTCGATCAAGATTCCAAGGAAACGTTCAATCGAACCCAAAATCGCGCGGTGCAGCATGACTGGTCGGTGGCGGTCACCGTCTTCGCCGACATAGGTGGCATCCAAACGTTCGGGCAGAACGAAATCAACCTGTAGTGTTCCGCATTGCCAGTCTCGCCCAATTGCATCGCGTAACACGAATTCGAGTTTTGGCCCATAGAAAGCGCCCTCACCGGGATTAAAGTGAACCTCAAGGCCAGCACTTTTCACCGCGTCCATCAGCGCACCTTCGGCGCAGTCCCATACTTCGTCGGTGCCGGCGCGCACCGGCGGTCGGTCTGCGAATTTGACCAGTACCTGCTCAAAGCCAAAATCCCTATAGATCGACATAAGCAGCTCGCAAAAGCTCTCGGTTTCCGGCGTAATCTGGTCCTCGGTACAAAAGATGTGTGCATCGTCTTGCACGAAGCCGCGTACCCGCATTAGGCCGTGCAGTGCGCCTGAAGGCTCGTACCGGTGGCAGGCGCCGAACTCGGCCATGCGCAAGGGTAGGTCGCGGTAGCTCTTGATGCCCTGCCGGAAGATCTGCACATGGCCGGGACAGTTCATTGGCTTGAGCGCGAGGACCCGCTCCTCGGCTTCGGTGGTGAACATATGTTCGCGGAACTTTTCCCAATGGCCCGAAGATTCCCATAAGGTCCGGTCGATTAACTCTGGCGTTTTCACTTCGACATAGCCAGCGTTGTCGAGCCGCTTGCGCATGTAACGCTGCAAGGTTCGGTAAAGCTTCCAGCCATGGGGATGCCAGAATACCATGCCAATGGCTTCCTGCTGCAGGTGGAAGAGGTTCATCTCTCGGCCGAGTCGCCGATGGTCGCGCTTCTCAGCTTCTTCCAAGCGTGTAAGATAGGCCTTAAGATCCTTCTCTGTTGCCCATGCGGTGCCATAAATGCGCTGCAACATTTCATTGTCGGAATCACCTCGCCAATATGCGCCTGCGACCTTGGTAAGTTTAAATGCACCGAGTAGTCTCGTAGATGGCAGATGGGGTCCGCGGCAAAGATCGATGAATTCGCCTTGGCGGTACAGAGTAATTTCGTCGTCATCGGGGATGTCGGAGATGATTTCCGCCTTGTAATGCTCGCCAGCTTGCTTGAAGAACTCAACCGCCTTAGCACGTGGCCAGACCTCCCGGATGATCTCCTCATCTCGGGCGACAATCTCCTTCATTCGCGCCTCGATGGCGGCAATGTCTTCGGTCGAAAAAGGCTCATCGCGCGCGAAATCGTAATAGAAGCCGTCCTCGATGGATGGACCGATGGTGACCTGTGTGTCGGGATAGAGCTCTTTAACTGCCTCGGCCATGACATGAGCCGAATCGTGGCGCAGAATTTCTAGCCCATCGGCGTCCTTGGCCGTGATGATGCTGACCGTCGCGTCGGTCTCGATGGGCCGGTTGAGGTCTCGCAATTCCCCATCGACCGAAATCGCTAGCGCCGCTTTGGCTAAGCCGGGGCCAATGCTCATGGCGATTTCTGTACCCGTGACCGGGCCGTCGAATGTGCGCGTGGAGCCGTCTGGCAAAGTTATGTCTGGCATGAACCTCTTGAATTCATTTAGCCGGAGCAGAAGTGGCGGCACCTTACTAGCCGCGCAACCCCTGTCAAGCGGCGCAAAACGCAGTCCTTCATGATTGGAACAGTGTCAATGATCCTCGCACCTCGGCGACGGGCAAATCGCCAAGGTGCGGGCGTCGCAGTATCGTTACTGCCTGCCCGACTGGCGCGGTCAGATCCGGGTCCGAATCGTCGGAAAAAAGAACGGTGGTGGGGCAACCCGTGGCCGCAATGAGATGCATCGGTCCGGTATCATTGCCGATGGCTGCGACAGCACCGCGTGCGAGTGCGGCAATCTGGGCAAAATCCGTGCGTCCACAGAGGTTGTGCGCTGTAGGTACAAGGGCGACAATCTTCGCTATCACGTCCTGTTCTGCTTCCTTACCAAGTAAAAGGGGTGTGTAGCCAGCCTCAAAAAGAGACTGCGCGAGCTCGCCGAAAAATTTTGCCGGCCAGCGCTTTTCCGTTCGGTGAGCTGAGCCGCCAGGAACCAGAAGGGCATAGGCGCCCTCTGGCACAAGAGTGGCGATATCACCGTCGAGCCAGGAGAGATCGGTGCCGGGGACTATCTCGATGCCGGCCATGACGAGTTGCTCGCGCTGGCGTGCTTTCGTGTGCATGAAGTCGCGCGCTGGATTGGTGTGCGGATGAGAGCAACCCTTGGCGATACCCGACCATTCAGGTCGGGGTGGTTTGAAACAGCGATAATAATTACTGGATCGGCCGGAGGTCTGTAGATCGTAAACCCGAGTGAAATGGCCGGCCTGGAGACTCCGGCATAGGCTGAGTCGCTCAAGTAGATTCCAGCGAGAGGTGCGTTGGTCGATCCAGATATCGTCGAAATGGTTTGAGCGGCGCGCCAACTCAGCGAAGGGCTGAGTAGTGAGTAGGGTGATTCGCACGTTCGTATGATGCGCGCGAATTGCAGCGAAAGGCCCCATTGCCAACACGAAATCTCCGAGTGCACCAAGCTTGATGACCAAAATTCCGCCGTCGTTCATTGAGTGGCCCCGGGTAGCTTTCTGCCAGCAAGGATTTCTTCATATACAACGAGAGTATCAGAGCACATGCGTTGGAGAGTAAAGTTTTCTCGTACATGGTTCATCGCCACTTGGGCCATGGCCTTACGCTGCTCAATACTTAGATCGAGCGCCGAGTCAATGGCGTGTGCTAGAGCTCGGGCGTCGCCTGGCTCCACTAGTAAGCCGGTTCGGCCTTCAAGAATTGTTTCGCGTGCGCCGCCATGATCAAAGGCGACCACCGGACGGCCCATAGCCTGAGCTTCGACGATTACCCGGCCAAAGGCCTCTGGTTTGGTCGATGCGTTGACTACCACATCTGCCGACATATATGCCGCCGGCATGTCACGGCATGGCCCAGCAAAGCGCACGATATGGGCGAGGTTGTTCTTTTCAACTTGGCGCTCGAGCTGTCGGCGGTAGCTCTCCCGGCCCTGCTCGTCGCCGACCAAGACGGTTACGTAATCGTCCCGCGAAAGGAAGGTAAGGGCGTCGAGCAGAATACTGTGACCCTTCCAAGCGGTAAGCCGGCCCGGCAGCATGACCACCGCTTTACCATCGGGCAGGCGCCATTGGCCAGCGAGCTGCACTAGCCGCGCTTGAGGTACGGAGTCGGTGCTGAAAACAGACATATCGACGCCACGCCGGACAACACGGAGGCGTTCCTCGTCCATCGGATAGGTGTGTCGAATATGATTGGCAGTGAATTGTGAATTGGCGATCACGCGTTCGCCCCTGACCATAATAGAATTATAGTGCCGCTTAAGCGCACTGGAATTTCCATAAGTGCCGTGAAAGGTGGTTATGAAATGGCAGCCGGTCTTCTTGGCCGCGTAATAGGCGCTCCAGGCCGGAGCCCGGGAGCGGGCGTGGATGATATCTACTCCCTCTGCGCGGATCAGCCTGGCCAGTTGCGAGGCGTTTCTGCCGATTTGGATCGGATTCTTGTTCTTGAGCGGCAGAGAGAAATGTTGGGCGCCAACCTGCTGGATCTGATGCAGCATCGTGCCCCCGGCTGAGGCGACCAGGGGGCGCCAGCCAGCAGCGGCCAGCGCCTTGGCAATCTCTACCGTTGCGCGCTCGGTTCCACCGGGCACGTCGATCTGAGGGATTACCTGCAGTACGGTGGGCGCCTTATCTTTCTCGGCGTTAGCTAGGGTGTTAGGTTTGTCGGCGTTCGACACAAATGTTACGCATTCTCTTGAGTGTTAATAGGCAGCAGTAGGGAGATGATCCCATAAGCGATCCAATTGCGGAAAATTTCAAAGCGGCGCGCATTCTCCAAGCGCTGGACGGAGAGACAATCGCCTACCATGTGCTCGAGGGCAAGACTCCCGGCGTAATGTTTTTGGGCGGATTAATGTCGGATATGAGCGGTACCAAGGCACTCGCCCTAGAAGCCCATTGCCGCGCTGAGGGTCGCGCCTTCGTGCGTTTCGATTATTTTGGCCACGGCGAATCCTCTGGCACCTTCGTTGACGGTACTATTGGCCGCTGGCATGCCGATACCCTGCGAGTGCTCGATACGATCGCTGAAGGACCGCAATTATTAATTGGCTCCAGCATGGGGGGTTGGCAAATGTTGCTTGCTGCCCGCGCCCGGCCCGACCGCATTGCCGGCCTCATCGGCGTTGCAGCCGCTCCAGACTTCACAGAGAATCTCATGTGGGCCCAGTTCGACGACTCGATGAAGGCGCGCATCCACGAAGAAAGTGTAATCTATCTGCCGTCCGATTATAAGAGCAAGCCCTACCCGGTCAGCCGCGCTTTGATCGAGGACGGGCGTAATCATCTATTGTTGGACTCGCGCCTTAGCCTTGACTGTCCGGTTCATCTAATACAGGGCATGGCGGACCAAGATGTTCCCTGGCAGACGGCACTTGCCATTGCCGAGGCGGTGACCAGTAACAATGTGATGGTGACGCTCATAAAGGATGGTGATCACCGACTCAGCCGAGACGAGGATCTTACCCGCCTTACGTGCACAGTTGATGCGATGGCGAGGCTTCAAGCTGGGTGATAACACACTTTCAATGCAACGTGTCCGCATGTGCTCAAGTCTAGGCAGAGTGCGGACAATACACTATGTAACCTTACCATGATGACTATACTTGTCACTTCTCGTTTTATTCCCCATGAGTTGCGGTTCGCGCTGATAGTCTTATGCGTTGCCATTTTGCCGTTGGGCGAGGTAGGTGCCGATAATCTGAAGGAATTAGATACACGCCCCGACGGCTCGCGGGTGCTCAACATGGTTGTACATGAGACGCCGCGTGTCTTGCCAGCCTTTGCTTTCATCGATGGTACGGGTAATTACCATGGGGTGGAAGAATTTCGCCACAAGTTCGTGGCGCTTCATTTTTGGGCTACCTGGTGCATTCCGTGCCGCGCCGAACTGTTGACGGTTAATGCTTTGCAAAGGGAACTCGGTGGTGCGGATTTCACCTTCGTGCCTCTCTCTGTCGATCGCGACGGCACGGAAGTGGTAAAGCGATATTACGATGATCACGGCATTGAACATCTTAGTGTCTATGTCGACGAGGGTATGGTAGCGGCCCGGGCCATGCTGGTTAACGGTATTCCCTACACGATTTTGATTGACCGGGAGGGCCTGGAAATCGCTCGCATACTCGGTGATCGTAATTGGATCGCGCCAGACACCATCGCCCTGATGCGTCAGTTGATCGAATAGTGCCACCGACTTTGGCACAAACTGGCAGGCACGTCCCACGAGGCCTATAGTTCGGCAATTATGGAATTCTCACTGTTAGGCATCGTCATCGCTTTCTTAGCGGGTATCATCTCGTTCTTATCGCCCTGCGTATTGCCCCTGGTTCCAGGCTATGTCTCCTACATTGCCGGCGGCACCCTAGAAGACTTGACTAAAGATTCGACGGTGCGCCATCGCCTGCGGGCTATTTATCTCAGTCTCTTTTTTATTCTCGGTTTTTCCCTCATCTTTATTGCACTCGGGGCTAGCGCTAGCGCCGTAGGCGAATTTTTACTCATCAACAAGCGGTTATTCGAATATATAGCGGGCAGCATAATTATCCTGTTTGGTGTTTATTTGATGGGCCTGTTTCGCATCCCTCTCTTCGAAAGAGAAATGCGCTTCGTCAGCCTTACCGCTGGCGGTCATCCAGCAAGTGCGCTGTTGCTTGGAACCGCTTTCGCCTTCGGTTGGACGCCCTGTATCGGCCCAGTGCTGGGTACGATTCTTACCATGAGCGCAAACGCCAATGAGGTTGGCATTGGTGTAGTGCTGCTCGCCTTCTATTCACTTGGGCTAGGCTTGCCGTTCCTCGCTGCTGCCGCCTTTACCGGTGTGTTTCTCAGTTCTATGAAATCCATGCGGCGCATAGGTCGGCCGTTTCAGTTCGTCGCTGGTGCAATCATGGTCGCGCTCGGTATCGCATTGCTAACCGGTTATCTCTCTTCTTTCGCTTATTGGATGTTGGAGTTGGTGCCAGGTCTGGCGACACTGGAAGGCTCGCTTATTTAGTTTTTTCTTCTTCCAATATGGCGGCAAGGCCGGCGCGGTAGTCAGGATAGCGAAGAGAAATGCCAAGTTCATGTTTAACCAGCGCGTTCGACACCAGTCTGTTCTCCTTCCAGAAGCTCTGAGCCATGGGCGACATTTTGTCTGCATCGAACTCCTCCAAGGGCGGCGGTTCGACACCGAGTAGGCGGCAGGCATGGAGTGTCACCTCTGCAGGAGCGGCGGCCGCGTCGTCGCATACATTGTAGATAGCGCTGGCGCGTGGCCGAGACATAGAGGCCATGAGAATCGTGCCGATATCGTCGACATGAATGCGTGAAAAAAGATGCTCCGGCTTATTGATCCGCTTTGCCGTTCCGGCACGAACGGAATCCAGTACGCTGCGTTTAGGACCATAGATGCCTGCGAGACGAAATATCTGCACCGCCACATCATGTTTCCTGCCGAATTCCAGCCATGCGCGCTCCGCGGTCAATCGGCGTTGGCTACGTGTATTGCTAGGAGCCGGTGTGTCTTCCTCGCAGACCGTCGCTCCTCCGCGGTCGCCATAGACGCCGGTGGTAGAGAGATAGCCGATCCAAGCAAGATCCAGGCCGGCCGTCATCTTAGCACTATGGTTGAGCAACACCGGGTCGCCCCCTTCGCTCGGTGGAATGGTGCTGAGGATGTAGCTTGTATCCGAGGGTATATCCGCTGTTTCCATTGGCCCAACTGCGATCCCGTCCGCGCGCAAACGGTCGAATGAGCCTTCATTGCGCGAAGTGCCAGTAACTTGCCAACCCGCGGCACGAAGCCTGTAGGCGAAGCGCACGCCTGTAAAGCCCAGGCCAAAACAAAACAGCTTGCCTGGCCGAATCGGGCTATGTTGAAAAGTGATCACGTCAAAAAAATCGACTGTTATGGTAGGTAAAAAAACGCAAAGCGCCCTCGGTATGTACTTCGAAGTCGCGCGCAAACTGAGTTTGACCCTGCTTATCCTATATTTATGGCACAGCGAAGCACCGGCGCAAAGTACAGTCGAGGCGCGCGAATATGAACAATGTGTCGATTTTGCCATGAGCAAGCCAGAAGTTGGTTTTGAACGCGCTATTGCTTGGCGCGATCTTGGCGGTGGTTTTGCAGCGCGCCATTGTGTGGCTGTTGCACTTTTCGCTCTTAGCCAGTTTCGCGAAGCAGCGCTGCGTCTGGAGCGTCTCGCCAAGGAGAATATCAGTCTAGATCTTCGCATTTCGTTGCTCGACCAAGCAGGCACTGTGTGGTTGATGGGAGAGGAGTACGAGCGCGCCAACGCCACTTTGACCACCGGTCTCGAACTTGCACCATTAAATTTTGACCTTCTGGTCGACCGAAGCCTAGTCTATGCGGCCGCGAAAAATTATTGGGAGGCGTTGGACGATCTCAATCGAGCTCTGGATATCGACCCGGAAAACGCGGAGGCACTGGTATTTCGCGCCAACGTCTATCGCTATCTTGATAGTCTTGAACTAGCTGAAGATGATGTAAATCGGGCGCTGGAACTGCGCAGCGATCATGTGGCGGCCTATCTAGAGCGTGGCAATATCCGTCGCCTTAACAGCAATAAAGATGACGCGCGCGAGGATTGGCTGGAGGTGATCCGACTCGCACCGAATTCGCTGGCGGCGGAGGCGGCGCGGCACAATCTTGAAAAGCTTGATATCAATTCTAAGTGACTTGCCATTCGGCGCGCACGGCCGCATCGTCCTCGTCTGACAGATAGAGTGCGCGTAGCGCTTCAAAATCTGTTGACGGGAGTAGCCGGGAGAGCGCCCATACGGCCATGGCGCGTACCAGAGGTGATTCATCACCGAGGTGTTGCTTTGCCGTTGCCGACAGAGTGGTGTCGGCGGAATTGCCGACGGCAATCAGCACATTGCGCAAGAACCTGTTGCGCCCGGTGCGTTTGATTGCTGTACCGGCAAAGCGTGCACGGAAAGAAGAGTCGTCGAGCGCGGCCAACTCGGCTAGCGCCGGGCTGTGTAGATCAGTGCGCGGCGCGAACGCGTGATCCCTACCGATCTGCGCGAACTTGTTCCAGGGACACACTGCAAGGCAATCGTCGCAGCCATAGATTCGGTTACCCATAGCAGCGCGGAATTCACGTTCGATGTGGCCCTTATGCTCGATCGTCAGATAGGAGATGCAGCGCCTCGCATCTAGCTGGTAAGGTGCGGGGAAAGCTCTGGTCGGGCAGATGTCGAGACATGCTCGACAGGAACCGCAATGATCCTTTGTTGCCGCATCCGGCGGCAGATCAATGGTGGTGAATATTTCCGCAAGGAAAAGCCAAGATCCAAATTTGCGCGACACCAGGTTGGTGTGTTTCCCCTGCCAACCGAGGCCAGCGCGTGTTGCCAAGGGTTTTTCCATAACCGGCGCGGTGTCGACAAATATTTTAACCTCGGCTCCGAATTTGTTCGCAATCTCGCTAGCGAGCCGCTTCAGCAACTTTTTGAGAACATTGTGATAATCGCGTCCTTGCGCATAAACGGAGATAGCACCTAACGTGGGCCGGCTTAGCATCTCCCGTGGCAACGCTTCGGGTGTGTATTCGGCGCCGAGCATGATGATGCTACGTGCCTCAGGCCAAAGCTCCCTGGGGTCACCACGCTGCTCGCGCTTTGTTTCCAACCAGGCCATGTCGCCGTGATAAGCGCGGGCAAGAAATTCATCAAGCGCAGCGCGCTCTGGCCCAGCCTCTGCTTTTGCAACGCCGAAAGCGGCAAAGCCCAGTTCGCGCGCGCGAACCTCTATCTCATCGCGAATGTCGCTGGTGGTCAGATTAGAAGTCGAGGTCCGCATAATGTTTTGGCGGTGCTAAACCGGGGATATAATCTTCGAGTAGGGGGCGAAAAGAGGGACGCGATTTGATACTTGCATACCATTCCTTGGCCGCTTCATGCCTGCTCCAGGGTACATCGCCCATGTAGTCGATTACAGAAAGATGGGCGCCAGCCATGATATCGGCGAGGGAAAATTCATCGCCAGCGAGCCAATTGCGACGCTCGGTAAGAAAGGAGATGTACTCGAGATGGATGCGGATATTGGCAAGCCCAGCGCGCACGGCTTGGCTGTCCGGTTCACCCTTTATGAGGAAGCGCTTTACGAATTTTTCGCCGTGAATATGATTGCTCACTTCGCGCCCGAATTTATCCCCGAACCAATATGTCAGGCGGCGGACTTCGGCACGCACCAGGGGCGCGCTACCAATCAGGGGTGGCGCCTTATAAACATCTTCAAGATATTCTAGAATGGCGTTAGCGCCCGCAATGATCGCGCCATCCGCTTCCTCTAGGAGAGGGACTTCGCCTGCAGGGTCAAGGGCGAGAAACTCCTCTCGTCGCTCCCAGCTTTTTTCCACGACCAAATCATACTCTAAACCCTTCTCGATAAGTGCCAGCCTTACGGCACGGCAAGATGGGGTAAGCCAGAGATGATATAGAGTGCGCATGGTGACCAGTCTACCTTATTGCAATTCGCCACCCAATAACGGAGTTAGAAGTTGTCGCAGCCGCTGAATTGTAATCGGCTTTGTCCCGACAATTGGTTCAACCATAATATGATGCCCACCGGATTAAGCGTGCGAAAACCTTACTTTCCCGTTTTTCTTGTCATGTCTATTTAACAGGATGCTGATGGTATGCTGATAATTCGGTTGCCGGTGAGAGCGAATGGTGTGCGTCGGTGACGATCAGGCTGCCCAATTTCGTTTGACGTAATGTTGCTAATTTGACGGCAATGGAAAATGTTGTCCATAAAATGGTAAACAACGCTCCGGTGCGCACCCAAAAAGCTGAGTCAGGTCGGCCGTTAGGTAGCTTAGCTTTGAGCTCAGCTCGGATCAGGCTTCTGGCGGGACGGATGCCGATGGAATAGACGTTCTCAACCAATCGAACGGGTATTAGCAGGCCATTTCTGGCCATGCAATTTGGCTTGACGGTTGCGGCTAACGTTTATCAAGCACTAGGGTTTTAGCTAATAATCCCGCGAGCCGGCGGCTGAAGGAAGCAGGGTCGGGGAGCGCCTCACCTTCAAGAATACGCGCTTGGTCGAACAGAAGATGGGCAGCGTCTTCGAGCGCTTCTGAAGCACCTTCACGGTTGACCAGATCTGCGAGCGCCCGGGTCAGGGCGTGGCCGGGGTTGATTTCAAGTACCCGCTTGTGGCCCATCACTGGTTGCTGGTGCTGGCGCAGTAATTTCTCGAAATGCATGTCCACATCCCCCTCGTCTGCAACTAAGCAGACCGGACTTTCGGTAAGTCGTGAGGAACTGCGCACATCTTTTACTTCGTCGCCGAGAGTGAGCTTGATCATAGCGATGAGCTTATCCATATCACTTTCGCTCGTCTGAACTTCTGTCAGAGCATCACCGTCGCTATCTTCTTCGTTGGCAGTTTCGAATTTATCGAGATCGGCTGAGCCTTGGGTGATCGAACGGAACGGCTTGTCACTAAAATCAGCAGCAGTGGGTAGCCAGAATTGATCCACCGGATCTGTCATGAACAATACGTCGATGTCGCGCGCCTTGAAGCCTTCAAGTTGTGGACTCTTGTTGATGCCCGCCTCCGCGTCGCCGCTGAGGTAGTAGATCGCGTCTTGGCCATCGGCCATGCCAGAGACATAATCTTCTAGCGAGATCAACTTTTCGCCCGAGTTAAGGGAGCGGAAGCGCGCGAGCTTCATCAGCCTGTCACGGTGGTCCGACTGCTCGTAGATGCCTTCCTTGAGGACCGCGCCGAAATTCTCCCAAAATGCTTCATAAGACTCGGGGTTTTTCTTGGCTTTCTTTTCAATGTCGGAGAGGATGCGTTTGACCAAACCTGCGCTTATTTTGGCCAGAAGCGGGTTGTGCTGCAGGGTTTCGCGGCTGACATTGAGCGGTAAATCGGTGCAATCAACGATGCCGCGCATAAAGCGCAGAAAGCCTGGTACCAGTCCCTCGCATTCATCGGTAATGAAGACGCGTTTGACATATAGCCTGACCCGATGCTGGCGTGCTGGGTCGAACAAGTCGAAAGGCCGCATGTCGGGGATGTAGAGGAGTGCGGTATATTCGAATCTTCCCTCGGCTTGGACATGCACCGTCGCCCAGGGATTGCCTGGTAGATGGGCGACGTGGTTATAGAACTCGTTATGTTGCTCCTCTGTAATCTGGCTTGGTAGGCGGGTCCAAAGCGCAGACCCTTCGTTGAGTGTCTCTGGTTCTTTGCCGTCTTCCAGCAATTGAATGGGCAGCGCGATGTGGTCCGAATAGGTCGAGACGATATGTCGGATCCGCACCGAATCAAGGAAATCCGCCTCGGCTTTGCGCAGATGAAGGACGATTTTGGCGCCGCGTTTGGCGGTATTATCTTCGACAATCGAAAATTTTCCACGGCCTTTAGATTCCCAATGCCAGCCGGTTTCCTCGCCGGCATGCCGGGTGAAGACATCGACTTTGCTTGCCACCATAAAGGAAGCGTAGAAGCCAACACCAAATTGGCCGATCAAATTGGCATCTGTTTCGCTATCGCTCTCTTTCATGAGCTTGAGAAAGGCTTCCGTTCCAGATCGCGCGATAGTGCCTAAATTAGCCACCAGCTCGTCTTGGTTCATGCCGATGCCGTTATCTTGTATTGTGAGCGTGCGGGCATCCTTGTCAGCGGAGATCACGACCTTAAGGTTGCTATCGCCGTCGGTAAGCTCTGGCTTGGTAATCGCAGCGTAGCGTAGTTTGTCGCAGGCGTCGGACGCATTGGCGATCAGCTCACGTAGAAAGATATCCTTTTCCTTGTAGAGCGAGTTGATCATTAGGTCGAGCAGCTTACTGACCTCGGCCTGAAATTCATGGGTCTGCGATTTGGAGCTCGCCGATTTTGTCGATTCGGACGTGGTTTCTTCCACCGGGGCTTTGCCCATGGCGCGTCTCTCCTGTTTTCTGATCAAAACTTGGCGGCAATATGGGTCGCCATACGCGCCCGTTCAAGACCCGTTGGCGCGTCTTCTTGCTAATTTTGCAACGGATTGACTTGAAATCCCGGCGCTGTCGACAGATGTTTTTCGCATGACGGAGAAGCGCGAGCGGAAAAGCCGCGTCACGGCGGTCCTCGGCCCTACGAACACCGGCAAGACCCACATGGCGGTAGAGCGTATGTTAACCCACCGTTCGGGCCTCATCGGTTTTCCTCTCCGCCTTCTGGCACGGGAAATTTTTGACAAGTTGGTGGCCCTTAAAGGACCCCGTGCAGTTGCGCTGGTCACTGGCGAGGAAAAGATCCTTCCTGTTAAGCCGCGCTACATCCTGGCGACGGTCGAAGCTATGCCGCTCGACCGCCAAGTCGATTTCCTTGCAGTTGATGAAGTGCAATTGGCAGGCGATCGGGAACGGGGCCATGTCTTTACCGACAGGCTGCTGCATGCCCGTGGCACCTATGAAACTATGTTTCTCGGGGCAGATACCATCCGCCCCCTACTGCGTCGCCTGGTGCCTGAGGCGGAGTTCACCGGGCGGCCGCGTTTTTCTGAGCTAAGTTATGACGGTTACAAAAAACTGGGGGGGCTCGTGCCGCGTAGCGCAGTGGTCGCTTTTGCCGCCCAAGATGTTTATGCCCTTGCCGAGACCATGCGGGTGCAGCGCGGCGGCTGTGCCGTGGTGCTTGGCGCCCTAAGCCCTAGGACTCGAAACGCCCAGGTTGCGATGTATCAGGCCGGTGAAGTCGATTATCTTGTTGCTACCGACGCCATCGGTATGGGGCTTAACATGGATCTAGACCATGTCGCCTTTTCGGCGCGGCACAAGTTCGATGGGCGCAATATGCGTCAGTTGANCGCGGCGGAAGTGGCTCAGATTGCAGGGCGCGCCGGTCGACACACCAAGGATGGCACTTTTGGCTGCACAGCGGATTTCCGGGAATTTGACCCAGAGATGGTTGTGGCGGTGGCGCAGCACCGGTTTCCCAAGATCAGGGAGGTATTCTGGAGAAATTCTGAACTCAGTTATCGTAGTCTAGATCATCTGACGAACGAACTTGACCGGCCCCCAGTGATGNCCGGTTTGCGTCGCCTNCGCGACGGNGACGATCACCTCACTCTACTCGCCCTTGCCCGGGACGAAGAGATTCGNGCCATTGCGCAGGAAACGGAGATGGTGCATCTCTTATGGGAGACCTGCCAAATTCCGGATTTTCGCAAGACCCTGGCGGACAGCCATATACGCCTGGTGCGGCAGATATTTCTTCATTTGGCGCAATCGGGTGAATTGCCTGAATCCTGGATCGCAGACTCTATCTCTGGGCTGGACTGCNCGGATGGAGATATTGACACGTTGACGGCGCGCATTAGCCATATCCGTACCTGGACTTATATTTCCCACCGTGCGCAATGGTTGGCCGATGCCGGCCANTGGCAGGAACGTGCGCGTGCCGTCGAGGACAANCTATCTGACGCGCTCCACGAACAGCTTACCCAAAGGTTTGTAGATCGCCGNGCCGCGGCTTTAGTGCAGAGTATGCGGTCATCGAATTCATTAATGGCGACAGTGGGCGCGGCAGGGGAAATTCTTGTTGAAGGTCATCGAGTTGGCCGTATGGCGGGCTTCTGTTTCCTGATTGATGAGCCGAGTGACACAAGCCGGGCCATATCGAGCGCAGCACAGAAGGTGCTTGGCGGGGAGATTGCACGCCGAGTAGCAGTGTTTGAACAGGAGCCCGACGAGGTGTTCAGCCTTGATGCGCCGCTGCACAGCTGCGGGATACTGTGGCACGGAGAGGCTGTGGCACGGCTGACGGCGAGCGAGGATGTGCTTAAGCCCGGTATCAAGGTTCTGCATAGTGATGCGCTAAGCGGGCCGCAGCGCGAACGCGTGCGCCGCCGTCTCGCGGCCTGGCTCGATCAGCAAATCGCCCGCTCGGTCAGGCCGCTTTTAAAACTGCGCGCGGCAGCACTNAGCGGGGCTGCCCGTGGCATCGCCTTTCAGCTTACNGAGGCGCTTGGTTGCATACCGCGGTCGGAGCTCGATGTGAATNTNTGCTCTCTCACCAAGAAGCAGCGCGCAGAGCTTACTGTGCTCGGCGTAAAGATCGGTGCCCTCAGCGTTTACTGCTCTGGGATGCTTAAAAAATATCGCGCTGATTTCGCTACGCGGCTCTGGGCTGTGCGTCATGAAGTGGACCTACCCCGTAGTAGCGATCCTGCTCTGGTCGGTTTCCCCNCTGATCCGCATACACCGTTGGCGGCCTACCACGCCATGGGCTTTATTGCCATCGGGCCCCGGGTTCTGCGCGCGGATATGGCTGAGCGTCTGTTAGCCAGCCTCATCCAGCGTGGGCGCACNGGTACCTTTGCTCTTGACCAGACCCTCTTTGCCACCGCNGGGTGCAGCCGGAGGCATTTCCCCGAAATAGCAGCGGCACTCGGATTTGAGTTTGTTGGCACAGGTGAGGATGGCGAAGCGCGCTTCCAGCGCGCCGGGCGTTCAGCGAAGGACAGGCGGAAGAAAAACAGAGAAAAATCTAGAGCGCATTGGACAGATCCGGATTCGCCCTTCGCCGAACTCGGCAAACACACCCTATTCGGCTCCGCGCGGGGTAGCCGCGCGAATGGCAAACCGCGTAAGGCAAAAATCAGCACGTGAGCGACACCCAACGGCTCGACAAATGGCTATGGCAAGCCCGTTTCTACAAGACGCGCGGCTTNGCACAGCGCATGTGCGCCGCTGGTAAAATCCGCATCAACAGCCAGCGCATTCGGAAGGCCCACTACTCACTCAAAACGGGTGATATNGTAACCTTGCCTCAGGGGCCGCATATTCGCGTGGTACGCATTTTGGCGATGCCTCAGCGACGTGGCNCCGCGTCTGAGGCGCAGCTTTANTANGAAGAATTGGAGGCAGATTAAGTGGTTAAGGAGACCCTGGAGCCGGCTCGTTTTAACCTTCCGATCAGCTTTGTAGACTGCCTCAAACTGTGGTTGAGTGCCCGCAATAGCTGTGTTAGGCATCGCCCATGATCAATCGAATCAAAGCACTGTTTGCTGAGCCTGAAGGCTCAAAGCTCGAAAAACACAGCGTGGATCAGATTCATTTGGCTGCAGCAGCTCTTCTCGTGGAGGCGGCCCATCTCGACGAATCCTATGACGAGGTGGAACGCCACGCCGTGGTGCATGTGCTAAAACAGGAATTTGAGTTAAGCGATGAAGAATGCGATACCCTCATTGAACAGGCTGAGGCGGTGCAGCATGAAGCCACTGACCTCTACCGATTCATTCGCAAATTCGACTCCAATTTTGGCCATGCGGAGCGCCTGAGGCTAATCGAAATGCTTTGGCAAGTGGTTTATGCGGACGGTGAACTACATCCCTATGAAAGTAATCTGATTCAGCGCATCTGCGGCATGCTTCATGTCACTGACCGGGAACGGGCGGAGGCGCGACAAAGGGTTTTAGCGGTGGAGTAGTATATTGGTGCTAGCTCAGAGTTCATTTTCCATAGTCCGCCGGGTGGGCGGAACGTTGAAGGCAGAGGGGANGACATGACCTATTTGGTNACCGAATCTTGCATCCGTTGCAAATATATGGACTGCATCGAAGTTTGTCCGGTGGATTGNTTCTANGTTGGCGAGAACATGCTGGTCATTCATCCGGACGAATGCATCGATTGCGGNGTGTGCGAACCGGAATGCCCAGTTGAAGCTATTGTCCCTGACACTGGCGGTGATGACGACGGGAAATGGTTGGAAATCAATACCAAATTCGCCGAAATTTGGCCTAATATCACGCGTAAGGGCGAACCGCCAGCGGATGCTGACGATTACAAAGACGAAGCAGGAAAGTTTGAAAAATANTTTTCCGATAAGCCGGGNGAAGGAACCTAATNCAAATATAAGAAGTATATAAAGGGAACAAACGNACGTTTCCCGAGTCGCAAACTTTCNCTGACAACNCACCTGTCGCGCTTATTAAACCATTACACGGCATTGAACCCTGTATTCAGGGGTCATTTTGTGATACGGTCNATTAGGTTTTTGGNCATGGGTGGGGCGTCCCCGCCCATTTCTTTATTTGTGCGCTTAAAATTGACAATTCGACCCGGCACATTGGGTTTCACCCAGACTGTCACTTTAGGCCAGAATTTTGGCTGATAGGTTATTGTTTCGTCGGCGATGGTCATTGGAGAACATTAGAGATAGTTATGGCAGCAGCAAAATCGGTTGCGAGTAGCAAGACCGCAAAGAAGTCGGCGACTAAATCCAGGAAATCTGCGGCAAAACAAAATGTTGCNAATCCCAAGGTGAAAGCCAAGGCGTCCAAGGCCAAGACTGCNNCTAAGAAAACAGTGCCCAAGGCCAAGACTGCGACTAAGAAAACAGCGCCCAAGGCCAAGACTGNGNCTAAGAAAACAGCGCCCAAGGCCAAGACTGCGGCTAAGAAAACGGCGCCCAAGGCCAAGACTGCGACCAAAAATGCGGTGCCGAAGTCGAAAGCAAAAGTGAAAGTTTCTTCAGTTGCCAATCAAGTGGCGGTGCCCAAAAAGAAAGCGACAGCGAAGAAACCTAAGGCCGCTGAGGTCAAAGCATTACCAGAAAAGTCTGGAGACCTGGCACAATTGACAAAGACGGCCACGCCCAAGAAATTGCACGGCTTCGCCGTTAAGGATTATGTGGTTTATCCTTCTCATGGAGTTGGCCAAATCACAGCCGTTGAAGAGCATGAGATTGGCGATATTTCTCTCCAAGTTTTCGTTGTAGTGTTTGACAAGGAGAAAATGACGCTTCGGGTACCGGTTGAGAAAGCAGACACCTCCGGAATGCGCCGCTTGTCCTCGGCTCAGAAAATGGAACAAGCGATTTCCACCCTTCAGGGCCGTGCACGTACGCGGCGGGTAATGTGGAGCCGACGTGCGCAAGAGTACGATGCCAAACTCAACTCCGGCGATCCGGTCGCGATTGCCGAGGTCGTGCGTGATTTGCATCGGGACGAGACTCAGCCGGATCAGTCCTATAGTGAGCGGCAAATGTATGAGGCCGCGCTGGAAAGATTAGCGCGCGAGTTTGCGGCAGTGGAGAATACCGACACTGAACAAGCCGCGGAAAAACTAGAAAATGTCTTGCGGGCTGCCTGACTAATTTAAGGAGAATTTTATATGGCTGAGGTGGATCAAAATATTTTTGCCACCTTGCGCCAGGCCCGACGCGTCTGGGCCGTCGCCGCCATACATGGCGAGGCAGCGCGGTTGAATTGCTTACATGACGAATTGTCTGAACGGCTGANGGAAGGTGACCGGCTGGNCTATCTCGGAAATTTTATGGGGTACGGACCGGAAGTCGGCGCCACTATTGATGCGCTATTGGAGTTTCGGCGCGATTTTCTAGCCGCTCCTGACATGTTCGCCTGTGATATCGCATATTTGCGCGGTCAGCAGGAGGAAATGTGGCAGAAATTACTGCAGCTTCAGTTTGCCGTCGGTCCTGCCGAGGTGCTGGCCTGGATGCTGGATCAGGGCGTCGCAGCAACACTCCTGTCCTATGGCGGTAACGTGGAGGAGGCGGGGCGGCGGGCGCGTTCCGGTGCCCTAGAGTTAGCCCGCTGGACTAATGAATTGCGTCGCCACATGCAGGCCCGTGCTGGCCATGTCGAATTGATGACTAGTTTGCGCCGCGCTGCCGTCACGGAAGATGGGTCGCTTCTCTTCGTCCATGCTGGCATTGACCGCCACCGTCCGCTTGACGCCCAAGGTGATGCATTCTGGTGGAGTGTGGACGGCTTCGACGATCTCGAATCGCCTTATACCGGTTACCGCAAGGTCGTTCGCGGTTTTGAGCCGACTCATGGCGGCATCCAAATTGCCCCCTATACCGCTTCCATCGATGCGGGTTGTGGGTTCGGTGGCCCACTCGCCGCAGTCTGCTTTAATTGCGAAGGCATGGAAGTGGAGCGGATCGAAGCTTAAATCTGATCAAGATGCGATTTAGAACGGAATTTGATTGGTTCTGTACTATGGGGCGGGGAGTAGGCTCACCATTAGCAAGGAGTGGGTGTGCAAGATTGAGCACGAGACGATGCAAAAACTACCTACTTTACTGATCGGTCGCATCAAACGCTCCGTTGAATGAATAACCGAATAAGTTTCCCTATTACTTACTGACAAGCTTGACTCGCCGGCCCGGCGTGAGTTCATCAGCTGCGTGTAAACCGTTCAGTACGCGAAAGCGCTCCAATGGGTAATCTTCTACTGCCATGCGCCGCGCCAAACTTTCCTGTGTGTCGCCCTTGCGCACGGTTATGATGCTGACCCGGAGAGGTTTGAGCGCCGCAGCCTCGCCCGCACTCAAACGTCGGAAACTGTATGTAGTACGGCGAAAATCCTGCTCGAAACGTGCGGTCTGATCTGGCGACGTAAGAAAAATAAACCGGTAAACTTGATCAGGCGCGAAGCGGATCACGATGACGCGCACATCGCGTTGGCCGTTCTTACCAGAGAGGCGCCCGGCACCGGTCGCAGCTTCCAAGCCATTGATTTCAATTGTTTCGATTCCACCAAGGCGTAAGTCTCTGCCCCAAACCTGGGTGAGATAGTCCTGGGTATGCATCGTGGGATTATCGAGCGTGCGACTATCGAAGCGTAACGTCGAGCCGCCCTCATGTGTTCCGATCACTGCTTTTTCACCATTATGCAGGCGGAAGCCGGGCGGTGCGGTGAAGCGGAAGCGAAGCTCTGCGTGGTCGAACTCGCGTCCTCTAACATAGCCTTGGCGCGGCGAATCGCCGTAGACCATACCGTCGATTTGATTAAGATAGATATCGGCGTCGCGGGCTGTGCCGCTGCCAGCTGCCGCGCGTGCGCTTGCCACTGCTTTCTTGACGCGCGCCGCCGTACGTGGATGGCTAGAGAAGAGCCCACCGGCGGGATCATGCCCCTTTTTACCGGCAATCTTAAGGGCGAGTTTATGTTCTGCATCAAGTGTAGATAGAAAGGTAGACATGGCCTCAGGGTTGAAGCCAGCACGCGTCAGATAGCGTATGCCGAGTTGATCGGCCTCGAATTCTTGGTCACGAGAATAGCCTTGAACATAGGCGCCGGTGGCAAGCTGTGCAGCGTCGTTTAAAAGTGGCTCACCAACTACTGCTCCAAGGATCGCTGCACCGAGATTCGCGAGCACGCCGTGGCTCATACGTTCCGCAGAGTGGCGCGCCGTGACATGGCCGATCTCATGCGCTACCACACCGGCGAGTTCTGCTTCGTCGTTAGCTAGTGCCATTAAACCCCGGCTGACATAGACATATCCGCCCGGGAGCGCGAAAGCATTGACTACCGGGCTATCCAACAGGGTGAAGGTGAAGGGTGGTGTGGGCATTTCCGAGGTCGATTGTAGTAGCGCGCCGAGACCGTCCAAATAGCGCTTGAGGCGGGCATCTTGGTATTCACCGCCAAACGCTTTGACTAGTAGGGGATGTTGCTCGGCACCAACCCTGCGCTCCTCCGCCGGTGACATGAAGGCAGTGAAACTCTGGTCGCCAGTCGCTGGATTAGTCGTGCAGCCTGTGAGCATCGCCCCGCCGCTAAGAATACCTATAAACAGGCTCACCGGGAGGAAACGCCGAAACGTTAAACACATTCTAACACCTCGATCTGCACGGGATGGGTTGCTCTGATCATGACCCTATTAAACATTTAATCCAGCCGCGCGCTTAGACAATTCGCTGAGAATGTTTCTACCTTCTGCGCTGGATGGTTGACGATCACGGGGCCCAATGAGGATGGTGGAATGCATTTATTAGCCTTTATCTTAATTGAGCTAGCCGCGCTTGAGCGATAACGGCATCTATCACTTTCGCCTAGACGAACTAAACGCAGTTAATGCCCCTGGCTATCCATCGTCTTAGCTTTCTTCCAAGGCGGTCAGACCTTGAAGCTGGCGCGTCCATGTGGGCGCCTAGACGACCGAATGCATGCCAGGCGCACTCGTTAACGTTCTTCATAATCTGCGTATCGCTGCCCACGATTGTGACAGGGTTAGAGGGATTGTTGCACGCAGATTTTTCCGGATCCGCGCCGCAAGTCGCAGAAAAAATAACAAGCGGATGCGTCAATTTACGCGCTACGCAAACCTAAACGTTTGGCCAACATCTTGTGAGCCCTTACACTAAATATGAATCTCGACTAAGGCGTGGATGCACCGGAGGATAAATGGAGTGAGAAAATCGAGAACGGTGAAGTTGGCCGCAGTCGTTTTTGCATCCGCCTGTCTGTGCGCTATGGCGATTGCGCCAGCGCGGGCGGAGGAGCCGGATTTTTTTGGTTTTTCTGCTGGCGGCTATGATGTCAATGATGATCAGACTGCAGCAGAATTTCGTGTCGAATATCGCTCTGACTTACGCTTCTGGAGGGTGATGCCCTTTGTTGGTCTAGCCGGGACCACCGACGAAGCGATCTATGGCTTTGCGGGCCTCGGCCTCAATTTCTACCTCGGCCGCCGTGTGGTTATCCAGCCCAATGCCGCGTTGGTTGGCTATCACGAGGGCAATGGCAAGGATCTAGGTGGAGAGTTCCAGTTTCGCACCGGTGGAGAGATCGCTTGGCGCTTCGACAATTGGTCGCGTCTCGGTGTTGCCTTCCATCATATCTCTAACGCCGGCATTGATGACCCCAATCCGGGCACCGAGCTTCTTGTTTTGACCTATTCAGTGCCTTTCACCAAGGTGCCGAAATAATAAAGGAACGGAGAAGCAAAGGAGAGTTGCAGGCAAAAACACTCGTGAGAAGAGAGCGCCTTGGGGGTTGAAGTTATGATAGGGGTAATCTTGCTTTCGCCAGTGCCCTGCGCAGAAGACTCTGGGCCTTGGATAGGTCGGCGGTTATCGACCCCATTCGTTGACATCAACAAATTACGCGCGCCGCGATCGTTCCCTTAGGGTCCAGTATTATGTTATCAGGCGACTCACCTCGGCGAAGCGCTCGTAGCTCAGTTGGATAGAGCACCAGATTCCTAATCTGGGGGTCGCAGGTTCGAATCCTGCCGAGCGCGCCATGTCTTTCAAGGACTTAGCCCTCGCCTCAATTCCGTTGTCCCGGTCGAAAGACCAACCACAGACCACGGAGTTGAAGAATGGCAACCATCGACAAGCAATGTGGGGCATGGCGTGCACGAGTTCGTCGTAACGGTATTTCGCGCACAAAGACCTTCACCAGGAAATCAGATGCAGCCGATTGGGCTCTGGAGACGGAGCGTTCTATAGCTTTAGGACTACCCCAAGGTGATGACAGCGTAACCCTGCTATCCATTCTTCAGCGCTACGCTCAAGAGATAACACCGCTGAAGAAATCAGCCCCGCAGGAATCGATTCGTATTCGGAGGTTGTTTAAATCGGGGGTGGCGGCGGTAAGAATTTCCGACCTGCGACCGTCCCATATAGCTCAATTCCGTGACCAGAGACTCAAGCAGGTATCGTCATCAACTTGTCGTCTCGATCTTTGTCTCATCTCTCATGCGCTAGATACAGCCCGTAAAGAATGGGGCTATCACATAGACAATCCTGTCTCAGACATAAGGAAACCATCGCTACCAAAAGGACGCGACAGAAGACTGGAGGGCGATGAGGAGCAAAGGCTCTTGGACGCCTGCATCAGAAGCACCAACCACAGGCTCTTTCCCCTTGTATGCTTCGCCATAGAGACAGGCATGAGAAGAGGTGAGATGCTCTCCTTGGAATGGAAGGATGTTCATCTGAATCAGGGATGGGTGCACCTATCAGACACCAAGAATGGCAGCCCCCGCGATGTTCCCCTCAGCCCCAAGGCCCAGGCCATACTGACCGACCTACCTCACGATCTTTCAGGCAGAGTTTTCCCTGTGCACTTCGAGGCTTTGAAGGGTCTATGGAGAAGGGCAACTAGAAGAGCGGGAATAGAAGGCCTACATTTCCATGACCTCAGGCATGAAGCCACTAGTAGGTTCTTCGAGAAGGGACTGAATGTCATGGAGGTAGCCACTATTACTGGGCATAAAGACTTAAGGATGCTTCAGAGATACACGCACCTGAGAGCAGAAGACTTGGCGGTAAAGTTGGGCTGAAGACTTCTCTGGAAACACGCTTTACCTACTGCAAATTTGATTACTGCGATAGATGAATGAATTCAATAACTTATGCGTCGGTCCGGCGCCTCTAAGCCTCTGCCACTCCCAATTCCAATCTAATTGAGTTAGCCTCCGCCTCATGCGCTTCATTCTC
>PBDG01000034.1 GCA_002717225.1 Rhodospirillaceae bacterium | reverse complement strand
CAAGAACACTTTCTTGTTGCCCCATATTGGCAGCGCCACCGTGGAAACGCGGAGTGGCATGGGCCTGCAGGCACTCGACAACCTTGACGCCTTCTTTGCCGGTAAAGAACCGCCTAACCGATTAGTGTGACACCGTTGCGCCCTTAGACTGACACAATGAATTTTAGCGTAGCGAAATCGCCGCTCAGCAGCTTCGTCACCTGGCCGCTTTTCATGCTTGTGACCTCCGGCATCGTTTGGGGGCTGATATTTTCCCTAAATCGCATTGCCGTCGGCGGCGGCATTCCTTTCATTGCTTATGTTTTCTGGATGGGCGCGGGCGCGTCACTTTTGCTCTTCGCCCTAGGCTTGGCGACGCGAAGTTTGCCCAAGTTGCAATGGGCACATATCAAAGGTTATCTCGTATTGGGAACGATCTCTTTCGGTCTTTCCTATTCGGTGCTCGCTGTGGTTGCACCTGAAGTCCCAAGCGGTGTGCTCAGCCTCGGTGCGACATTAACGCCGATCTTCACCTATCCCGCCGCCGCTCTCTTCAAACTTGATCGCTTCGCATTTTTGCGCACTTTCGGTTTGGTGTGCGGCCTTGCTGCTGTTGCGCTCATCGTTGTGCCCGAGACCAGCCTGCCCTCTCCGAGTATGGTGCCCTGGGTGCTTCTAGGTATGGTTGCGCCGCTCCTCTATGTCGCTAATGCAATAATCATCGCGCTTCTCAAGCCTCCGCCGTCAGGCGCCCTGCCGCTCGCGTGTGGCACACTGAGTGCCGGCACAGTCTTCATGCTGCTCGTCACGGCAGTTACCGGCGAATGGTGGTGGTTCGAAGGGCCAATGGAGGACGCGGACTGGGCCCTGGTGATGGCGGCCAGTGTTATGGCGCTCGCCTTTTATATGATGATCGAGATCATCCGCCTCTCCGGGCCGGTCTATTTCACCACGGTTAATTTCATTATCCCGCTGACCGGCATCGGTTGGGGGTTTATATTCTTTGACGATAGTCATTCGTTCTGGATCTGGGCGGCTCTTGCCCTAATGATCCTCGGTGTTTTTTTGGTTAACCGATCGAATAAAACGCAGTCGTGAAGTCGGCAAAGGTTATGCCGGTACTTTGTACCAATATATGCTTGGCCCGTTACAACGCACTACGACATAGTTTGTAGTCAGCAATTGAATAGTGAAATAATTCACGAAAGACTGCTAGGAAATGGATTCCAGAATAAGTTTTCGGCACCTTGGGGGCAGTGATGGATTTTATATTTATGTTGACGAAGGGTGATAAAACTATCGCCGATTGTTTAGCGGTTATGGATGAAATTAATGAAATTGAGCTAGGGCATATTGGATTTAAAGACATTGGAGTAGAGAAGGACACCCTTAGACTGCTGAACAAAAAAATAAAGGACGCGGGTAGTACCTCTTATTTGGAGGTTGTGAGCACGACGCGTGAGGCAGCTCAGAACTCGATCAGACTGGCTAGGGAGCTTGGTGTGGACCGGGGATGCGGTGGCCAGGAAATGGCGTTTGCCGCCAAAGTTCTCAGAGATACCGGCATTGAATATCTCCCGTTCGTTGGCGCACCCGTCGGCCACCCAACCAAGCTTGAAGGGACAGGTGAGAGAATTGCGGCTGATTGTTCCGACGCCGTCGATTCAGACTGCTTCGGAGTAGATTTATTAGCTTATCGCGCTGTGGATGCTGAACCGTTGGTTCTTGTAGAATATGCGCGACGAGCACTTAAGGGCGGCTATCTTCTCGTTGCAGGAAGCATAGATTGTGCGGAACAGATCGAGGATATTTATCATGCGGGCGCGGATGGCTTCACAATCGGCTCAGCAATCTTCGCGGGGAAGTTTTCGAAGGGCAGAAACCAAATACAACCACAACTAACTTATATACTGGACACAACGAGCAAATTGACGGAGCACCCACGGCTATCGACAGGGTAAAATTTTCCACGGACCAAATTAACCGAGAGAATGCTTAAGCCATGCAGAAGAAAATAATTAATGATCCTCTGAACGCTGCTGTTGAAACAATGGAAGGGTTTGCAGCGGCTTATCTAGGTGATGTGAAAAAATTGCCAGATCATAACGCCTTGGTTCGGTCAGATTTGTCTGACAGGAACACGACGCTGCTGATTGGTGGAGGAAGCGGACATGAGCCCCTCTGGGGTGGATTTATAGGCCCTGGTCTCGCTGATGCTGTCGTTTGTGGCGATGTTTTTGCGGCGCCGGGTCCAGACGCCATCTTCGATACAATCAAGGCGGTGGATCAGGGCGCAGGCGTTGTCATGGTTCACTGCAATTATGCAGGCGACAATATGAATTTTCAGATTGCGTCTGAGCTGGCTGCCGATGCAGGGATCGAGACGAAAATTATCCGGGTCTGGGACGATATTGCCACCGGTACTCCCGACCAACCGGCGGACCGCCGAGGTCTTGCAGGATGTATATATGTGTTAAAGGTTGCCGCGGCTGCGATCACTAACGGAGCCGGTATGGACGAAGTTCATCGGCTAGCATCACTTACCCGCGATAGAGTTCGGACACTGGGTGTGGCAGTTAAGCCTGGTTCTATTCCTGCGACAGGTAAGCCGACATTCGAGATTGGCGACGACGAAATTGAGATTGGCATGGGTTCCCACGGTGAACCTGGCGTCCGGCGGCAAAAATTGACTTCCGCAGATACACTGGTCGAAAGCATGATGGAGCTCTTGCTTAACGATCACGACCTGGCGCAAGGCGACAGAATTGCCCTGATGATTAACAATTTGGGATCGACGACGTTCATGGAGCTCTGCATCATCAATCGGCATATTTCCGCTATTCTAAATGATGCGCGGATTGAAGTTCACCGGACAGATATTGGGAGTTTTTTGACCACTCAGGAAATGGCGGGTTTTTCTATCTCCGTTCTAAAATTGGACAATGACATTTCGGCACTGCTGGACCAGCGGGGATCAGGTCTTGTTATGAATTTTGGTGGAGCAAGTTAGTTGAATTTGGATGACACTAGGCTTGCCATGCTGGCTGTGTGCGACGTAGTTCTTCGCTCCGAGGAATTGCTGACCGAAGCCGATATGGCAATCGGTGATGGCGATCACGGTGTAGGAATGTCCCGTGGATTCGGGGCTGCAAAGCAGGAATTGAATGATAAGTGCTTTGATTCAATTTCCGACTGTCTAAAATGTGTCGGCTTTGCTCTGATTTCAAAAAGCGGTGGTGCGTCGGGCGCAATTTTCGGAACTTTTTTCATGGCTGCCAGCAAAGAATCCGAAGGTGAGACCAAAATCACACACCNATTATTTNAGCGCATNCTTGACGCCGGGTTTAACGCGGTTACTGCTCGCGGTGGTGCGGCACNTGGCGACAAGACAATGCTNGATGCGCTAGGACCNGCACGGTCCGCGGCAAGTGACNCAAAGTCGTTTGTGGAAGCGCTTAAGGCGGCGTCAGAGGCTGCTGCAGCCGGAGCNGAGAGCACCAAAGAGATGNTNGCCAAGCATGGTAAAGCCAAGGCATTGGGAGAGCGTGCACTNGGGCATCCTGATCCCGGTGCAATCACGTTTTCAATCATCATGAAAGCGCTGGCAGATTTCAGCAGGGACTAAGCGGAANTAATGAGACTCCGAGTAACGTTNTTGTNTTGGCGTCGNTGGGAAGTCAGCCGTGCCAATGGCGGACTCTAGAAATCTGCAAACACTTAGAACATTTTCATCCCGACAGTATGGACCAACGACCTGCACACCGATGGGAAGGCCAGACGCTGACATACCACAATACAGAGATGCCGCCGGCTGTTGCGTCAGATTGAAAGGATAGCAACTGTATGCCCATGTAAACCAGTCTTCACAATCGGGGGCAGGCCCGAGTTGGTGCAAAGGGAACGGAAGGGTAGGTAACGTAGGTGTTACCAGCAAATCATACTCCCGATGAAAACGGTTCATTGTAGCAGTTAGTTCAGTCCGCTGTGCTTGAGCTTCTAGATATTCTCTAACGCCAACGTTAGGCGCCGTCGCAGCAAAATGTACTAAATCTGGATCAAGAAGCTCGGGATCATGATCAGCGATAATCTTGCTTACAGCAGCACTCCAGATGGTCTTAATCAAAGCCTCGCTGCTAGACAAATCGGGGGCCACTTCACGTAGTGATGCCCCTTGATCCGCAAGTATGGTTAAAAATGTTTCAAACTGTTTCGTAACACAAGGATCATTCTGTCCACCGTTAAAAGAGGGGCTATAAGCTATGTTCCAGCCGCTTAGGTCTGTTAATTGTTTTACAGACTTCAGCGGGTGGTAATCAGATATCGATGCTGCGCCGTTTGGGTCTGGGGCGCATATGATATCAAGTACAGCTAATGTTTCCACTGCGGTTCTGGCGATTACGCCTTGATGGGATATCGAGCCATAATTACTCAGGGGGAGGGTCGGGACCCGTCCATAGGAAGGCTTGAAACCGAATATGCCGCAGAAGCTTGCTGGTATTCGAATCGATCCTGCTGCGTCGGAAGCTGTGGCGATAGTGCACATGTCCATTGCTATTGCCACAGCGGATCCACCGCTGCTTCCGCCGGGTGTGAGGCCAAGATCCCATGGGTTGCTGGTGGCGCCATATAAGCCATTATCCGTGGTTCCCTTCCAGCCGAACTCTGAAGTGTTTGTTAAACCAACGAATGTTGCACCGGCTTCGCGAAGCCGACCTATCATTGGCACTTCCGTTGCGGGAGGAGCCCCCGGTGTAGTCGCTCTGGAGCCCTTTCGTGCGCGCCAATCAACTGTCGATGTAACGTCCTTTATTCCGCATGGGATCCCATCAAGAAGACTAAGCGGCCTTCCCTCTATCCACCTTTTTGTACTTGCCTGTGCTCCTTTTAGGGCAACCTGTGCATCAATGAAGCAAAAGGCTTTTACGTCTGAATTAAAGCGTTTAATTCGGTCTAAGACATTCTCGGTCACGTCAATTGGCGTGAATGTTCCTGTCCTGTAACCATCATGAAGGTCGAAAATCGAGAGATGAGATTGATTCAAAGTAGGCAATGCTTGAGCCTCAAATTTTGCGCACCTGTGGCAAATAATAACACCTAAATCATATTGTGATTAGCCCTCAAGAGCTGGTCTAAAATTTAAGAACAAGCCTCTCATTAGGCTCTCTAACATAGCCTCAGTTAGGATCTGATGAGTGTACTGTGTTTAAAATTTCCCTAGAGGTAGATGGAATAAAGCGCAATCGCCCACTGCCTTAATTCTAAGGTGGTTTGGGGCTAGAGCTTCAAAACAAAATTAAATTAAATAAGGCATCGATTGATGCGACGAATGAGCACTCGGTCTTCGATGTATTTATCCGAACTATGTTGCAATGATGCACTCCAAATTCTGTCATTGTGCAGGCACCTTAAGCATGAGGGCGCTGCAGGGAAGGGGAAAAAGAACTTTCAACTTGCTCCCCCTTCATAACCCTGTCATGTGATTGGCACAGTGCTACCCACCGTCAGGGGAGACGGCAATGGCAGATAATAATTTCTATGAACCAGTGGACGGTATGTCGATGCCGCGATTTGGTGCGATGCCAACATTTATGAGACTTCCTTATGTCACCAATTTTTCCGCCACCGATATTGCACTTTGCGGTGTGCCGTGGGATGGGGGAACGACCAATAGAGCCGGGGCGCGGCATGGTCCACGGGAAATTCGTAATATGTCGTCTTTTATTAGGCGCACCCATCATGCCTCGGGTATCTGCCCTTACGAGCTTTGCAATGTCGCCGATGTTGGTGACGCCAGCGTCAATCCAATCGACGTGAACGATACTATCGTCCGAGTCGAGGATTTCTTTGCTGAGATGCACGCGAGTGGCGCAGTACCGCTAACAGCCGGGGGTGATCATCTCATTACTCTTCCGATCATGCGCGCCATAGCACGGGACGAGCCGTTAGGTATGATTCATTTTGATGCCCATTCCGATACCTGGGATAACTATTTCGGTGGCGCTAGGCTAACTCATGGAACACCTTTCCGTCGTGCAGTTGAGGAGGGACTTCTTGACCCAAAGCGCACAGTGCAGATCGGCATTCGTGGCTCAGTCTATGATCTCAACGATATGAATTTTGCTCATGAGAGCGGGATGCGTGTGATCGCGATAGAAGAATATTTTGAACTTGGCTGGAAGCGGGTGATGCGCGAAGCACGTGAGATAGTTGGTGGCGGGTCAGTCTATGTCAGCTTCGATGTTGATGGCCTTGATCCGGTCTATGCGCCGGGCACCGGCACACCGGAGATTGGTGGCTTCTCGACTTATGAGGCACAGCAGATGTTACGTGCGACGCGTGGCCTAGATTTGGTAGGGGGTGACGTTGTTGAGGTGGCACCACCCTTTGATCAGAGCGGTAACACCGCGCTGGTCGGTGCAACCATGATGTTTGAGATATTGTGTCCACTTGCTGAGGCGGTGGCGGTTCGTAGACGAGATGGCTGAGACGGGGAGCCAGAGATGACCCAGAGTGTTAGCCCGACATTCCCATCACTTCGTCTGCCGCAGTTCGCCGGCGAATCGCTGCCGTCAGTAGTAACGGCGCAACTTCACCATCCAGTGACGCCTGCACTTGATGACGTCGTCCGAGCGACTCGTAATGCGTTAGAAAAATCTAAGCGCTTTAAGCAACTGGCAGCTGGCAGTACGGTCGCCATCACCTGCGGTTCGCGTGGCATTAAGAGTAAGCCCGCTGTTGTCCAAACCGCGGTGGCTTGGCTACAGGAAAGGGGTTTCCAAGCTTTTATCATACCGGCTATGGGATCGCATGGTGGAGCGCGGGCGGAAAGCCAAACAGCGCTTCTCGCCGAGTTAGGCTACACGCCTGAGAGCATTGGATGTCCGATTCATTCCTCCATGGAAGTGACGCAGCTCGGTATGACCTCGCAAGGCATACCAGTCTATTTCGATCGTACCGCATTTGCAGCTGATGCGGTGCTGGTGATTAATCGTATCAAAGCACATACTTCCTTCGATCGTGAGATCGAAAGCGGCCTTACCAAGATGATAGCAATTGGTCTTGGCAAGGCGGAAGGAGCCCGGCTAATCCACCGCTTGGGCGCATTGGGGTATCTTGAGGTACTGCCTGAATGGGCCGGTATTGCCATTGCTGAGTCGCCGATCGCTTACGGCATCGGCATAGTCGAGAATGCCGAGAAAGAGGCGGCAGTGATAGAGGGCGCTGAGCCGGAAGAAATCATGTCGGTCGATGCGCGCCTTCTGCCGATTGCTAAGGCTAACACACCTAAGCTGCCCTTCGGCCAGATAGATGTGTTGATCGTTGAGCAAATTGGCAAGAATATTTCCGGTACCGGTATGGATACTGGCGTGATTGGGCGGAGTGATATACGTGGCCGGCCTAGCGTGGATAACCCTCTTATTCATAAGCTCGCGGTACTCAGCCTCACACCGGAGACCCACGGAAACGGTCTTGGTCTTGGCGTTGCTGATTTTATGACTGCCGATGTGGCTAACTCCCTTGATCTCTATGCAATGTACATGAACAGCTGCACCTCGACTTTTACTGAGCGTGTGCGTCTCCCCATTGTGCTCGCCGACGAACAGGAAGTAGTGCGTGCTGCGGTAGCTACCAGCTGGCGGCTTGATGGTGCGTCAGTTCGTCTTTGCATCATCCGTTCGACGCTCCACCTAGACTATGTTTTACTCTCACCTTCACTTATTAGTGAGCTTGGTGAGGCTGGGGATGTGGTGGGTGAAACGCATGACCTGGATTTCAACAAAGACGGGCGATTGACCACACGCTGTCCCGAGTAGAGGGCGCTCGGATGCACTGTGCGTCCAGTACGACACTGCTATGCGGCCAGGATTACGTAAAGCGGGCTTTATTTTACATATATATATCGTATGGCTGCTACGACTAATTCTGATCCCACCAATGGCCTGTTCGACATATTCGTGGCCCTGCCATCGGTTATTGTCACGCTTTAGTAACCGTCTGCAGAACCTCAAAACTCTCAAATGTCGGTGACGCGATATACATTCCTTCCTTCGTCTTGGCGCCATGATGCGCCCGGCGGAAAGCTTCGGACTGAATCCGGGCATCAAACGCCTCCTTTGAGTCCCATGTCGAATGGGAGGAATAGAGCTGGTAATCCTCTCCCTCTGGCCCCTTGAGGAGATGAAATTCATGGAAACCTAACACTTCTTTGAGGTGGGTATCTCGCTTCAACCACATTTTTTCGAACTCATCCTCGCGGCCGGGTGCCACCTTGAATCTGTTCATCGCAATAAACATCAGTGTCACGGTCCTTTCGTTGCATTATTCCAATCGTGGCTGGCCATCCACATCGCCACTGGGGTGTCATTGACTAGTCCGAGCGCCATGTTTGCTCCGAACTTGCTAGTCTGGAGGGAGATTTCCTCCTCAGCCTGAGGGGTAGAGAAGCGCTTATAGCGATTGCAACCGACATTTGAAGGCGCGGTGCGTGAGAAGCCTGGCCGGTTGCCACAGCCGAGATCAGAGAAAAAGGTCAAATGGCTTCCCATCAGCGCCTCTCCACCGATATCGGTGATCGATTCGGCCATTTTACCCTGACCGTCACGCAGGACGCGCAGCTTGGCAATCTTGCGCGCGAACAACTCGAATTTGATCTTTGTATCGCCCTCGACTGCGCAAACCAGAAAGAGGAAGCATTGGCCGCTTTTAATAATAACACAGCCGTTCACCTCGACCTTCGCTGAGCAAATCCGTTTCCGGAGCGCCCTCAAGTTTCCTTTTCATTGAACCGGTTCGGTGATGCGGAAGCCGTTTTTTTTGTAAAATTGGATCGCCCCATCGGCTGCGGCCCAGGTGCCGATTAGCACCGGCCGTTTGGCAAGCGCACAGCAGCAGGTCAGCAATACTCCGCCAACGCCGCGCCGCTGTGCAGTGGGAGCGATGTAAGCATGGCGGATCAGCGTTACGTTTTGCACTTCTTGTAGTCCCATCACACCGATGGGACTCGAGTCTTCTTCGTATATCCAAAAGCAGACCCCTGCGGCAATCTCATCTCTCAGTTCACCCATAGGCATATAGGGACCTTTCCAGCAGTCAGGTGGAATTATTCCGCGATAGGCCTCTGCGGCTGTGTTAATGAGCGACACCAGCACCGTGAAGTCGTTGTCACCATAAGCGCGGATCACCGGTCATGCCACTAACCGCATTCTTTTTTACCTGCGTCGTCCATCACTCATCTCCTTGGATGAAAAGGCGAGGAACAGATATAGGGTAGCTTTACTGACAAGAAAATAAAGTCCGGAGATCACTCTGGTGGTGCGCTAGCGGGAAGCCTATATTTTCCGGGCGGGCAATGATGAAAGGCAGGCGCGCCATGGGCGATGTAATTGGAAATGTGGTGTGGGCTATCGGTTCAGGTACGGGCATCGGTGCGGCCGGCGCAGAGGCGCTCAGCTCCGCCGGGGCACGGTTGATTCTTTCTGGCCGCAGGCCCGAGCCGCTTGAAGAGGTGGCGGAAACCATTCGCCAGGCCGGCGGTGAAGCGCATGTCGAGCCTCTCGATATCTCGGATGGACCAGCAGTGTTGAGCTGCGGCAAAGCCATTGCAGAGCGTTTTGGCCGCCTGGATATTATGTTTAACAGTGCCGCTATCAATGTGCCCAATCGAAATTGGGCTGATTACGAGGCAGAGAGTTGGAATACTCTGATTGATGTTGATATCAAGGGTGCTCTTCATTGCATCGGCGCCGTGCTGCCGCAAATGCGTCTCCAGCGCGATGGGTTGATCATCAATATTTCGTCCTGGGCAGGGCGCTACGATTCGGATATCGGTGGCGTTGCCTATACCGCCTCCAAGCGCGCTATGATGGCGATGACCACCAATATTAACATGGAGGAAGGTAAGAATGGCATTCGCGCCTGCGCTATTTGCCCGGCCGAGGTAGCGACACCATTGGTTGACAAGCGGGCCAACCCTCCGCCTGACTGGCTTAAGGCGCTTATGCTGCAGCCAAAGGATCTCGGCGAGACCATTCTTTTTGTGGCCGGCATGCCAGCCAGCGTTTGTGTAAACGAGATCCTTATTTCACCGACATGGAATCGTGCCTATGTTGGCGGTTCCATGCCAGGGGACAATCAGAATGACTAAAAGTGGCGCTGCTCACTGACATCGGCACGCTGGCGCTGAGGGCTCTGCCGCCAGAGATGTCCCATAGTGTGGCACTCAATCTGTTGCGAAATGGTTTCGTGCCTGGTGCGTATGTACCGCCACCACCTTCGTTGTACGTTCAAATTTGCCGTATTAAGTTCCCTTCGCCGCTCGGTTTGGCGGCAGGGTTTGATAAAGATGCGGTAGCACTTGCTGGCCTATATCAGCTTGGCTTCGGCTTCGTCGAAGCTGGCACAGTAACGCCCCGCCCACAGGCCGGCAATCCGCGCCCTCGGCTCTTCCGCCTTGCCGCCGACGGTGCGCTGATCAACAGCATGGGATTCAATAGCGGAGGGCTCGACACTTTCGCGCGCAACGTCGCACACGCGAGAGAAAGCAGTTTGATCACAGGGCCGCTCGGCGTAAATATTGGCGCCAACCGTGACACTGAGGATTTCATCGCTGATTATGTTGCCGGCCTCGAGCGCGTTGCGCCGCTTGCTGATTACGTTACCCTCAACCTATCCTCGCCGAACACGCCGGGCTTGCGCAGTTTGCAGGAGGGTGAAGCGCTGCGTTGCTTGCTTGGACGCATGGCAGAAACTGCTGCCGTACTGGAAAAATCGCCTCCGCTTTTTATAAAACTCGCGCCTGAGCTAAGTGGTGCGGCGCTTGCCAAATGCGTTGCAGCGGCACGCGAATTCGATGTCGCCGGGCTGATCCTGTGTAACACGACGACCGCGCGCCCTGCTACTCTGCGCGCACCGGCGCGTAGCGAGCAGGGCGGCTTGAGTGGTGCGCCGCTGCGCGAACCTGCTTTGGCGATGATGCGCGAAATCCATAATCTTACTGAAGGTCGCTTACCCTTGATTGGCGTCGGCGGCATTGCCTCCGCTGAGGACGCCTATGTTCGCATCCGAACAGGCGCGTCGCTCGTTCAGGTATATACCGGGTTTATCTACCACGGTCCGCGTCTAATCAGCGACATCCATAGCGGGCTTGCCGCACGTCTTAAGGCCGATGGTTTTGCTAATATTGCTGACGCCGTGGGTGCCGACGCATGAAATTGCGTCTGAGCGCTTTGCCTGGTCTTTATGGCGTATTTCGTCTCCAAGCGGATTCGCAGTTGCCTGATTGGTTCACGTTCTCCGGCGAACTGACGGCTGTCTGTCGCACAGCGGAAGAACTCTCTTTACTCACCCTGGAGGAAACAGTGCCGGACGAGGTCGTGGGCGAGCGCGGATTGCGCGCCTTCAAGGTGGCAGGACCCCTCGATTTTTCTGAAACCGGTATTCTTGCAGCCATCGCCGGGCCCTTAGCTGAGGCTAAAATCCCGATTTTTGCTCTTTCTACCTTCGAGACGGATTACGTGCTACTTCCCAGTGAGCGATTCCACGCGGCCAGACAAATTCTGGCCTTGCGATTAGACTTGATGGATTAGGCCGCGTCGACTTCCGCGCGGATCGCCGCCGCTGCTTGAGTCGGGTTGTTGGCGCCGGTGATTGGGCGACCAATGACAAGTGCGTTGGCTCCAGCATGAACTGCCTTGCTGGGCGTCATAACACGTTTCTGGTCCTGGGTGATGCCACTGGTGGGGCGTATACCGGGGACGACAATGTCGAAGGATTTACCGCAGGCCGCGCGGGCCGCCGCGATTTCATGTGGACTGGAGACGATCCCGTCAATTCCCGCACGGCGCGCCAATTCGGCGAGGCGTACCACTTGGTCTCCCGCGGTCCCGGAAACGCCTTGCGCTGCCATATCGCTTTCGTCGAGGCTGGTTAGCACGGTCACAGCCAAGAGGCGGGGTGGTATCACCGCGAGACGGGCGGCTGCCTCATGCGCCGCGTCGCGAGCAGCGCGTAGCATTTCCTCGCCACCGCTGGCATGGAGCGTCAGATAATAGGGTGCGAGTGGCACTAGGCTGCGTATTGCACCGGCTACAGTGTTTGGGATGTCATGCAGCTTAACGTCGAGGAATATTGGCATGCCAAGCGCCGCTATTGTGCGAATACCGTTCGGACCTTGAGCGCTAAAGAATTCGAGGCCGAGTTTGAGGCCATCCACCTCGCCGCGGAGCGTTTGTGCGAGAGTTTGCACCACATCCAGGTTCGGATTATCTAGGGCGCAGAAGATCTGAGTCCTTTTGTGCGTTGCGTCCGTCATACGCCTAGACTATTCAGTGCTGTCATGACCTACAATGCTTCTCAGATTACCGCGCGGGCGTTGCTCGATGCGGGCGCCTTTTTGATCAACCCGCAGGCACCGTTTCGCCTTACCTCCGGGTTGATAGCGCCTTTCTATATCAACTGTCGCCTCATCTTGGGCCATGCTGGGGCGCGTTCGGCTATCGCTAATGCCTTGGCCGCCGAAGTGGCGATGCGGGATGCCGAGATGATCGCTGGCGGAGTCACAGCCGGGGTGCCCTTCGCGACCCTGGTCGCGGATCGGCTCGCTTTACCACTGGTTTATGTCCGACCACAGCCTAAGAGTCACGGCACCGGCGGACAGATCGAGGGTGGCGAGGTCAGGGGACGCAAAGTTGTGCTTGTCGAGGATCTCATCACTTCAGCGACTAGTATCGTGCATTTCACCAACTCGCTTCGTGGAGCGGGTGCAGAAATTGAGCATGCCTCGCTGGTATTCGCGCGCATGACCGAAGCTGCTCAGCCGGCGTTAGACCGAATTGGCATGACCGTCAGCGTGCTGTGTGACATGGATACACTCATTGCTCTGGCTGAGGATGAGGGCGTAGCCGATGCCACAGCAATTACCGAGGTGCGCGCTTATCTCGCCGATGCGGAGGGCTGGTCACTAGCGCATTCAATTCCTGGGTCAAAAGAACGACTTTAAATAATTTTCTTATAGCGCCGGGCGGGCGCGTTCGCACCCTTAGTTATGTTGCAGAAGCTGGGACGCGCTTCGCGGAAGTTGATGTGCATATTATAACCCTTTGGAGCTATCCTTTGATTTGTCCTGTAATGATTTCTCAGTCCTGATTGGTGCGACACGCTGTCAACATTTTGTCGTATAATATTGCCTCATTCTTTCCGAAAAAATTGTGGGCTAGGAATCAGCTGAGCACCACCAAATCGCCAGTATTATAAAACCCGTTCAGCAACCTATCGCGCACCATTCACGGACAAGCGGATGGGCATCGCGCCTGTCTGGGATAGTGATTTTTTGGCTATACGTGGCTGAAACCCTGTCTCAGGCGGCCTCGGAAGGTTGCTCTTCCGATTGGAACTGGCCTGTCTCAGTAGAATCCGCCATAGCAGTTGTTGAGGAGGTGCCGCCGCTGATCGCCATGCTGACCGCATCGAAATAGCTTGTGCCCGCCTCGCGTTGATGGCGCGTTGCGGTATAGCCGTCGCTTTCGGAAGCGAATTCTGCCTGTTGTAGCTCAGAATATGCCGCCATACCGTGGTCACGATAAGCCCGTGCCAACTCAAACATGCCGTGGTTGATGCTATGGAAGCCGGCGAGCGTTACGAACTGGTACTTATAACCCATGGCGCCGAGTTCACGTTGGAAGCGGGCGATATCGGTCTCATCGAGGTTTGCCAACCAGTTGAAACTTGGTGAGCAATTGTATGACAGCAGCTTGCTGGGGAACTCTTTGTGAATAGCTTCGGCAAAGGTGCGCGCCTGCTCGAGATTGGGTTGCGAGGTTTCCATCCAGATGAGATCTGCGTAAGGCGCATAGGCTAAGCTGCGTGCAACGCAACGCTCCATGCCCTCGTCGTCGCGCAATCGATAAAAGCCCTCTGCCGTACGCTCGCCGGTGATGAACGGTCGGTCGCGTTCGTCTACGTCACTGGTCAATAGTTGTGCGCTGTCAGCGTCGGTGCGGCAAACAATTAGTGTCGGTACGCCCATCACGTCGGCCGCGAGGCGGGCGGCACTAAGGTTGCGGATATGGGCCGCAGTTGGGATAAGCACTTTGCCACCCATATGGCCACATTTTTTCTCTGAAGCGAGTTGATCCTCGAAATGGACGCCGCCAACACCGGCCTCAATATAGCCCTTCATAATCTCGAAGGCGTTGAGCGGCCCACCGAAGCCGGCCTCCGCATCGGCAACGATTGGCGCGAACCAGTCGATATTGTCCTGGGCGCCCTCCGCACACTCCATGTGCTGAACCTGATCGGCACGTTGCAGCGCCTTGTTTATGCGTTGCGCCAGCGCCGGTCCGCTATCTGCCGGATAGAGGCTCTGGTCTGGATAGGTCTGGCCGGCGCCGTTGGCATCTGCCGCGACCTGCCAGCCAGAAAGATAGATTGCCTTAAGTCCGGCGCGCACCATTTGCACCGCCTGGCCGCCGGTCATGGCGCCGAGAGCGTGGACGTAATCCTCGGTGTTGACCAACTTCCATAATCGATTGGCCGCGTGTTCGGCCAGCGAATGTCTGATTTCAAGCGAGCCGCGTAGACGGCTGACGTCGGCGGCAATATAGCTACGCTCGACGCCGTCGAAGCGGCCCTTGGGTGCGCTCGGAATCAGGGTCTCAAATGTGGGTGTGGTCATTGTTCTTCTCCGTGAATTCAGCTGGCGCTAGCCTGACCCTCAGTTAGGAGGCCGTAGGCCGGCAGGGTCAAAAATTCTTCAAAATTCTCAGACGTTGAAAGGTCGATGAAAAGCTTGACTGCCTCGTCGAAGCGTCCGCTTTCCACGCGTTCGTCGCCGAGTTCCTGTTTTAGATTGGTGACCTCTTCGTCTAGAAGCCGGTTAAATAGGTTGCGGTCGATTACTCGGCCGTCCTCGAAGCGGGCGCCATGTTTGAGCCACTGCCACACCTGGGCTCGGCTGATTTCGGCGGTCGCAGCGTCTTCCATAAGGTTGTAGAGCGGCACGCAGCCCAGGCCACGCAACCAGGATTCGATATATTGAATGCCGACACTGATATTACCGCGCAGGCCTGTTTCGGTGATCTTTCCTTGAGGAAGCTCAAGTAAGTCGCTCTCAGTGACCACCAGATTGCCATGGGTGCGATTGACTTGGTTGGCCCCGAGCATCAGTCGGTCGAATACCTCCATTGCCACCGGCACTTGGCCGGGATGGGCGACCCAGGTGCCGTCGTGACCGTCGCTAGCTTCTCGCTCCTTGTCGCCCCGCACCTTGGCTGTAGCAGCTTCGTTCGCTTCGGCGTTGCCCTTGATCGGGATTTGTGCCGCCATGCCGCCCATCGCGTGAGCGCCACGACGGTGGCAGGTCTGGATCAATAGGCGGCTATACGCGCGCATCAGGGGCTGGGTCATGCTGACATCGCTGCGGTCGGGCAGCACCAGTTCCGGACGGTTACGGAACTTCTTAATGACGCTGAAGATATAGTCCCAGCGGCCGCAATTTAGGCCTACGATGTGGTTGCGCAGTTCATAGAGTATCTCGTCCATCTCGAAGGCAGCGGTGATGGTCTCGATTAGGACAGTCGCTTTTATTGTGCCATTTGGAAGGCCAAGCGACTTTTGAGCGTGTATGAATACGTCATTCCATAACCGTGCCTCAAGATGATTCTCCATTTTCGGCAAATAAAAATAAGGTCCAGTGTTGCGAGCGAGAAGCTCCTTAACGTTGTGAAAGAAGAAGAGGCCAAAATCGATTAGCGAAGCAGACGCCGGTACGCCATCAACCAGGATATGGGCTTCTTCCAGGTGCCAGCCGCGTGGTCGTACGATCAGGGTAGCAACCGTATTGCCAAGAGTGTAGTCCTTGCCGGAGTTGGGGTCAGAGAAGGCTATCTCGCGACGAATCGCGTCGCGTAGGTTGACCTGGCCACTAATCATCAGTTCCCATGTTGGCGCGGCGGAATCTTCAAAATCGGCCATGAACATGCGCGCACCCGAATTGAGTGCATTGATCACCATCTTACGGTCGACCGGGCCGGTGATCTCGACGCGCCGGTCTTGCAGGTCGTCTGGCACGCCGGCGATTTTCCAGTCACCTGCGCGGACATCTTTGGTCTCTGGCAGAAAGCAAGGGTTTTCGCCAGCGTCGATACGCGCTTGAAACTCTGTGCGGGCGGTGATCAGGCGTTTGCGCTCGGCACCGAAATGACGTTCGAGCTCAGCCACGAAATGGAGTGCCTCGGGGCTGAGAATTTCTTCGAAGCCCGGTGCCATTCTGCCCGCGATCTCGATTCCTGCAGTGTTTTCCATGTCTTTTTCGTTAGTTTTCACAAATTGCAGCNTTTATCTCNCAAACGCTTATGCCGTGCCNCAATAATGNTGGAAATCTCTGCTGCCANAACNTNTTTGTCTATAAGTAATTGATATTATAAATGTATTTATGTATANATANGTNTATTTTCAAAAGTAANNTTGTAAATATTGTAATAANNTTGGCATTGCGGAATAATACTTGAATTTGCCGATAANCGGCCGATTGAAACCAACGGCATTGTAGGGCATAGGACGGCAAGATGGCGGAACGCAAAGTCATGGTTGGTCCACGTCTCAGGCGAATGCGTCTGGAACGGAACCTCACGCAGAGCCAAATGGCCGGGGAATTGGGAATTTCTGCCAGCTATCTCAACCTGATTGAGCGCAATCAGCGCCCGGTGACGGTGCAATTGTTACTTAAGCTTGGTCAGACCTACGATATCGACTTACAGCGTTTCGCGGTTGACGACGAGGCGCGTGTGGCAGCGCAGCTCAAGGAAGCCTTTGGCGACCAATTATTCGCTAAAAGCGGCGTAACCCAGCAGGATATCCAGGACATTGCGTCAGCGAGTCCGGTTGGCGGAGAAGCAGTGTTCGCTCTGTTCCGCGCCTATCGCGAGTTGGTCGACAACGCGATCAATCTTGCTGAGAGGGGTGACGGCGTGAACAAGATTGAAAGCGTTGCCGCTCTGCGTTTCGCCGGTGAGGACGTGCAGGATTATATCCAGGCGCGCGACAATTATTTCCCCGATCTTGAGGAGGCTGCCGAGCAGCTATGGAGTGACGCTAAGCTGGACAAGGAGGCGCTTTACGAATCTCTGCACTCCTATCTGCTAACGGCACACGGTATCAAGGTTCGTGTTCTTCCGTTCAGCGTGATGGAAGATACGCTCCGACGCTACGACCGGCATGGCCGCCGCGTCATGCTTTCAGAAATTCTCTCGCCCGAAAGCCGGTGCCATCAGCTCGCTCATCAGATTGCACTGCTCGACCGCAGTGAGTTGTTGGATGAGATTGTTGAAGCGTCCGAGCTCGAAGGTGGTGAGTCTCGCCGTCTGCTTCGCATCGCGCTCGCCAACTATATGGCCGGTGCAGTGATGATGCCCTATGGACGTTTTCATGAGGCCGTCAAGGTGCTGCGCTACGATATCGACTTGCTGGCGCGGCGCTTCGGCGCCGATTACGAGCAGGTTTGTAATCGGCTGACCAGCTTGCAGCGCCCCGGAGATAAGGGTGTGCCGCTCTTTCTCGTGCGCATGGACTGCGCCGGCAACGTTTCTCAACGCCTCAGCGCTAACGGCTTTCATTTTGCCCGCTTCGGTGGTGTCTGCCCGCGTTGGGCGCTGCACCGTGCCTTCCGTGCGCCAGACGAAACACGCACTGAGTTCGTCCAGATGCCCGATGGTTCGACCTTTTTCACCGTCGCCCGCTTGGTGGCACGACCAAGTGGTGGTCACTGCGTTCCGGCTCAGCAATTCGTCGTTGCTATCGGATGCGAGGCTGGTCAGGCGGGGCAGATGGTCTATGCCGATGGCAAGTTGTTGGCGGACGCAGATTCGACACTCAAGATCGGAGTTAATTGCCGCCTCTGCGATCGATTGGAATGCAACCGACGTACCTTTCCACCGCTCAACCGCCGACTAGTAATTGACGAGAACCATCTCGGTCTCGCGCCGTATTTTTTCACTTGAAACTTCACCTTGGTGTGGTACCGGACCTATGCTTACGGTAAGTCACAGAGGCGCATGGATGCAACGGAGATAAAAACATGGTTCAGGAATTGCTACCGCCACAGCTCGTGACGAAGGCGCGCATGCTGTATTTTTGCTGGGTACCGGCCGATCCAACAGCCTGTGCCGCTTTGTTGCCTGCTGGTCTCACCCAGGCGGAGAATAAGGCCATCTATATCAATCAATATGTCGTCGATACGGATGAGCAGACTTCTCATTTTGGTGCTTATTCGCTCACTTATATGGGCATCGATCTTGCCGGTATGAATGTGGATGGCGAAACACCGGGACGTTATTGGACGCATTATTACAATTCTAATCCCAGGATGCGCGCCTATGCTGCAGAGCGCGGAATTCCTGCCGAAGCAGGTAAAACTGAGCTCTCGATTGAAAGTAATATTCTCATGGCAACAACTGAAGCCAGTGACGGCACGCTCCTTTTTAAGACCCGGGCACAGGTGTCAGATCAAATTGCCGAATCTGTGCGCGGGCATCTGCGATATATTACCAAAGGCGAAAACGGATTGGAGAGCGGGCGCTACGCTTATGTAGGTGATATCGTGGCTAACTTCGAGATCCTATCTTTTGAATTTTTCGTGCCGGACCACCCGACCTATGTGTTACGACCGGCAGACCCGCTCGAAATAACCTTTGGCTTTTATTCTCCAGCTTCTTCCTTCTGCTATCCCGGTGGCGTCGAGGCACTTTAGGGGAAACATACGCTTAACGTCGGCTGGCCAATGCGTGTCTTAATTTCTCAATTACCAGTTAGCTCGAACTGACGCTGCTGGTAGGTCCAAGCACGCACCGCGGCGTAGGTACTGTCTGTGTGCTTTAACATGAAGTCTACCGCTTCAATTACCTGTTCTCGGCGCACCACGCCCTCGCCGGCATAGAGAGCAAATCGGGTGGCGGTATTTAGGAACCAGCTGCGAGGATCCAGAAAACCGTCGATTCCCATGCCGAGCGCGTCACGTGCTGTTGTTGGGCCGAAGAACGGCAATACCATATAGATCCCATCGCCAACGCCCATGACGTAGAGCGTTTGCCCAAAATCCGCCTCATGTCGCTCCAAGCCAAGATCAGCGGCAACATCGAAAAAACCCAACACGCCGACTGTACTGTTGATGGCGAAGCGCGAGAACGTTGTTGCCGCACCTTGAAATCGTAATTGCAGCAAATCGTTAGCGAAGATGATCGGTGACGAGAGATTATCGAACGCTCGGCCAAGGGCCTCGCGAGCTACCTCGGGCGTAACGTATCGATAAGTTTGTGCGAGGGGCTCGAAAATAAGAAAATCCAGCGCACCGTTGGCATAAAAGAACACCTTGTTCAGCCCTTCAAGTGGATCGATGTCCGCATATCCGTCGATGCCGCCCTCTTTCGGCAGGACCGGCCAGTCGTTTGGGCGTTCTTCAGGCGATGCTAGGTTGGGAATGGTTTGTGTTCGCGCTGCGATAACCCGGCGGTTGATATTTTCCTGGGCGGCTTGGCGTGGCATGCGTATTTCGGAAGGGGCTGGAATGGCGCCGGCGAAGCCAGGGAACATCTCTTCTACGGTTGCATTAAGGCGGATGCGGTATTCAGGCGCCTGATTATGTGCCTCGCGCATGATCTCAACAAACAAATTAGGGTTCTGACTGATCGCAGCAACCACGGCCGTTTCCAATTGGCGGTTAGCCGTACGGCGCCTTTCATCTATGACATCGCCGAGTGCCGCCTCGTGGCTCCGACCTTGTTCTGCTGCCTCAGCAATGCTTTTGATCAAATGTGGCGGCAGGGATTGTGCCAAAACGCCGAGCGCCGGAAATAGGCATAGAGAGGTTAAGGTGATTATTGCCGCGATGTACCTACCAACCATTTCCGCTCGTCTTCAGGGCTCGTTGGAAGATTTCTGGATCGACATTGCCTCCTGATGCTACGACGACAATGGTTTTGCCTTTTGACTCGAGGGCACCGCTTAGCACTGCTGCGAGTGCTATAGCACCGCCCGGCTCAATCACTAGTTTGAGGTGGTGAAAGGCTGCTGCCATGGCATAGAGGATTGCGTCTTCATCCGCTGTTATCCCACCTATAACGCGCCGGGAATTGATGGCGAAGGTCCGTTTGCCAGGTTGTTTGGAAAGGAGGGCGTCGCATAGCGTGGGCACGCTCATATCCTGGACCGTTACACGTTTATCCGCTGCGAAGGATCGTGCATGGTCGTCATAGGCCTGAGGCTCCGCAGTATACAGTGCGGCTGACGGTAGCTCTGCACTCAGCGCCAGTGCGCAGCCGGCCATCAGACCCCCGCCGCCGGCAGGCACCACGACGATATTAGGGTCGACCCCTCGAACATGGCACTCGGCGGCAATTTCCAACCCCACCGTGCCCTGGCCTGCAATAACAAAATTATCTTCATAAGGACGTACCAGCGCCCAGCCGTTTTTCGAGGCAAGATCCTCGGCGATCGCTGTACGGTTTTCCGTTCCCCGATTATAGCTGATTATGTGGGCACCTTCTTGTCGCGTGCCAGCGAGCTTAACTGCGGGCGCATCCTTGGGCATGATGATTGTTGCCGGTGCGCCGAGCATGCGGGCGGCCGTGGCTACAGCGCGTGCATGATTGCCCGAAGAATAGGCAATTACGCCCTTTTCCCGCTGTTCGGGTGTGAGTTGGCTTAAGCAGTTATAGGCGCCGCGGAACTTAAATGCGCCGGTGTGCTGCAGCGGCTCAGCCTTGATCAGTAATCTACCGCCGATGCGTTCATTTAGCCACCGCGATTCAAGTAGGGGTGTTCGCACTGCAACACCGGCTAGACGTTCCGCCGCATTGCGCACATCGCTGTAATCGGGCAGCGTTAAGCCATTTTCACCAGCATGTCGGCTAGGTAAGTGCGTCGAAGGTTTCATTTTTTGCACCTCTCATTTGTGTCACGCCTTTTGCAAGCTCGTTCGGATGATTATTCGAGACCTTTAATTTGGGCCCCGAATCATTCTACTTCCTGGAGCTCCAGCTGATCTCCGGCTACCATGATACGAACCTCAACGGTTATATCGTCACCCTTGCCATTTTCACCGGTATAGGTGAAATCAAAGTTTTGGGAGATTGACATAGGCATTAGCAGTTGCCCTTCTTGCTTCAGCACTCCGTCGGGCTCGACAACATAATCGACAGGCGCAGAGATGCAGCCACCGTTGCTGAAGCAAACTCTGCCATGACGAAATTTAGCGCCATGCCCACTAAGGTCATGAAATTCGCGGGTGTAGGTGAACTGGCCATGGCGGCCCGCTTCTTTGTACACCACGTCCGAGACCTGGATCATCACGCCTTTTTCTTGCGCGTCGTCTGCGGTCGCCGGCACGCCGGTAAGTAGGAAGCAGAGCGGCGAGGCTAACCAAAACATGGCAGGCAATCTTGGCAATTGACGCGTCGTATGCATGGCTATCAGATCCTCACTTGCGCCCACAATGCGACCTCAACTTCCCGTTGCATGAAATCTACATCTCCGTCAGTGGAGAGCCAAGTGCCATGATCGACGGTCTCGATAAGTTATCCCTTAACAATGGGCCACCAAATCCGCCACAGTGATCGCAATATTGGTATTCAGCGTGGAGCATCGCCTGGCCAGCACCTTCGCTGGCATCCCCCTCGCCAAATCTTCTTCAAGACTGGCTACCCCAACTTCTGTACCCAACTGCCATCGATAGACCTGAAGGCCTTCTAAGACACGCTGCACATAGTTTCGTGTTTCCGGAATCGTGATCAACTCGATCCAGTCGACCAGGTCGACACCAGGGTCGTGGCGGGGGTCGCCATTATCGCGTAGCCACCGGCGCACGTTGCTCGGGCCCGCATTGTAAGCAGCAAGAGCGAGAATATAGGAACCATGATATTTATCGATCATCTTGGCAAGATAGGTGCTGCCGAGTCGCACGTTGTAGGCCGGTTGATTGAGTTTGTATTTGGCGTATGGCAAGCGGACCGAGTATGACACCGTTCGCGCCGTGGCCGGCATGAGCTGCATCAACCCGCGTGCACCGGCATGGCTTGTGGCGTTCGTGTTGAACAAGCTTTCTTGGCGCGTGAGTGCTAGGACTAGGGCGTGTTCGAGTTCGTCATTGGAATAGGCGAAGGGGAGTTCGACAATAGGAAATCTTCTCTCGTTCGACACGTAGCCATCGCGCGTCGCTTGCTTGGCCGAACGAATGGCTAGATCGTGACGGCCGAGAGAATGGGTGAAATTTGCGATTAGTGCGTAATCGTTCGGGCCTTTCGATATTTCCGCCAGACGACTAGAAAAGACGCCTGCGAGCCGGTTTTTACCGAGATAATTAAGAAGTCGGATGACGGCGAACATCTCGTGCTCAGCAATAACTGCCGGGCGGTACTCTTTAATACCGCGTATTTCTTTTGCGAACAGTAAAATGTTGTCGCTACCAATGCGCGCCGCGGCGAGCTGGCCGTAAAAGGTGCTGGGATATTTTGCGGCTAGTGAGAACCATAGCTCAGCGCCTTCTGTATCTTCCATTGCCTCAGCGGCGCGACCAGCCCAATAAGCGGCACGAGCACGGCTGATGGGCATGAACACGGCGTCATAGAGGCGAGTGAAATGGCCGAATGCGGTCTCTTCCTCACCGAGAAACCTGAGTGCGACCCAGCCTGCCATCCATTCAGCTTCGGCAAAGGTGGAACTGTCAATCTGACCATGGTTTCTGGCAAGCTGGTAGGCATTGGTCACTTGACCTTGATTCAGCGCTTTGCGGGCTTGGATAATTCGCTCGCGCCACCACAATTTCGGCCGGCCAAGGTCTTCCGGGGGGGTGAATAATATTTTCCGAGCGTCTTCATCCCGTCCTTTGCGGCGGCGCCATAGTAGACGCTCGTACATAAGCCCAGGGGTCTCAATCAATTTACGAGGTACCCGCGCAATAGCGGCGTCGACGCCACCGGCAAAGGAGCGAAGCGCCATACGCGCCTGAGCGAGAGCTTGATGCCCTTTGTTGACATAGCGGAACATATGCCGTGCATCTCGTTGGCGGTTGTCCCATACCAGTCGGTCGAGGCGCGCCAAATGGTCTTTTGGTCGGAGAAATTTCTTGAAGCGACCATAAATGATCTTCAAATCTTTGACCGAAAAATTATTTTCCACCCAGGCCAAGCGGATCAATTTAGTCGCGCGCACTTTGTCACCGGTGGTGATCAGGGCGTTAGCGAAGTGCAGCCGACCGTCCCGGCTGACGGGGTCGCGCCAACGGAACCAATCGAGCACACGGTCATTATCAAAGATTGAACCCATTGCAGTTTCTGCGGCTGCCGCAAGTTGACGTTGGCGTGGCCAGTCCGGATTGGCGACTATGAAAGCAGAAATTTCAGTGAACGCCGCATAATTATGTGGCCGAGAGTAATCCATCCAGCGCAAAATTTTGGCACCGAGAGGGTCGTTTGCACGGGCGGCTATGTTGTGGGCAGTGGACCAGCGGCCACGCTTTGCCTCAGCGAAAGCGGCGGTGAGTAATGCCGCATCCGAACCGGAGATTGGGGGTGGCAAAAGGATTTCCGCTCTTACCTCGGGCAGACACAGGCCTGCCCATAACAGCGTGCTCGCCAGGATCAGGGAAAGAATATTGCGCACAAATGCCCTTCCGATTGGCTAAGCTATCCTAGGTTTTTGGCAGGCCGAGATCTTAAGCTGATCCTATATTCGGCGACAAGCCAGTTGGCGGCAGCCTTGTCCTTGGGATAACGTCAAATTATGCTTGTTAAGGTTTTAACGAATTGCTTGCGGAGAAGGCTATGCTAGAAGGATATGTCACGGCTCTGATTACGCCAATGCGTGATGGCAGGGTTGATGAAGAGGCGTTACGAGCCTTTGTCGAGTGGCAAATCACCGAGGGCGTCAACGGCTTGCTCCCCTGTGGCACCACCGGTGAGTCGCCGACCCTTAGCCATGATGAGCATATGCAGGTGACCGAAATGTGTATTGAAGTGGCTAACGGACGCGTACCAGTGCTTGCTGGTACGGGCTCTAACAGTACTGAGGAAGCGATCGCCTTGACTCGCCACGCCAAGGATGCTGGTGCTGATGCTGCGCTTCTGGTCATGCCTTATTACAACAAGCCAACCCAGGAGGGCATGTATCAACATTTCAAAGCGGTGCAGGATGCGGTCGCGATTCCGCAATATATCTACAATATTCCTGGGCGCAGTGTAGTTAATATGACGACCGAGACCATGGCGCGCTTGGCCGGCTTACCCAATGTTGTGGGTGTCAAGGATGCGACCGCCGATCTTACTCGCCCGACGCTGACCCGTATGGCGATCGGGGACGAATTTAACCAAATGTCGGGGGAAGATGGTACGGCGCTGGCTTTCCTCGCCCAGGGCGGACATGGTTGCATTTCGGTCACGGCCAACATCGCACCACGCGCTTGCGCAGAGTTCTATTCTGCCTGGATGGCGGGTGACACGGCTAAAGCATTGGAACTCCACACCCGCTTAATGCCGTTGCACGATGTTCTGTTTTGCGAATCTAGTCCGATACCGGCGAAATATGCTGCCTATCTGCTGGGCAAATGCAGTTCCGAGATGCGCCTTCCACTATGTCAGCCAACCGCTGACAGCAAGCAGCGGATCGAAACGACGCTCCGCGCTCTTGATTTGTTGAAGGACGCCGCGGCGTAAACCGCGCGTCAATTTAATATGGCGGCACAAAAAAGCAATGGCCGCAAACTCGTCGCTCAGAACCGCAAGGCGCGTTACAACTACCACATTGCCGAGAGGTTTGAGGCGGGTATTGCACTAACCGGTACCGAGGTTAAATCTCTGCGCCAAGGCCGCGCAAGTATGGGCGAGGCCTATGCGGTGGAGCGCGGTGGTGAGATTTTCCTGATCAATGCCCATATCGCGGAGTATGGTGCTGGTGGGTGCTTTAACCATGCGCCGACCCGCGCTAGAAAGCTGCTGCTCAAGAAGCGCGAAATCAGCAAGTTGATTGGCAATATCAAGCGCAGCGGTATGAGCCTGATACCGCTCAGCCTTTATTTTAATGAACGCGGGCGTGCTAAGGTCGAGATCGCTCTAGCCAGTGGTAAGCGAAAATTTGACAAGCGCCAGACGGAAAAGGAGCGTGATTGGAAGCGCAGCAAGCAGCGCCTGATGCGTGCCGACAATTAATGCAGGTCAGGTTGTCTTGTGCTCACCATAAAAGTACTAACTCCTTGCTATTGGAAAAGAAGCATCGTCTCAAGTGTATCTTTCTGCTCAAGATATCCTTCAACGCTTAACTTGCAATATTAAGCCGAGTGCGGACTTCGTCGAACACATGGTGAAACATTGATTCGGTCAAGCGCCCTGTATTGGTGTTGAGGCGCGAGCAGTGATAGCTGTCTATCATGGTAAGATTGGGTAAAAGCTGGTGTTCGGTGTGGTGGGCAAATTTGTGGGCTGTTGCCCTATGGCCTAGAGCTTTTAACACAGCTCGATGAGCGATTCCGCCGAGCGCAAGAATGACGCGCAAATTAGGCATGGCAGCAAATTCGCTCTTCAGGTAAGGCTGACAGGCAGTGATCTCTGCGGTTGTCGGTTTGTTTTGTGGTGGCACACAGCGCACCACATTAGTGATGCGGCAATTGATAAAACTCATGCCGTCATTCGCATTTCTTGCGTAATTGCCCTTGGCGAAACCATATTTGATCAGCGTTGAATAAAGCAGGTCACCGGCGAAATCACCAGTGAACGGCCGCCCAGTGCGGTTGGCGCCTCGTCTCCCTGGTGCCAGACCGGCGATTAGCAGTTGCGCGTCTAGTGAGCCGGCGCTTTCGACAGGGGCATTATGCCAGTCAGGTTGATCCTTACGGTTCTCCAGGCGATAGACAACAAGACGGGGGCAGCCATTGCAGTCACGACCCGGCGCGCGCAACATGACTATCGTGCGTCAGCTAAATCTTCTTCGTCGTCATAAATGCCGTCGGGATAATCCTCGCCTTCTTCCTCAGCAAAACCTTCATGCATCTGCGCTGGGCTCGGGCTGGCACTACCTTCGGTCTCGCCCTCTCTCTCTCCCTCACGCCATTGCGGCGCACGTGCAATTTCCTGTTGCAGGTCATACAATTCTACGAAATTGTCGGCCTGGCGGCGCAGTTCGTCGGCGATCATGGGCGGTTGGGAGCGTACGGTGCTGACCACGCTTACTCGCAAACCCTGGCGCTGCACCGCTTCAATGAGGCGGCGGAAGTCGCCATCGCCGGAAAACAGCACGATATGGTCCAGAACTGGCGCCATTTCGATCACATCGATCGCCAGTTCGATATCCATGTTTCCCTTGATTTTACGCCGCCCCATGGAATCAGTGAATTCCTTGGCTGGTTTGGTAACCAAGGTGTATCCGTTGTAGTCAAGCCAATCGACTAGCGGTCGGATGGGAGAATATTCCTGATCTTCAATCAAAGCCGTATAGTAGAATGCTCGAATGAGTCGCCCTTTGCTCGCAAACGCTTTCAAGAGGCGTTTATAGTCTATATCGAAAGAGAGTGCGCGAGCGGCAGCGTAGAGGTTGGAGCCATCAATAAATAGGCCGATACGTTCTTCCGGATAAAACATAACCATGGGTTGGGATACCGCTATTAAAAAATTTCGCAGACGATTCGTAAACCATCGTCAGATGGTTGAGATAATCTAAGGGCTGCAAATCGATTTGGTGTTAATGCAGTCTCTATTTAAGTTTATATCTATGCCGAGCTACCATTTAGGGCAACCCCTCAGCGTCTGGTGGATCAAATTATGATCTTCATTGCTTTGGGCGCCAATCTCGCTAGCGATCGCTATGGCCCGCCGAAGGCCAACCTGGAAGCGGCGTTATGCCGGCTGGAAACCCGAGGAATCAAGGTAATTGATAGATCACGCTGGTACCGGAGCGCGCCAGTACCTGCAGCGGCGCAACCCGATTATGTTAATGGCGTTGCACAATTGGAAACGAAGTTTTCCGCGCGCGAGCTGATGGCGTTGTTGCTCGAAATTGAGTTGGAATTTGGGCGTATAAGAAGCGTACCCAACGCAGCGCGGATTCTTGATCTAGATCTCATTGATTTTGAGGGTGAAATACTCGACTTTCCGGCCGATAACACTAGTCCTGCACTGCAATTGCCCCACCCCAGTCTTGGAGATCGCGCCTTTGTATTGCTCCCACTTGCCGAAATCGCTCCCGATTGGCGTGATCCTCGAAATGGATGGCATATCGACGATATTATAGCCCAATTACCGGAAGGCCAGGATATTGCTCTCTTGGAGCAGTAGACGGGGCTTGTATATGGCGGAATACGGACATTAATACGTGATTACTTGCATGGAGGAGGGTGAACGGGTAGGTTCTGCCCCTTCCGATCCGCTTTTGTTTTCCCAATATGGAGTGTCGTAATATGGCACGTGTAACCGTTGAAGATTGCGTCGATAAGATCCCCAACAGGTTTGAGTTGGTTCTGCTTGCCGCCCGCCGGGCGAGGAATATCCACTCTGGCGCCCAGCTAACGGTGGAACGGGACAACGACAAGAATCCGGTAATTGCGTTGCGCGAAATCGCCGACGAGACGATTGAACTGGAGGCGCTTAAATATGAGATGGAACATGGCGCCGACGTGGATCAGGATCTGGACGAGCCAGAAGAAGAGAACCTCGCGGTTCTCTCGGCGGAGCAGGCCTGGGCGGGTGTGACCTCGTCTCAGGTTCCCCAAAGTGATGAAGCTGAAGCAGCTACGGTTGGCGCTGATGCAGTGTTCCAACCGAGCGTTGACGATGGTGTGGAAGGCAGTGGGACTGCTCCTACATCTGCAGATGAGGAGGCTTGAGCGCGAATTGTCCTTGAACGGGCTCCTTGGGCTGGGCACCTATCGGATTGTGGTAACGGCCGGGGAAAATCAGGGGCAGGCCGGGCGCATGACACCCAGTGATTCGTCAATACGAACTGGTCGAGCGCGTTAAGGCCTACGATCCCACTGCGGACGAGGGCATACTCAACCGCGCCTATGTATTTTCTCTCAAAGCCCATGGCGCCCAGACCCGCGCCAGCGGCGACCCATATTTTTCCCATCCTCTCGAAGTCGCTGGCATATTGACCACGCTCAAACTCGATTGTGATACTATCGTGACAGCGCTTCTGCATGACACGGTTGAAGACACCCTCGCTTCCCTCGACGAGATCGAAAATCATTTTGGTGCGCCTGTCGCCCGACTTGTCGATGGGGTGACCAAGCTTAGTCAATTGGAATTGCAGTCGGACCAGACTAGGCACGCGGAGAATTTCCGGAAATTCGTACTTGCCATGTCACAGGATATCCGCGTACTGCTGGTTAAGCTTGCAGACCGGCTGCACAATATGCGCACGCTCAGCTTTATCGAAAACCAGACTAAGCGCCGGCGTATCGCCAATGAAACGATGGATATCTACGTGCCGCTGTCTGAGCGCATTGGCCTTCAGACAATAAAGGAGGAGCTTGAGGATCTGGCATTTGCCGAGATCAATGAGGATGCGCGTAATTCGGTAAATGCGCGTCTCGAGTTTCTTCGCCAGGAAAGCGGAGATATCGTAACACGTATCTTGAATGCACTAAGCGATATGCTCGCCGGACATCGGTTGCGTGCCAGTGTTGAGGGTCGTGAAAAGCGGCTCTATTCAATCTGGCGCAAAATGGAAATCAAAAACATCGCCTTCGAACAATTGTCGGACATCGTTGCTTTTCGCATTATTGTTGAAGATGTTGCCGACTGCTACCGGGCACTTGGTTTGGTCCATGGGGCCTATCCGATGGTACCAGGTAAGTTCAAGGATTATATCAGCACACCCAAGCCTAATGACTACCGCTCTTTGCACACGAGCGTCATGGGGCCAGAGCGCCAGCGTATCGAGATACAGATTCGCACTCGCGAAATGCATGAGGAGGCTGAACTCGGCGTTGCAGCACATTGGGCTTTTAAACAGGCCGATGCGGGCAGCGACGGAAAGCAATACCGTTGGCTTCGTGAACTCCTGGATATTCTTGATAATGCGGCTGGACCCGAGGAATTTTTGGAGCACACCAAGCTGGAAATGTTTCGTGACCAAGTATTTTGTTTCACGCCTCATGGCGACCTGATCAACTTGCCGCGCGGTGCGACCCCTGTGGATTTTGCCTACGCAGTCCATTCCGATATCGGTGACACTTGTGTAGGCGCAAAAATTAATGGCGGCATGGTGCCGCTCCGCACTAGGCTTTCTAACGGTGATCAGGTAGAGATCGTCCGTTCCACTGTACCGTCGCCTTCGGCCACGTGGGAAAGTTTTCTGGTTACTGGAAAGGCGCGCGCCAGCGTTAGGCGTTTCGTCCGATCGAAGCAGCGAAAGGAATATGAAGCGCTCGGTCGTGCGATTGCTGAAAAAATATTTCGTGAAGCGGGTGAACCGTTTGCTGAAGCAGTTGTAGAGCAGGCATTGCCACGACTTAAATTGAAGACTGAAGTTGAGCTTTATGCTGCTCTTGGCCAGGGCAACCTGTCAGGCAAGGATTTTGGTGATGCATGCTTTCCCGCCCGTCGCCTAACCGGTGTCGCGTCGCGCGCTCTCTCGCTCGTGCGTGGCCGTTCAGGCATTGCCAAGGCGGGCGATGCGGCAATTCCCATTCGTGGCTTGGAGTCTGGGGTGGCGGTGCATCTTGCCGATTGTTGCAGTCCATTGCCGGGGGATCGCATCGTTGGCATCGTCGCCATTGGCATGGGCGTCACTGTACACACCATCGATTGCGAAACCCTTGTCAGCTTCAGTGATACACCGGAGCGTTGGCTAGACCTTTCCTGGGATCGGGAGGAAGCGGACAACAGCGTACATGTAGGCCGATTGAGCCTAGTTGTTGCCAATGAAACCGGTTCGCTCGGCGAATTGGCTATGTCGATCGCCAAGAGCAAAGGTAATATTAATAACTTAAAAATCACCAACCGTTCCGCCGAATTTTTTGATTTTCTTGTCGATGTTGAGGTGCAGGATGCACGTCATCTCACTGATGTCATTGCCACTTTGCGCGCTGTACCCTGTGTAAGCAGCGTTGAACGGGCGCGGGGGTAAAAAATGTGACGAAATGTCGACAGGTGCCACTTACAGGGTATGTTGTACGCGATGGTGATCAGATGGAACAGCGGGCCGCGCTTTTCTACAGTGAAGCCAGCCGCCGTCGGACGGTACGCACCTTTTCACCTCGCTCGGTGCCGCGCGCGTTTATCGAAAAATGTGTGCTCAGCGCGGGGATGGCGCCGAGCGGCGCCAACATGCAGCCTTGGCATTTCACAATCGTAGAAAATGCAGAGATGAAGCAACGCATCCGCGATGCGGCAGAGAAAGAGGAGCGTAAATTTTATAACAGCCGTGCGCCAAAAGCTTGGCTCAAGGCGTTGGAGCCGCTTGGCACCGACGAACACAAGCCTTAATCTTGATACCGCACCCTATTTGATTGTCATCTTTCAGCTTAAGTACGCTCTCGACACCGACGGCGAACGCATAAAGCAATATTATGCTGGCGAGACCGTTGGCATTGCCACTGGCATCCTGTTGACCGCCTTGCATCATGCCGGCCTCGCCACCCTGACCCATACACCCAATCCGATGAGCTTTTTGCGCAGATTGATAGGCCACCCAGAGAATGAGCGTGCGGTAATGATTGTTGTTACAGGCTATCCGGCCGAAGGGGCTAGAGTGCCAGATATTAGACGCAAGGATTTTTACGAAATCGCGAGCTTCATCGAATAGGCGGACAGCTTGCACAAATCCCTTTTGTTCCGGTATCTTACCGGTCTGCGGCCAAACAAAAAGCAAAGCAGGCCCGTGAAGGGGAGAGGGATGACGAAGGAAGCGGTGAATCGCCGCGAATATGTTGGATTCCAGCCTTCCGCGGCGCTTTGGCTTATTGGAGGCGCGTCATGAGCGTGTTCCGGCGCCGACGCAAGCGCTCCATCCTATTCCGCATATTAGAGATTATTTGGCCGCGCATGGGTTGGCGCCGGGCGGGACGATATTATGTCTTCCGCATCAAGCGTCTTCCTGGTACGCCGTACACTATCGCCTGCGGTTTTGCGCTTGGCGCTGCAGTATCGTTTACGCCGTTTATCGGCTTGCACTTCGTGATAGCAGGTATTGTCGCTTGGGCGTTGCGTGCAAATCTTCTTGCCTCGGCGATTGGCACCGCCGTTGGTAATCCCTGGACTTTTCCAGGAATTTGGTTTGGTGTCTTGTGGCTTGGCAGCAAGATTCTCGGGCGCGACATGCCTGAGATACGGTTCACCGATCTCAGCCTAACTCTGATCTTTGATCAATTTGATGCGATCGCCGTGCCGATGATCATCGGTGGTATTCCGGCTGGTGCAGTTGCATGGGTGGTATTCTATATTCCCATACGGCGGGCGATCGGCAATTATCAGAATCATCGTCATACCAGTCGAATCAAGCGCCAGCAGGTCCTGGCGGAAGAGCGCCGCGCACGCGAAGCTCAGGCGGCAAACGCGAATGTCNAGGACGTTGCNGATCACTCGATCGACGCGGTTGACGATCTGACAATTCCGGAACCCGCGACGCGCAACAATGNACGTCCGTCTACTACGGTGCCACATATTGGCCNANTAGCGGGTAAGCAAAATGGTAGATAAGCGAACTCCCATTAACTGGATGACGCCNTGATCATTGGTCTGGGCAGCGACCTGATCAATATCCGTCGCATCGAGCGTACACTGGAGCGATTTGGCGAGCGCTTCACCAACCGAATTTTCACCGAAGGTGAACGGGCAAAGTCTGAGCGCCGTGCAGCACGAGTCGAAAGCTACGCCAAACGATTTGCCGCAAAGGAAGCCTGTTCCAAGGCGCTTGGTACGGGATTTCGTAGAGGGGTCTTCTGGCGTGATATGGAGGTGATCAATCTACCGAGTGGGAAACCCACCATGCGGCTCACGGGTGGCGCCGAGGAACGCTTGCAATCCCTAACTCCCTCAGGCATGACCACGCAGATAGAAGTTTCTCTCACCGATGAACCGCCAACAGCTCAGGCCATCGTTATTATTTCTGCCGCCGCCGTGCCGCCAGAGCAACACAAGCGCGGTAACCAAAAATAAGGGTGTTTCTATGTCGAGAGCAACAATACGAACGGTAATTCTCGAGCAATATGGCCAAAAGCAAAATTAGCATAAAACCGAAGAAGAAGAGTTCGGGTTTCTGGGATACAATTCGCACCGTAGCCTATGCGGTGATAGCAGCGATGATTGTACGCACGGTAGCACTCGAGCCGTTCAACATTCCATCCGGCTCGATGAAACCGACTCTCCTGGTCGGAGATTATCTGTTCGTTTCAAAATATGCCTATGGCTACAGTAAATATTCGTTACCCTGGGGCATTGATCTCTTCTCTGGCCGCTTGTTTGGTAGCGAGCCGGAGCGCGGCGATGTTGCAGTGTTCAAGTTGCCACGAGACAACGAGACCGACTATATCAAGCGCATCGTTGGACTTCCTGGGGATAGGATCCAGCTCAAACACGGCTTGATTTATGTCAATGATGTGGCAATCGAGCGTAGACAAATCAAAAACTTCTCCGAAACCGACCTTTACGGTCGTACTAGCTCAATTCCCCAATATGTTGAAACCTTGCCGGGCGGTGCGGAACATCACACTCTTGACTCTAACCCCAATAGTAATCTCGATAACACACCAGTCTATAAGGTACCCGAAGGACATTATTTTGCCATGGGCGACAATCGCGACAATTCGCTTGATAGCCGTCTCGATAATTCCTATTCGGGGGTCGGATTTATACCGGCTGAAAATTTGATCGGCAGAGCCGAGTTCATTTTCTATTCGACCAATGGTGCAGCGGAGATTTGGGAAATTTGGAAATGGGGCAAGGCAACTCGGGTCGAGCGACTGTTTGACGCGGTGGACTAGTGTCAGAGCGCCGGGAGGCCCCATCTTCAGCCGGGAAGGTTAGGATCCAGACTATAGCTGTCGCACTCGAAGAAAAACTGTCCCATCGCTTCAAGGACAGGTACTTGTTGGCGTGCGCACTTACCCATCCGAGTGCGGTCAAAGGAAATATCCGGTCGAATCAACGGCTCGAGTTTCTCGGTGATCGGGTACTTGGCCTTGCTGTTGCCGATATGCTTTACACACAATATTCCAGGGAGAGCGAAGGCGCGTTAGCGCGTCGCTTTTCTGCATTGGTTCGCCGCGAAGCGCTGGAGCGTATCGCGCGCCAGCTCAATATTGGAGAGTATTTAATCCTCGGAAAGGGTGAAGACGAAGGTGGTGGCCGCGAAAATTCCGCTAATCTTGCGGATGCCTGCGAGGCGGTTATCGGAGCTCTTTTTGTTGATGGTGGCTATAAAGTAGCCGCAGACTTTGTGCGTGAGTACTGGTCGGCACCCATGGCCGAAGATAAAAATCCACCCCGAGACTCGAAAACAACTCTACAAGAGTGGGCGCAGGAAAATTATGGCGTGTTGCCGAGCTATCATCTGACCGGGCAGCAAGGACCGGCCCATGCGCCTCAATTCGAGATCGAGGCGCGGGTCGGCGATATGCCAGGTGCTGTGGCGTCGGGCGGAAGCAAGCAGGCCGCCGAACAGGCGGCGGCAAAGCAATTATTGCAGCGAATAGTGGACGATAATGGCTGAAACTGAGCGGCCCAGCCGTGTTGGTTTTGTGGCCATTCTCGGGGCCCCTAACGTCGGCAAATCGACCCTGGTTAACCGTTTGGTCGGCGCTAAAGTTACTATCGTTTCGCCCAAGGTGCAGACGACCCGTTCGCGCGTGCGGGGTGTCCGTGTGGAAGGTGCGGCGCAGCTTGTCTTGGTGGATACACCCGGGATCTTCGAAAACGCCCGTCGGCGCTTGGAGCGTGCCATGGTGCACGCGGCGTGGCGAGGCGCGAAAGATGCCGATATAGTTCTTCTATTAGTTGATGCTACACGCGGTCTCGATTTCGATACCGAGCGTATCCGGGAGAATCTCAATCAGCTGGGCTGCAAGGCGCAGGTTGCCATCAATAAGGTTGACCAGGTGGCGCCAGAGAAATTGCTACCACTTGCAGCTGCGTTGAAAGATAACGTGTCGACCGAGCGTATTTTCATGATATCCGCTTTAGAGGGTCATGGGGTGGAGGATTTATTAAATCATCTTTTGGGAATGCTTCCTGAAGGGCCATGGCTTTATCCAGAAGATCAGTTGAGCGATATTTCCGAACGTCTGTTGGCCGTTGAAATCACGCGCGAAAAGTTATTCCTACAATTGCATCAGGAGTTGCCATATTCGCTTGCCGTCGCAGGTGAGAGCTGGCGTGAGCTCAAGGATGGCTCGGTTAGAATCGAGCAAACCCTCTACGTTACTCGTGATTCGCATAAGGCGATGGTGCTGGGCAAAGGTGGCCAGCTAATCAAATCGGTCGGTCAACAATCGCGCGCAGAACTGGAACAGCTGCTGGAGCGCAAAGTACATCTTTTTCTTTTCGTGAAAGTACGGGAAGGTTGGCGTGATGATCCGGAACGCTACCGCGAAATCGGTCTTGAATTTGACAGTTAGCTCAGTTTGCCCAAGTTCCCGGCGACTTCTTTGCCAGCTTGCCGATACCATTGGTGTCAGTAAAGAACTCTCGAATGATCAAATTGGTCGCTTTATTGCCGCATTAAAGCATAAACCGCGCTTCACCCTAGATCTAGAGAAGTTGGAATAATTCTGATGCGACCAAGATTAAATTTATTTAAACATATACGGGAAATTTTTTCTTTTAGTGCGCTGAATAACTCGGCGCATGGTATATGCGTGACATGGAGTGGAGTGACAAAGGTGTAGTTCTGTCAGCCCGCCGGCACGGTGAAAACTCGTCATTGGTGATGCTGTTTACCGAGGCACATGGTCGGCATGCCGGCTTGGTGCGAGGAGGCCAGGGGCTGCGCGCCCGAGGACTTTTCCAGACAGGAAATTTGGTAAGTGCTGTTTGGAGGGCACGCCTTGAGGCGCATCTTGGTAATTTTCGCTGCGAATTGTTGCAGGCTCATGCGTCGGAGCTTTTGGACGATGCGTTACGCCTCTCTGCGCTTTCGTCGGCCTGTGCACTGGTCGAGGCGGTGCTCCCAGAGCGTCATCCATACCCAGAGCTTTATTTGCATTTTGCGCAACTTGGAAATGAGATTGCGCATGACGATGGATGGGGCGCATCGTATGCCCGATTTGAGCTAGAGTTATTGGCGGAGCTTGGCTTCGGCCTTGATCTGACAGCCTGCGCTGTCACAGGAGAGGTCGCGGATCTACGCTATGTGTCGCCGCGCACAGGCCGTGCGGTCTCGACAGCTGCCGGTCGAGATTGGCGAGACAAATTGCTTCCGCTTCCCGAGTTTTTGTGGAGTTCCAATTCAGCTATGCCGCAAAAGAAAGCATTGCGCGAGGCCCTATACCTGACCGGCTGGGTTCTTGCTGCGCATATCTTCGCCGAATCGGGTTTACCACCGGCACGCGAGCGCTTTATAGAACGATTGCAGCGGGCGGGCTGAATATTCTCTCAACTTTTGTTCGGCAGGATCATGGTGCCGGTTCCATGGGAGGTAAAAATTTCCAGCAGTAGCGAGTGCGGGACGCGGCCATCGAGGATATGGGCTGCTTCGCACGTGCCGCCGAGCGCTGCGAGACAGGTTTGTAGTTTGGGGATCATGCCGCCAGTGATGACCGAGCTCATCAGAAGCTTTTTCGTTTCGGCAACGTCTAACTCACTGATCAGATTGCCGTCTGCGTCGAGCACGCCGGCGACGTCCGTTAGCAGGATAAGCTTGGCTGCTGACATAGCCGCAGCGATCGCTCCTGCAGCGGTATCAGCATTGATATTGTAGGTCTCACCCTCATTCCCAATGCCAATTGGCGCCACCACGGGGATGATGTGCGATTCTTCAAAAGATTTCAGAACGCCGGTATTAACCTTTTCTGGTTCGCCTACAAAGCCTAGGGCATCTGGATTGTCGTTATCGGCAAGCATCACGCGTCGCGCTTCAAGCAAATTCCCGTCTTTGCCGCTAAGCCCCACGGCTGTACCGCCGGCGGCATTGATGGTGCTGACGATCTCTTTGTTGATAGTGCCCGAGAGCACCATCTCGACAACTTTGATCGCGGCCGCATTCGTGACACGCAGGCCATTCACGAAATTGCTCTCGATGGCGAGACGCTCGAGCATTTCGGCAATTTGCGGGCCGCCACCATGTACTACCACGGGGTTAATGCCGACCTGCTTGAGTAATACGACATCCTTGGCAAAATTTTCTGCCAGCGGCGCGTCCCCCATGGCGTGGCCACCATATTTGATAACGAAGGTGTGCCCTGCAAAGCGTCGCATATAGGGCAGAGCTTCAGAAATCGTCTGGGCAGCACGAAGCCATTTTTTGGTTTCGCTAATATTCTTCGTCGTCATGACAATGGACCTTAGCGATTTCCGCCCGTACCCGCCAGTGTGGCGAGATGAGCACGTAATTCAGCGATGCCTTGGTCCGTACGAGTACTCGTCGCCAGCGTTTGTGGGTAGGCTGCAGTGTGGGATTTAAGCGTGTTTTCAAGATCGCGCAACAGCTTCTCCAACTGTTCGATTTTCAATTTGTCGGCTTTGGTTGTAACCACGAGGTAAGAGACCGCTGCCTCATCCAATGCCGTCATGACCGCTTTGTCGCTGGCCATGAAGCCGCGTCGCGCATCGATGAGTAAACAGGCACGGCATAATGTTTGTCGCCCCTTAAGATATTGCTCTGCTAGTGTGGTCCACGCCTTGACGATACCCTTGGGCGCCTTGGCATAGCCATAGCCTGGTAGGTCAACAAGCATTAGCTTGTCTTCAAGTTCGAAAAAATTAACTTCCCGCGTGCGCCCCGGCGTGTTTGATGTTCGTGCTAACGCCGTCTGGCCAGTTAGCGCGTTGATCACGCTTGATTTGCCAACATTGGACCGGCCGGCAAATGCGATTTCCGGTAGGAAGGCATCGGGCAGACCACTCATCGTGGCAGCCCCCTTGACGAACCGGCAGGACCGGGCGAACAGCTTGCGTCCGTTCTCTAGCGCTTGGGCGCCGGTTTCTTGCCCTTGGCCGGGCGCGATGAAGGCTTCTTGCCCTCTTGCCATGTATCGTCCTCATTTTCTTTCCTCGACGCGCCTTCTTTTTCGCGCTTTTCCGCCTGCGCGGCGCGGCGTTGACGACGGCTTAGTTTGGATTTCTTTTCCGCCGGCTCTTCGGCGTTCTTGTCTATTAATTTGCTCTTTGGGTTTGCAGCAGCGCGCCGTTTCGTTCGCTTTTTCGCCTCGGCTTCCTGCGCCTTCCGCCGCTTGCGTCGGAGTTTCTCGCGACGCATCTCTTCCGCTTGCTCGCGGAAACTCTTCTTGCGGGGGGTCAATGCCGGCGCACGCTCTTTACGCTCTTTACGCTCTTTGGGCTTATTGCGTTCTCCCAGTGTGCTGGGCTTGCGGCGTTTAGCGCTATCTCCACGCTTATCGGCTGGACGTTTGCGCTTGCGATTCGCTGAAGGACGGGAGCGACTCGGCAGCGGAAGGGTGCCCGCCTCTGCCTGCTCTTTGATCTTCTTAATCTTCTCTGCATCGGCGGCGAGCGAGGCACGGGTGATGCCCATGCGCCGCATAATCAGCCATTGCTGTGCAATGGAGAGCACGTTGTTCCATGTCCAATAGACCACGAGGCCCGATGGAAAGCGGGCGAACATAAAGAGAAAGACGATCGGCAGGAGCATCATGATCTTTTGTTGCAAAGGCTCTACCGGTTGCGGGTTGAGCTTCATTTGCAGCAGCATTGTTACGGCAAACAGGATTGGCCAAATGCCGATTAGCAGGAATTCGGGGGCTGGCCATTCAAGCAATCCAAAAACAGTGATGAATACTAGTGGGTCTGGCGCAGACAGATCGTCGATCCACAGAAAGAACGGCGCATGGCGCATTTCAATCGTGGCGAAGAGTACGCTGTAGAGCGCGAAGAATATGGGAATCTGTACCAGCATGGGCAAACAACCGGCCATGGGATTTGCCTTTTCCCTCCGGTAGAGCGCCATCATCTCGGTGTTCATCTTCGCTTTGTCATCTTTGTACCGCTCGCGCAACATGATGGTGTCAGGTTGTAATTTGCGTAGCTTGCTCATTGAGGCATAGGCCTTGTTAGCTAGCGGATAGAGCACGATACGCACGCAAATGGTCAGGAGTAGGATGGCGACGCCGAAATTACCGACCGCGCGATAAAAGAAATCGATCGGATAGTATAGTGGCCGGGCAAGGAACCAAACCAAGCCGAAATCAACCGCGCTGTCGAAATCGCGAACGCCAATCGTCCCTTCATAGGCATCAAGAAGATTGAATTCCTTGGCGCCGACAAAGAGATGATTCGAGATCGATCGGGTTGTGTTCGGTTGAACGACGACCGAATCCTCCCAGCGGTAATCCACCTGGTAGCGATCACGGTTTTCAGGGGTAGTGTGTTCAAATTTCGCGATGATAGCTTGATCAGGGTCCGGGATCAGTGCACTCAACCAATATTTTCCGGTGATGCCCACCCAGCCGTCATTGCTGCGAATTTCTGATTTGCCGATTTCCCGCATGTCTTCATAGGAAAATTCTTGCTTTACCCCCTGCAGAACGCCGAGGCCGCCGTGGCCAAACATGCCCCAGGGCACGAACTCCTCGGAATTCACAGCAAACATGCTGGTCATTCCAGCAGCAGGGGTGTCGTACCGCACGACTAGGCCATAAGGCGAGAGATTGACCACCTGATCGCTTTTGTTCTCTAGTGTTTGTTCAGTAGTGAACAAAAAATTCTCGTCGAGCGAAATTTTACGCTTAAAAACAATACCCTCGCCGTTGTCCCAAGTCAGTGTTACGGGCGAATCGGTTGTTAACCGGGTGTGGTCCGTCTGCCACACTGCGTCTGAATCCGGCAGTTTGACGGTTCCATTCGAATCTTGTGTCCAGCCGAATTCAGCGAAATATGGATGTTCCGTGTTGCGTGGGTTCAACATAACTATGTTGGGGCTGTCTTCTTCCTTCTGCTCGCGGTAGTCTTTGAGTACCACGTCATCAAAGCGCGCGCCCTTGAGCAGGATCGTGCCACGCACTCGGCGGCCGTCGATCGTGACGCGCTGGCTGTTGGCGATTGCTTCAGAGCGCTCGCGCACGGCCATCGGCGCCGAGTCCGTGGCGCTCACGCCGCCAATTTGCCCATTACCTGTTTGTGATGCTGCTGTTTCGTGCTGCGTTGGTGCCTTCTGGTGCGGCGGCATTTCCGGCTGCGGGAAGAAGACTGGCATCAGGAATTGCCAACCGACCAAAATTACCAGCACCGCGCCAACGATAAGTACAAGATTTAGTTTGCTTTCGCCGAACATGATCTAAGTTTTTCGACCTCTTCGGTTACGGCCGGCTTCCGCGGCACTTGGATGTGCGGCGGTTAAAAAGTGTTCCCGGTACAGGGTCGTAACCCTGACCGCCAAACGGGTTGCAGCGGAGCATACGCCATATAAAGAGACCGGAGCCGAATAGTGGTCCATGCCGCTGCACTGCTTCCAGGGCATAACGGGAGCAACTTGGCTCAAAGCGGCACGAAGGCGGTAACCAAGGCGATATCATCAACTGATAGCCACGGATTACTAGCCAAAAGATAAGGCTGATGGGATTCAGGGGCACGGCGTAATCTCTATTCTTTCTCAAATTTTCCCAAAACGGACTCGCAGTTGGCCTTATCTGGCATTAGGCGGTTCGGTAATTCCAGCGGCTTTCGCGTCGACCCGTGCTAAGGCCTTTTCCAAATCCCGCAGCAAGTCATCAAAATTCCGATCGAGTGTCGCAGCTCTGGCAATAACCACATAGTCCCGGCCAGCCTTAGCGCGCTTCGGCATAACACGAGCCACTGCTGCGCGCAATCGGCGCTTGGCGCGATTGCGCGCCACTGCGCCGCCGACCCGCCGGCTCGCGGTGAAGCCGACACGAAAGCGATTTTCTGTATCTTCCGAGATTTCCACATCCTTCGGCTGGTGGGCCGGAGAAACAGCCTGTAAGACCAGTCCTGGCATAGCCGATTTATGGCCCTTGGCCGCGGCATGAAGGAACTCAGACCGCCGCTTCAGATGTGCGATCCGAAGAGCCATCTGTCTAGACCGAGAGGCGTTTGCGTCCCTTTGCCCGGCGCCGCGACAGAATACGCCTCCCACCGACGGATTTCATACGGGAGCGAAAGCCGTGCCGCCGCTTGCGCACGATATTGCTGGGCTGAAACGTTCGCTTCAAGGGCTTGTCTCCGANAACAATCCCAGTGCATGGCCAAGCTCCAGGGTGGATGTATGTGCCTGCTCTGAGGGAGCCAGGTCTATACGGATTTAGNGAGAAAAAGTCAATGTTGCCANNATGGTTNGCGTCAACTTTTGCCANAATTTGTTACAAACTTTAGCGTNCGGCCTAGACTAAGTGTTNTTTGTGTTTCGTTTATGATCGATGCGTANCCAATATTTGATTCTTACTTCGNTCTGCTGGATAAGGTTAAGGTCAGTGAAANGANCCNGTTGGAATAANTGGGGCAGATTTGCTGAGCTTGTCGGACCTCAAANTATCTTGGATACAAAAAANGNCCTTGCTCNAGGCCTTCAGTGCTTCATTGACCNATNCTGGGCCGTGAGGATACCGCTTCNTACCATCGNCTTANATTTTTATATTTTCCAGGAATTNGTATTTTACAGACCTTTTCAGAAAAATTTGTTGCGCAGAAAGCCGTAATGTCGGCGACCGTAAACTTTTCACCAACGATGAAGGGGTTATCGCCTATCTGCGTGTCGAATTTCTCAAAAAACCAGTTTATGCGGGCGCGACCGCGTTCGATTAATTCGGGTATCTGTTCGATGCGCTCTGTTTGGCCCGGAAGGCCGCGTCCTTCGAACGCTGGGTGGGAATTCCGAAATAATTCACCGACTGCGCCAATACCCTCTATATCGGCTCGTCGCTCCCACATGTCGACGAAGGCACAATTAAGCGGGTCTGTTCCCATCAGGGATGGTTCGGGATATAGCGTCTCCAGATAGCGGCAAATTGCCATTGCCTCGCCGATTCGAGAGCCGTCGTCGAGCTCCAGAACTGGGACTGTACGCTGTCTGTCGCTGGCTAGGAAATCATCCTTTAGCTTGGCGCTCTTGTCGGTTCCGGCCTCAATAATTGGCAATGCAATGCTCTTCTCTTTTAGAAAAATTAGAACTCGCCTTGGATTCGGTGCGCCGTTCCAGTCATATAGTTTCATGATCTCCTACTCCTAGTGACCGAGGGCCAAGCCTTCCCGCCTCGGATCGGCGCCGCCTTCCAGGCCATTTGCGGTTACAAGAACCCCATGTAGCCCACTGTTTAAGGGACGAATTTTGACGTCATGGCCAATTGACTCAAGTTGGGACGCAAGTGATTCCAGTAGACTGCCCTCTTCGAGTTCCGTCGCGCCATTACGGTTGATAAAGTGAGCCAGAGAAACGGCGGCCTGCGGATCCATTTGCCAGTCAAGCGAAGCGATCAGTGCTAGGGTGACATAGCCGATAATGCGCGATCCGCCAGGAGAGCCTATGGCGAGCAATAATTCACCATTCGGACCGAAAACCAGTGTCGGTGCCATGGAGGAACGCGGCCGTTTTCCACCTTCGACGCGGTTGGCCACTAGCTGGCCGGTCTCCTGGGCCTGGAATGAGAAATCAGTCAATTGATTGTTGAGCAGAAAGCCCCGGACAAATAGGCGGGAGCCGAAGGCGCGCTCGATACTTGTCGTGAAGGAGACAGCGTTTCCTGCTGCATCTATCACCGATAGATGACTAGTCGAGGCACCGTGCTCCCTATTCTGCATAGCGTAGGCTCGACGATTCGAACCGGGGGGTGCGCCGGCGTCAGCTTTGCCCATCGATTTGTCCAGGTGGATCAGTGCTGACCGTTCGGCAAGATAGGCGCGGTCCAAAAGACCTTCGACGGGCACCTCAACGAAATCGCTATCTGCCATGAAGAGACCGCGATCCGCAAAGGCGAGGCGGCTGGCTTCCGTGATGATGTGGAGAGCCATGAGCGAATTGGCTCCGGCGGTGGCGATATCGAATCGCTCCACTAATCCGAGGATTTGCAAATTCGTTAGCCCTCCTGAGCTCGGTGGTCCCATCCCGCACACTGTATAAATACGGTAAACAGTGCAGACCGGGGGTCGCTGACGTGCCTCGTAGCTCTTTAAGTCATCAACCGACAAGGTACCGGGATTGCGCACGGCGGATTGCACGGCGGCTGCGATGTCGGCTGCAATATCACCGTGGTAAAATGCATCGGCTCCTCCGGCAGCGACGGTACGAAGCGTCGTGGCATATTCTGGGTTCGTAAGGTGAGTGCCGGCGAAAAGCGGTTCGCCGCTGGAAAAGAAATAGGCGTGGGCAGCTGGGAAATTGATTAGGTCCTTATTGTTGGTGATCGACTGGGCCAAGCGAGGCGAGACCGTGAATCCTGACTCGGCAAGTTGGATCGCCGGCTCAAACAGACGTGCCCAGGGTAGCCGGCCATGTTTGCGGTGCACCAATTCCAGCATACGCAATAAGCCCGGCACACCGACCGATAAACCGCCCGAGGCAGCCTCGGGCCAGAGCATCAGTTCACCATCGGGTCTGCGGAAAAGATCGCTGGTCGCAGCGGCGGGGGCTGTTTCACGCCCATCAAAACTTTCGATTGCGCCTGTGACGGCGTTATAATGCAGTATGAATCCTCCGCCACCGACGCCGGAAGATTGTGGCTCCACCAACCCAAGAACCATCTGCGCCGCGATCGCGGCATCGATGGCTGAGCCGCCGGCAGCGAGAATATTTTGCCCGACGCGCGCGGCATGAGGATTTGCTGCGGTTATCATCGCCGAATTGGTCCGGGCCGGTTCTCCAGATTCGGTCGCGCCGGGAGCAACGTAAATTAGTAGAAACGCGAGAAATGTAGGCAAACCGGTGAACATCCGGGCGAGGTGGTACCAGCACGTTCGGTGTGCCAGCATCAGCCTATCTTATCGGACGTAGATGTGAACTTCGTTAGTTTGCACACTAGGACTGGTTGTTGAAGAGAGGGTCACCCGGTTGCTCGGTAAGCCCATCTCGCTCAGGGCTTGAAGAACTGTGTCTGCATGGCGTTTGGCGGCGTTGGAGGCGATCGCGACATCTGCTGGGCTGCCCATATTGGGTGCCACAGAGACAAGGTCGAAGGTGCTCTGCGGGTGGCGTTCAAGGGCAGTAGAAACGGCGGTATAAAGCGCCTGCTTGAACTCGACATCGGTACGGTCAAAGCGGATCACCACTAGCGGGCGGCGCTCGTCAACTAAGTTCTGTGGATCCACAGCCGCAGTGTTTACTTCACCACCGCTATAATCGTGTTTGCGGTTGGCGAGGCTAGGACCAAGATACTCACCATTCTTAATGGCGAGCGCAAGGGTGCCAAGATTACTTCGTTCTGCGTTCACGTAATTTGTATAGCGGCCGATGGTTTCGCGCAGCCCGCCCAGCAGGCGATTGATCAGTACCACATTTCGGTTGACTTCGTCCTCGATCAGCGACAACTGGCGGTGGTCTTCGTCCACTGCGCCTTGCAGCCCGTATGTTGCGCGTACGGATTCGAGGAGGTAGCTCGACATGGCAGAATCGGCAGCAACTTGATTGCCGAGGGTATTGAGCGCCGCAATGTCAGTTAGGATTCGGTCGAGCTCGCTCTGCGCCGCGTTCCACTGGCTGACCAGAACCGGGTTACCAGGAGTTGTACCAATCCTGAGCCGTGCGGTGACTGCTGCGATGGTAGCAAAATAGTTTTGCGAATTTTGCCGCGCGGTGTTGCGGACCTGTTCAAACTGAATTCGGCGATTGTTCACGGAGACCTTGAGGTTCTCCAACTCGGAGCGCTGCTGAGCAACCTTTGCACCGACAAAGGTGCCTGTTGGCGAAATAGTCATCAGCGCACTTTCGGGCTCATAGGAGACTTGAGTCACCGGCTGCGCACCAACCAATTCGGATGAGGCTGCATACTCTGCTTCATCGCGCAACTCCGCTTCGGAGGCTAATATCTCAATTTGTTCACCGGAACCGGAAGGATCTTCTCCGGTTAGCGACGGCCATAAAGCATCTTCGGTGAACGAACATGCCGTGAAGACGAATGCTGCCGCCGGGATGAGAAACAAACCCTTAATAGGTGCTATCACCTGAAACCACCCGCTACTATTTACCTCGAGACTTATGCTGCCGCCGCTAGGTCTTGCTGGTTCGTACCGCAGTTACTGCAACCAACCACGAAGAAAAAGACTTCACTCCACAGCAAGACCGCATTCTGGCACACCGCCTTAAAAAAGACGGAGGATAGTAACCCCATGATGGGCCGCTCACAAGCAGGATTCCCACTTGTGACAATGACTTCCACTAAACTGCCCATATATCTAAGGTCTGGGAAAAAACTAAAACAGGCGGTTTTTGAGCACATAGGCGGTCACCTCTTGCGGCACTTCCGTGATTTGAGTACTGTCCGCCCGCTTTCAAGCGCCCGTAGCTCAGCTGGATAGAGCACCAGACTACGAATCTGGGGGTCGGGAGTTCGAATCTTCCCGGGCGCGCCATTTCTTTCAAGCTCTTAGTCCTTGGCCTCAATTCCATTGTCTTGATCTAAAGACCAAGCATGAACTAAAGCCATGAGAAAACAACCTTTTTGATGTATTGATCGAGAGTTGGAAAGAAGCAAATGTTTATGAATTACAAGAGTTTTAAAGCGCGGCCGAAATCAATTTTTGGCTGTCTTGCCACCAATAGCCTAACTCAATAAAGGATAGGTATTATGAAAGCTCTGTTGCTTGGAAAATATGCTCCTCATGCGCTTAAAGGGATTATTTCGGGTTCCGACCGCGAAGCTGCGGTTAAAAAATTGTTGAAATCTGTCGGAGGTAGCGCTGACTATGTCGCGTTTGTGCGTGGAAAATACGATGTGGTCGTACGTATTGAGGTTAAGGATCAGGAAACAGCTATCGGACTAGCATTGGCCATCAAAGCTAGTGGAGCCTTTGAAGAAGCAGACTATTTGGAAGAAATCGATATGCCTAAGGTAGTGCAAGTGGCGCAGATGGCAGCCAGTTCCTACGTAGCAGCAGGCTAAATTAGCTTAATCGCCACCCAAAAATAATTTGTAATTTCCTTCTAATCTGAGCCAAGAATTGCCTTAATTCGCTCAGCGAGCGTTTCAGCATTCTGATCAAGAACGAAGTGTGTAAGATATTCGCTATCGGGGTTCATGAAATAGACGATGGATGAATGAGCCATCAGGTATGTTGTCTCACCAGTCGCTATCTCGCCCTTGCGAAAATATACCCTGTAACTCTTTGCGGCTTTCGCCACTTCTTCCGGTGTTCCTGTCAAGCCAACCAAATCAGGATGAAAATTCGGCAGATATCGCGAGAGGGCTTCCGTTGTATCTCGCTCCGGGTCTATGGTGATGAACAACGCCTGAATTCGTTCTGCGTCTTTTCCAAGCTTGTCTAAGGCTTGCCCCATGACAAGTAATTCGGTCGGACAAATATCTGGGCAAAAAGTATATCCGAAAAATATCAGTAGATATTTGCTGTCATAGGATTCATGGGTGACTCTGTTGCCATAATGATCAATGAGCGAAAACGGCCCGCCAATATCTGCTGCCCGTGAAGTTAATGGCGCAATCAGGACTAGCGACAGGCCAAGAGCGGTAAGAGAGCGGATCAGGGTCATGGCGCGCAATTAATGATCATGGGAATGTTCATCGTGATCATGAATGACTGCCGGCGCCTCATTGGCGGCTATAGCTGCAATTGTGACATTGACGGTCAAATCACCGGCCTGCGCGAAGTGCAAGGTTAGGGCGAAGAATTCCCCCTCGACTAGCATTTTCTGGAGCGACATTAGCATCACATGGAGACCGCCTGGCTCCAGTTTTACAGTCGAATTTGGTGGAATTTCGACCGATTCGACGGCTCGCATAATCATGACCTCACCTTCGCGGGCAGTTTCGTGAAGTTCCGCTCGCTTGGCTAGTGGTGTCGTCACGGCCAATAACCAGTCGCTTTCATTTCCATCGTTGTGGATCGTCATATATGCGACACCCGGTCGTTCAATTCCAATTGATGACCTTGCCCAGGGATCGTCCACCCTCACGTTATCTGCCATAGCTGGTGCCGTCCCAAAAAGTACAGATGCCAGAGCGGTTAAGGCCAGACAATTGTGGAAAATAATTCTAAACATGATTGATTATCATCTCTCCAGTTTTGTGCTTGTTACTTCGGACCAAGAGCGAGCGTAATATCTAGCCTTCCAACTAAATATCTCAATATTTGTTGAGACAACAACTGCCGAATCAGCTTCTAAGCTATTTATTAAAATATTTATTATATGGAGGCCATTTTAGTCGAAACCAATCACAACCAAGCCTGGGCATAACATCTACGATTTGCAATTGAAGATTCATGCCGGGTGTGCATCGAGCCAGCAAAGATATTCACGTTATGGAGAGGTTGTTATGCGACTCAAGAACAAGACGGTTATCATAACCGGTGGCGCTAGTGGTATTGGTAGGGCGCTTGCAGAACGTTTCGCTGAGGAGGGGGCAAAGGTTGCTCTTGCCGACCTTGCCATAGAGAAGGCAGAGACAGTTGCCAAGAAGATCGGTGGCTTGGCGATTGCGTGTGACGTGACCAAGGAAATCGATATACAAAAAGCTGTGCAGTGGACTGAGGCCAAATTTGGGCCCCTCAATATTTTTTGTTCCAATGCTGGAGTCAGTTTCGGTGAATCGAATTTGGTCACTTCGGCGAGCAATGCTAAATGGCAAACTAGTTGGGAAGTCCATGTAATGGCTCATGTATATGCCGCGCGTGCCGCTCTGCCCGGCATGATAGAACGGGGCGGCGGCTATTTCCTGCAGACAGTGTCGGCGGCCGGCCTGCTTAACCAGATTGGCGATGCCGCTTATTCAACCACCAAACATGCCTCGCTCGGGTTTGCCGAAGCGCTCTCCATCACCCATGGTGATGACGGTATTAAAGTCTCTGTCCTTTGCCCTCAGTATGTCGCGACCCCGATGCTGGGTTATGGAGACGATGTCTGTCTGAATCGACCGGCTGGTGTTATATCAGCGCGTGAAGTAGCAGACAGCGTGGTGGAGGGCATTGCTGAAGAGCGCTTTCTCATTCTTCCTCATCCGGTTGTCGAGCAATACCGGCGGAATAAGACAAAAAATTATGAGCGCTGGTTGGGTGGAATGCGTAAGTTGCGCCGTGGTATCATCGCCAAAATTGGGTCGACCCGACTTGAAGACATGCACAAAGTGATTTAATGAGGTTGCCTGCCGATCTAATACTCTCTCATTAAAACGGCCTTTTACCAAATTCTTCAGCAAGCCCACTTCGGTCTGAATATCAGTGATCCTCGCGTCGGTGAAAGCCGCATGCTAGAGTTTAACTCTATGGATTAACTCGATGGTTTAATGACTATGACAGCATCGGCAATAGTGG
>PBDG01000033.1 GCA_002717225.1 Rhodospirillaceae bacterium | reverse complement strand
TTGCGCGATCAAATTGATCGCGATTATCCAAATCCGGCCCGCGCCCCATGCGCTCCCGACAGCACAGACGGGCTTCTCATTGACGAAATGCCAATAAAACGCCCATGCCGTTTAGATGAGTTAGCAGTTTACGTATTACTCCGGCTGCCAGGGCTCATAATCACCGGTAGCCTTATCCCTCCGGCCGCCCCCAAGAATGTGCCCCGGCGGGCGATAGGCGGCAGNGGTTCCAGTCAAATTAGGGAGATGCGGCTTTTCCCAAGACTTAATCTCTGCAGGCTTTNTAACNGGTGTATCATTAACGATGTGGTGCAGCCAACCATGCCATGCAGGCGGTACGCTGGAGGCCTCCGTTTCCCGCTCGTAGAGAACCCACCGTCTCTCCCGACGTCCTGTGGGGGTGCGTTTTTCGCGGTAATATCGATTTTGAAACTCGTCACTGCCGACGAATTCGCCCCTAATCATAGTGAATATCCGGGTGCCGATCGTAGCCATAATCAATCTCCGAGTGCGCAATTGGTGGGATCACGCTANCGCCCATCCATCGCAGCACATTGGTTTTGGCGCGCGTCTAATTAATGCACGATGCNCCCTAATACGTCTAGAACTCTGATACGGCAANTATGCTCGGATCGACCGAAAAACGAGTTTTTCGAAAAAAAATCTTTTTTAACCACTGTTCGACTTNAGCAAAAGGTTTAGTTCGTACTTTAAAGTCACTCCGCATGTATAATTAAATATGGGTTTAGCCTATTACTATAAATTACTGATAAACAAACTATAATGTACATTTAGTTTATTTTCAATTTAGCCACAGATTTATCCACAGGCCCTCCCACACTGTATATTGTGTTAATTGTTTTCACCGACCCAAAATCTTGTTGCCATCTAAATCGGTACGGCGTAACGTGNCTNAANAACGAGATGTTGGGCCNGTTAACGATTGGGACACAANATCTCGAAAATGTTGGGCTGTAAAGGTTTATTCGACTNGAATCGAGAACCGNCCCNTTACAGGACGCTGAATATAGGGTCGGGAAGAGAATAGTTGGGGGGCGGAATATGCGGATAGATCGAGTCTTCACGGTTGACGGCGAATCACCGTACAACGATGTGAAGTTCCGCAAGACAAAAAGTGAGATTCGGCATCCCGATGGCTCCGTCGTCTTTGCTCAAAATGATATCGAAGTGCCGAGCGATTGGTCGCAAGTTGCTTGCGACGTTTTGGCTCAAAAATATTTTCGCAAGGCCGGTGTCCCTTGCCGTCTTCGCCCTGTAGAGGAAAAAGATGTACCGACTTGGCTGTGGCGCCGTGAGGTCGATAGCAAAGCTCTGGCGGATCTGCCTCCAGAAAAACGTGAAACATCCGAGACATCTGCCAAGCAGGTTTTCGACCGTTTGGCCGGCACTTGGGCGTATTGGGGATGGAAAGCCGGATATTTCGACGCGGACTCGGATGCCCGTGCCTTTTATGACGAAACCCGCTACATGTTGTGCCGGCAAATGTGCGCGCCAAACTCACCTCAATGGTTCAATACCGGTTTACATTGGGCGTATGGNATCGACGGCCCGGCACAGGGCCACTACTACGTCGATTTCGAAACCGGCGAGACGCATCCGTCTAAATCCGCCTATGCCCATCCGCAACCCCATGCCTGCTTCATTCAGAGCATTAGGGACGATCTCGTCAACGAAGGTGGCATCATGGACCTTTGGGTGCGCGAGGCGCGCCTATTCAAATACGGGTCCGGCACTGGCACCAATTTTTCAAATTTACGCTCGGACGGGGAACCGTTAAGCGGCGGCGGCAAATCCTCCGGTCTAATGAGTTTCCTGAAAATTGGCGACCGGGCGGCGGGCGCGATCAAATCTGGCGGAACCACCCGCCGAGCGGCAAAAATGGTAATTGTCGACATNGATCATCCAGATATCGAGAAATTTATTAATTGGAAGGTTGATGAAGAGCANAAAGTTGCGGCCCTTGTTACCGGCTCAAAGCTCGCAAACAAGCATTTAAATGAGATTATGCTTACATGCCGCGACGGCGATGGAGATGCTCGCTTCGACCCCAAAAACAACTTGGCCCTCGGCAGGGAAATTCGCTTAGCTCGCAAGGCAATGATTCCGGAAAATTACATTCGTCGCGTCATTCGCCTTGCTCAACAAGGCTATCAGTCCGTAGATTTTGANATTTTCGATACGGATTGGCAGTCGGAAGCCTATGTCACTGTGTCGGGGCAAAATGCCAACAACACGGTCCGTGTTACAAATGCATTTCTAGAAAGTGTACAGAGCGATAGCGATTGGGAACTGATAAGGCGCACAGACGGCAAAGTAACGAAAACNCTGAAAGCCNGCGAACTTTGGGACAAGATTGGCCTGGCNGCTTGGTCCTCGGCTGACCCAGGNGTGCAATATGACGATACAATCAACGAGTGGCATACATGCCCGGTAGATGGACGCATCAATGCGTCGAACCCGTGTTCAGAATATATGTTTTTGGACGACACAGCGTGCAATCTGGCGTCTCTTAATCTGCTTACCTTTCTTAACGATAGGGGCGGCCTAAATATCGCAGAGTTTGAGCATGCGGTTCGTCTGTGGACAGTTGCTCTGGAGATTTCCGTCCTCATGGCGCAGTTTCCATCACGCGAAATCGCGAAGCGTTCCTATGACTATCGTACTCTCGGGCTCGGTTTCGCGAATATCGGCGGCNTCCTTATGTCNAGCGGTATCCCTTATGACAGCCCACGCGGGCGCGCCATCTGCGGCGTAATAAGCGCACTGTTAACGGGTACCGCCTACGCAACCTCCGCGGAAATGGCTGGAGAATTCGGCTCGTTCCCGCGCTTTGACGCGAACCGGGAAGATATGCTCCGCGTGATCCGTAATCACCGCAAAGCGGCACACGGGTCTTCTGAGGGATACGAAAAACTGACAATCAAGCCACTACCACTCGACCTCGGCAATCTAGCGGACNCCGACTTAGCCGATGCAGCGAGAGCCGCTTGGGATAAAGCGGAGAAACTCGGCGAAACCCATGGATTCCGNAACGCGCAAGTGAGCGTGATCGCGCCGACCGGCACAATCGGCCTGATCATGGATTGCGACACCACCGGGATCGAGCCAGATTTCGCTTTGGTCAAACACAAGACTCTCGCCGGCGGCGGACACTTCCGTATCATCAACCGCTCGGTACCTCGCGCGTTAGAAGCACTCGGGTATAGCGAAGAAGAGGTCGAAGATATCTCCCGTTACGCAACAGGCCATGGCACTTTACTCACGGCACCGGGAATTAATCATGACAGCCTAACGGAGCGTGGATTTACCANATCGGTGCTCGACAATCTTGAGCAANGCCTTGGCAGCGCGTTCGAATTACGCTTCGCCTTCAACAAATGGACACTCGGTGAAGAGTTTTGCCTGGAAGCCTTAAACCTCACTCAAGAACAGATCGATGATCCAACTTTCGATTTTCTGCCCGCGCTTGGTTACAGTGACGAGGAGATTACGTCTGCGAACATTTATTGCTGCGGCGCGATGACGTTGGAAGGTGCGCCACATCTAAGGGAAGAGCATCTGCCGGTATTCGATTGCGCCACACCCTGTGGCCGCTTTGGCACGCGACATCTCTCAGTCGAAAGCCATATTCGTATGATGGCGGCGAGCCAACCCTTCATCTCGGGCGCAATCTCTAAGACCATCAATCTGCCGGCTGGCGCCACCGTTGAAGATTGCTCCGAGGCCTATCTATTGTCCTGGCGCCTCGGCCTCAAGGCAAATGCACTGTACCGAGATGGCGCNAAGCTGTCGCAACCTCTCAGCGTGTTGGCACTCGGCGACGATCTCGTAGAGGAAATCGAAAATCAACCACAAACCGAACGTACCGTGAAAGTAGCCGAGCGGGTAGTCGAGCAGGTGTTTCTTCACCAAGGTTCCAGGCGCCGACTACCGGATAGACGCAAGGGATATACCCAAAAAGCCATCGTCGGCGGGCATAAAATATACTTACGCACTGGAGAATTCGAAGACGGTAAGCTGGGAGAAATATTCCTAGATATGCACAAGGAGGGCGCTGCCTTCCGCAGTCTTATGAACAATTTTGCCATCGCAATTTCTATCGGTCTGCAATATGGCGTGCCACTTGAGGAATATACGGACGCCTTCACATTCACCCGCTTTGAACCAGCGGGTCTGGTGGAGGGCAATGAAGCTATCAAAATGAGCACTTCCATTCTTGATTATATATTCCGCGAACTAGCGATCTCCTATCTAGGGCGGAGCGACCTGTCTCATGCCGAAGCGGCGGACTTGATGCCGGATACCATCGGACGGGGCGAAGCAGAAGGTGACGCGCCGGAACCCAANGATGATGATTTCGGGGGTGGTAGCGTGCCAGATTTCGCCGCTGCGATCAGCAGNAACGGTACCAGCGCTGGCTATGTCCGAAGCAATCTAATGGTCGTCAATGGTGGAGTGTTAGAAAATGATGCCACATCTACAAGCCACCTCAGAACAGTTACTGACAATGGAGTGGAAGTAAAAAGCTTTCCGCTCGNCTCAGCTGCCGCTGCGATGGCNGNCGATCGAGCCAATGAGGAAGNAGTTGAGAACGACATTGAACTAGAACAAATTCGCCGAGCCCGGCTGAAAGGATACGAGGGTGAAGCCTGCATGGAGTGTGGAAACTTCACCTTGGTGCGGAACGGCACCTGCATGAAATGTGATACCTGTGGCTCCACCAGTGGTTGTTCCTGACGGCCGTTTATCTCCCGCGGCAAATACCACTGGGACTTGTGGGGTGCGCTTTACGCGCACCCCATTTTTCTGCGTGTTAAACTCTCCTGGAAAGAATTGGCGCTATAGGGAGTGAACCATGCGTTTGAGCGATTTCTCCGCTCTTACTTTTGATTGTTATGGCACGCTGATCGATTGGGAGCGTGGCATGTTGGATGCATTAATACCTTGGCGGGAGCGCTGCAGCGTCAACGTCGATGAAGCTGCATTGCTCACGCTTTACGCTCGCTACGAAACAGTCATTCAAACCGAAAATCCCATCCTCTCCTACCGCGATGTCGTAGCGGAGGTGCTCGTAAGGATGTCAAAAGACCTTGGTGCGCCAGCTTGGCGCGAAGAACTTGACAAGTTTGGGTATTCCGTCGGCACCTGGCCACCCTTCTCTGATAGCCGCGAAGCTTTAGCTTATTTGCAGGAACACTTCCTGCTCACCGCTATCACAAATGTCGACAATGCCTCCTTCAAGCGCACGCATGAGTTGCTTGGAAATCCTTTCCGCCTGATCGTCACTGCCGATGATGTTGGCAGCTATAAGCCCGCATTCGAAAATTTTCGCTATGCCTTCATGCGTCTCGCCGAAAGAGGCGTCGCGTGCAACAAAATTCTGCATGTCGCACAAAGCCTCTATCATGATATAGCACCCGCCCAAGCCCTCGGTCTCGCCAATGTTTGGATCAACCGACAAACTGAGCGCGGCGCCGGCATGACACCGCCCTCGGATGCTCAACCTGATCTGTGCGTGAAGACGATCGCAGAACTTGTTGCAGTGCACCGCGCTGAGAACTAGCCTACATTCGTGGAGCCTACCAAATTAGCATTTAGCATAAATCATACAGCCTAAGAATTTTAGCCACCGATCATAGATACGGCCCGCCATAACAAAATCACTGGGCTCCCTCGCCATAATAATCCACAAGAGCGCCCCATAGCGAATTACCGGAGGACTAGGAGAACTCCCGCACCTATCGATTGCTGTGATTTAAATAAGTTATGCCAACCGTGCGCTCAAAGGATGCCACAAACTCGCCGACCACAAAAACCTAAGTCACGTTGCATTAATCCAAGCCAGCATCTTTTCGGCTATCGCTCTCTTCCTTCACCGCCGCTTTCTTTTTCGACAGGTCGATTTTCAGACTCAGTTCCTTCAGATGCTTAGTTGCTGCCGGCGCTGGTGCACCCATCATCAAATCCTGCGCTGTTTGGTTGAACGGAAACATAATGATCTCGCGGATATTTGGCTCGTCAGCAAGCAACATAACTATGCGATCGATGCCTGGAGCAATACCACCGTGTGGTGGTGCACCGTATTGAAAGGCCTGGTATAGCGCGCCGAATCTGCTCTCCACTTCCGACTTTTCATAACCAGCGATCTCAAACGCCCTGACCATAATATCTAGGCGGTGATTCCTTATCGCCCCGCTGGATAGTTCGATGCCATTACAGACGATATCATACTGCCAAGCGAGAATTTCTAGCGGATTCAGGTTCTCTAGCGCATCTAATCCGCCTTGGGGCATCGAAAAAGGATTATGACTGAATCCAATATCCTTGGTTTCTTCGTCTCGCTCATACATCGGATAGTCTACGATCCAACAAAATCGAAAACTACCCTCTTCAATCAAATTGAGCTGACGCGCCAGTTCGACTCGTACCGCGCCCGCATAGCGAGCGGCGAGGTCGGTTTTATCACAACTTAGGAACAACGCATCGCCATCGCCGAGGTTAGAAACTTCCTTGAGGCTTTGGACGACATTGTCGGGTATAAATTTTGCGATCGGTCCCTTTCCCACACCGTTTTCGAAAACGATATAGCCAAGACCTGGAGCACCCAACGCCTGGGTAAACTCGATCATCTTATCGAAGAAACTTCGAGATTTGTTAGCGACCCCTTTAGCAGGGATACCCCGCACCACGCCGCCTTTATTGATTACCCCTTTGAAGGCCTTGAACGCTACTTCGTCGAGCGCAAAAAATTTGGTGACGTCGACAATCTCGGTTGGGATACGCAAATCTGGCTTATCTGTGCCATACCGCAATATGGCGTCAGCATAGCCCAATCGCGGAAAAGGCAGCGGGGTAACCGCCTGATCAGAAAACTCTTCGAAAACACCATGCAGAACCGGCTCTACGGCGTTGAATACATCCTCTTGTTCTACAAAGGCCATCTCAACATCGAGCTGATAGAACTCACCTGGGGAACGATCAGCGCGTGCGTCCTCGTCCCGGAAACAAGGCGCTATCTGGAAATAGCGGTCAAAACCGGAACACATGACAAGTTGTTTGAACTGCTGCGGCGCCTGCGGCAGGGCGTAAAACTGCCCAGGATGCATGCGGCTAGGAACGAGAAAATCTCGTGCGCCTTCAGGCGAACTTGCAGTTAAAATGGGGGTCTGGAATTCTGTGAAACCCTGTTCAACCATACGACGGCGGATGCTATTTATGATTTCACTTCGGAGTAAGATATTCTTGTGCATGCGTTCGCGGCGAAGGTCTAAAAATCGGTAACGCAGACGCGACTCTTCGCCATATTCGTGATCACCATGCACCGGCAGCGGCAGAGTTTCGGCCTGGTTCAGGATTTCTACATCGCGGATGCGCATCTCCACCTCCCCGGTAGGCAGGCGAGTATTCACAGTTTCTGGGTCGCGTCGGACTATCGGGCCCGAGACGGTAAGAACCGTTTCCGACCGTAATTGGTTAACCGCATTAAACATCTCGTGGTCAGCCTCGACCACGCATTGGGTCAAACCGTAATGGTCACGCAAATCTACAAAAACCAGATGTCCGTGGTCGCGAATTCTGTGCACCCAGCCAGATAATCGGGCATCTTGACCGACATGTTCAGCACGCAATTCGTGGCATGTATGACTTCTATAACGATGCATTTTCTTTAGCTCCCGAATAAACCGTGCTCGAACCGCTTAGGTCATATAACGGCGGGCGAGAAAGCACATGGATCAAGGGCTTTTGTCAAGACTCCCGGCGCATTGCACTGGCCGAATCGACCACTTTCGAGTAAACACGAGAATACTCCATGTTACGACAATTCAAATACAGTCTGACGTTTCTATTAATTGCCCTTCCGGCTTTTGCAGAGGAACGGACGATCTCGTTTCTCGAAGCCGTAAAGGGGGGGGACACGGACGCCGTTCGCGTTTTTCTGCTCAAAGGTGCAGACGTACATTCCGCTGATTGGGCGGGGTGGCCCGCCCTTAATTGGGCGGCCCTGATGCTACGCAATGAAACTATAGAAATATTGCTAAATTCCGGCGCAGATATTGAATATTTGGCAAAAGGTGGCAAGAACAGCGGCCGTCCGCTGATGATGGCGGCAAAAAAATATAATGGCCTTGAAACAGTGAAATTGTTATCCGCGCACGGTGCCGATGTAAATGGTACGGACCAATACGGCCGAACTGCGCTTACTATGGCCGCACGATATGGGCGCATCGAGACCGTTCGCTTCCTCCTCTCCAAGGGCGCCAACCCAAATGCTGAAAGCATCATGCAAAAATGGAAAACACCTCTGATCGCAGCCCGACTGCGCGGCTATCAAAACGTTGTATCCCTACTAATTGAAGCCGGAGCTGAGTGATGAACAGCATTACGGTCATCACCGAGAGTGCACTGCTTACCCAATATTGCGACATCTGGCAAAACGCGGAATATGTCACAGTCGATACAGAGTTTATGCGTGAGCATACCTATTGGCCCAAGCTTTGCCTCATTCAGGTAGGTGGACCCAACGAATCTGTAATTATAGATCCACTGGTAAAAGAGCTTGATTTAACACCATTTTTTAAAATCCTCGGCAATAAAAATATCCTGAAAGTGTTTCATGCTGCGCGCCAAGACGTCGAATTATTTCACCATTTGACGGGCCAATTGCCTGAACCTCTGTTCGATACCCAACTCGCCGCCATGGCGTGTGGCTACGGAGATTCTGTTGGCTACGAAAAGCTTGCTGCACGCATCGCCGATGCGCAGATAGACAAGACCTTGCGTTTCACCGATTGGGCACGACGCCCGCTCACCGACCGCCAACTTCTATATGCCGTCGCTGATGTCAGCCACCTCAGACCAATTTATGATCACTTGTCCGAGCAGTTGGCAAACAATGGTAGACGAAGCTGGATTGACGAAGAAATGGGAATTCTCACCAATCCAGCAACCTATGAAAATCCACCGGAAGAAGCCTGGAAACGAGTCAAGGTCCGCAACGCAAAACCGCGATTTCTTGCCATCCTGCGCGAAGTTGCAGCTTGGCGAGAACGAGAGGCCCAGCGACGCAACTTGCCGCGTAACCGCGTTATACGAGAAGAGGCAATGACCGAAATCGCAGCTCATGCTCCAACCAATGTAAATGAACTCGCCCGAGTGCGTGCGATCAGTCAAAAAGTCGCAGAGAGCGACATGGGACAGGCCATTTTGAGAGCGGTCAACCAAGCCCTCGCGCTCGATAAGAATTGTTATCCAAACCTACCAAAGAAAGTGGAAAAACCACGAGGATTGGCACCGCTTCTCGACCTGCTCAAGGTCCTACTGAAGATGCGTTGCGAGCAATCTGGCGTAGCCCAGAAATTAGTTGCCACGGTAAACGACCTCGAACAATTTGCCGCCGGCGACCAATCTTCCCCGCTTCTCACCGGTTGGCGGCGGGAACTGTTTGGTGAACTTGGATTAGCGTTGAAGGAAGGGCGCGTGGCATTAACGGTGGCCAATGGGCAAATTGTTGCTATCCCACAAGACACGGAAGCAACCAAACTCACAGAGTCGCGTCGGCGCAGCAAGCAATCGCGCAAGCGGTCCGAACTCCCCCGCCGAGCGGAGAAAACAGAATTTCGTTCCGAATAATATGCTGCACCCAAAATTAGCTAAATGTCAGCATGGAACGGTTTTTAGTTCGACCTGACCGGGCGCAACATTTTCTGTCGGTGCCATAAATTGTTCATGAACATTGAACCCCTCACCATGGGTTTTCACACGAGAATATTCACCGTCGTGACCCAATAACCAACATTGTTCGGTATCCTTCAAATTGAATGCCATGATCTCGTCTATCAACTTTGCATGAACGGTCTCTTCCAAAATCGGCACCAATACTTCGACACGCCAATCAAAATTGCGTGGCATCCAATCGGCCGAGGAAACGTATACTTTTGCTTGCGATGATGGTAGTCCGTTCCCTGCACCGAAACAGGCGATTCGTGAATGTTCGAGAAACCGCCCGACAATACTTCTAACACGAATATTCTCAGACATCCCGGGAACGCCGGGGCGTAAACAACATACACCACGTACAATTAATTCAATGGCAACACCTGCCTGCGATGCGCGGTAAAGCGCATCGATCACTTCACCATCTACTAGTGCATTTAGCTTAGCCCAAATTGCTGCCGGTCGGTTGGCTTGGGCATGGACGATTTCATCTTCGATGAGGGACAAAATCTCATCACGCAGGTCAATGGGCGCAGCGGCGAGACGCTCGAATTTATCAGGTCGTGCACCACCGGTGAGATAATTGAACAAATAGGCCACGTCGTGACACAGCGCTAGGTCGCACGTAAAGTATGACAAATCCGCATACACCTTTGCCGTAATAGGGTGATAGTTGCCAGTACCGAAATGTACGTAGCTACGGATACAATCTTCTTCGCGGCGGACAACAAGTGACGCCTTAGCGTGGGTCTTCTTATCAAAAAAGCCATAAATAACTTGGGCGCCCGCCCGCTCAAGATTGCGCGCCCATTTAATGTTCGCTTCTTCATCAAAACGGGCGTTTAGTTCCACCAAGGCAATGACCGATTTGCCAGCCTCCGCCGCTTCAATCAACGCTTTAACGATAGGCGATTCATCGCTGGTCCGATAAAGTGTTTGCTTGATCGCAACAACATTATGGTCTCGCGCCGCCTGCTCAAGAAACTGCACCACCATGTCAAAGCTTTCATAGGGATGGTGGACGATCAGATCCTTCGCACAGATTGCTGCAAAACAATCGCCGCCATGCTCGCGTACCTGCTTGGGAAATCGCGCCTGGTAGGGTGGAAAGAGTAGGTCAGAACGGCCACAATCAATAAGCTCGGCGATGTCTGCCATGCCTAGCAGGCCATCAATTTTTACAATACCGCTATTGTTAACCGCCAAACTACCGGCGACAAAATCAAGCAGTCCCACCGCCATGCCGGAATTTACTTCCAAGCGAATAACGTTGCCACGACGACGTTTTTTGAGTGCGGACTCAAAGACGCGCACCAAGTCTTCGGCCTCTTCCTCAAGTTCAATATCGCTATCTCGCAAAATTCGAAATTGTCCAACCCTAACGATCGACGAGCCGACAAAGAGGTGTTCAAGAAAACGCCCCACAAGTTGTTCAATAGGCAGATAACGCAGAGCTTGGCCTGGTCGCGGCGGCAACTGAACGAATCGCCCCAAGCCAGCCGGCAGAGGGACAAGCGCTGGGCGTGATTCACCATCGCGCAACTGCTTTAATTCCAACGCCAACGCAAATCCTAAATTTGGTATAAACGGGAAGGGATGTGCAGGATCGATGGCTAGCGGGGTCAAGACTGGAAACAGCCGGTTCATGAAATATTTCTCAGTCCAGTCACTGTCCTCCCGGTCTAGATCGTCGAGCTCGCAAATTGAAATACCCGCGCATGCGAGAGCACCTCTTAGCTCATGCCAACAATTTTGCTGACGTGCCATTAATTTTCCTGCGCGAGTGTTTACAGCGCTCAATTGTTGCGACGGAGTCAGACCGTCTTGACTGAGTTGACGAACCCCTGCATCAACCTGACCGCGCAGACCAGCAACGCGCACCATATAAAACTCGTCCAGGTTTGACGCTGAAATGGAGAGAAAACGTAGTCGCTCCAAAATTGGCAATACTGCGTTCTCGGTTTCTTCAATGACACGTTCGTTAAAGGCTAACCAGGATAGTTCGCGGTTGATATAGCGCTCCTCGGGAAGGAAGTCTTCCAGCCCGACCGGTTCAGCATAAGGAGTATAATTAGCCATATTTCATGCTCGGTTCGATGCCATTTAATATGTTCGTAGCTTGCGGCAAATCCTTTTGCACTAGCATGTGGGGTGTGTATTGCAATTTATTGCCCTTCCCATGCTTCTAAGACCCGTCGCGCTAGAGGAATCGTCACATGCCGCCTCTCAGCAAGGGCAAGTCTATCCAATTCAGCAGCAACGGAACGAGCGGCCGAATAGGAACGCTCTATCCTGATCAATAAAAAGTGAATGACGTCCTCACTCACCTGTAATTGCCGGTCTTCAAAAATTTTCCGCATAACTCCACTCAACACGGAATCGTCTGGTTCAGCGATGGCGATGGCCGGCATTGCTCGCATGCGAGAGATGAGGTCGGGGAGCACAAAAGCCATCCGTGCCGGCGGCTCACAGGCGGTAAATAAGACGTGCCCACCACGTTCACCAAGCAGATTATAGAGGTGCAAAAGCATCTTTTGCGGCACATCAGCGGTAAGGCCCTCAATCACCAAAGCAGTGTTATCCATTGCAATGTCCACCGCCTCGCGCCCAACTAGGGAGCATGCGTCAACCGATATCGCCGCACTTCGCTCGCGCCAAACTTCAGCCAGATGAGTCTTTCCACAACCAATGGAACCATAAAGCGCCAGACCGGTAGCCGGCCAATTGGGCCATCGCTCAATCCATCGCAACGCGTCCTGGTTGCATGGGCCGATTATAAAGCTCTCTTTCCCCAATGCCGTATGGTGGCCCAAATCAAGGGGCAATTGTACGTTTTCGCGCGTTCGGATACCCATCTGAGTTGTGTTCACTGGAGCTAGCTTGGGGGCGTTTCGGAAGTCTCATCCGACTGTAATGTTTTGTCACCAAGATAAATCTTGCTTTCCAGATATTGGTCAATACCGAAGCGGACGACCACGCCGATTAGCGCTGCAGCAGGCAAGGCAATCAGCATGCCAACGAAGCCGAACAAGGTACCGCCGGCGAGGACAGCAAAGATGACCCATACCGGATGCAGTCGGATGCGGTCGCCGACAAGTTTGGGCGTGAGAAACATGCCTTCGGCAAGTTGACCAACAACAAAAATTGCGGCGATGATGGCGATGCGCCAACCCTCATCAAACTGAAGAAATGCAAGGCCGACGCAAATAATTAATCCGCCGAGCGACCCTACATAAGGAACAAAAGATAAAATTCCCGCAGCCAAACCAATCGCCAAACCGAACTGAAGGCCCGCAATACTGAGGGTTGAGGCGTAAAAAATTGCTAAAATTATGCACACCATGCCTGTCCCACGAACAAAACCCGAAAGAGTGATGTCCATGGTACGGGCTTGCTCTCGGATGGTTTCGGCCTGGGCTCTCGGTAGCCATTTATTCAGTCGGGCGAGGATCGAATCCCAGTCGCGAAGCAGATAAAACGTAACTACCGGTGTGATGAAAAGCAGCGCCAGAAAGTTGACTAAAGCCATACCTCCTGCCCAGACATCTCCCAACATTCCCAGAACGAAATGCACCGCGCGCTCAGAAAATTTTTCAATAACTGCTTCAGCGCGATCTCCCTTGTCTGGCTCCATTTTGTCAGCCCAGCGCTCAATCAATGGTTCGGCCCATCCCCTGAGTGCCTGGAAATATTCCGGCAAATTGTTAAGTAAATCGACCACCTGCCCCTGCAAGAGCGGTACCGCGAAGATTAACAACAGGGCAACGACGACGATAAACGCTGCAGTAATTATGCTGGTTGCGAACGTGCGAGAAAGACCGGACCGCTCCAGGCGATCAGCAACAGGGTCGAGAAAATAGGCTACTGCGATCCCAGCCACAAAGGGTAAAAGAATATTCTGAAAAAGGACCAGCAGAATGATCAGGCTTGCAATTGCCACCAACCATATACCGGCATAAGTTCGAATGCTCATATCAGTCCGCTATAAAACCTTCTCGCCGGATTCACTTTGCCTGCTAGCACCGTCCGTCTGCAACACCCAGCCGCGAGATTCGAAATTGAGAGCAAAATCGGATTGTTGCAAGCTCAACAGCAATTGTTCCGTTTCACCGAAGTACTTTATTGTAACCTCAGCCCGATCCCGCGACAGCGAATTGAGATCAACACTGACCATAACTGCCAGCTGGCTTAGCCTCCGACGAATTTCGACCCAATCAGGCAACGAGTTTAAGGGTACGAGCATGCTAAGCCTATTCTCACGGCTAAAACGCAAGACATTTTCCTGCTTCCAAAATCCTTCCACTTGCTTCAACACACGCTCCACCGCACGGGCCAGAAAATCTTTCAAGGCTTCGTCCGCCCCCCCGCGTAAAGACTCCAGCGATGTTTGTTCATCTGCGGCGCCAACTCGATGAATCATTAGTTCCAAAATTGCACCCTCCACTTCACCCCGAATTCGCCGACTTTCGGACAAATCTGATCCCTCGCCCTCAACCAATCTACCTTGAGTAGAACCAGAATCAATTTTGTCTTCTTGGGGAGAGCTCTTAGTTAGTCTCAGATACGCAGACGCCACGACAATTTCTTGTGTCCCGTATCGATGAGCTAAGGCTAAGAGCGGATCGCGTGCAAATTTCGATGCCTGCAATGCGTCAATCGATGCCATATCGATTACATCACCTAACGGCAGGATCATTGAGACAAGGCCGTCATCTGTAGGTCGCTCCAACCATGCCGAGCGCCAATCACCCGGCTCTAGCCACAAGATAGGGCCATCTCCGGCATCGAATACAGGCAAAACGACTATGTTGCTACTGCGAGTTTCGGCAAAACGGATTTGCCTTTCGCGCAACAAATTACGAACAGCATTTTTATTAAAGTCTAAAGTTAGGTTAGCTCTATATCTTGTTGGTGAAACGAGCTCTTTATTTATTACGAATCCCTCGGTCAAAACGGCGATTTTGGAACTCTCGAGTAAGGGCAATAGAACTTGATCTTCTGCTAACACGAGACGCCTAATCAGGCGCTCGAAGGCCATAAGGTGTCCCTCGGCCAAAGCAACAGAGCGTGCCTCCGCAGCAGATGTTGACGACGCATCCACGGCAACGTCTCTCACCGTATATACTGATTCCGCGCACACCGGTTCTGCGACGAACCAAGAACCAATGAAGATCGACAGTACGAAGAAATATATATGTGTTGGATGCGACTTAAACATTACAGAAAATCCTTACATAAAGTATCTTCAAAATAGGTTACATGTTGGGGGAAAGCCCTCCACAAAAAGCGAGGCACAATAGCACACGCCTGCAAATATTTGATAGATAGGAGGACGGATAGCATTGTGAGGCAACTGAAACTTGCAGTTTTGATTTCGGGAAGTGGAACGAACCTACAGGCGCTCATCGACGCCTGCGCCAACCCGGACTATCCAGCAAAGATATCCTTGGTCATCTCCAATAAAGAGAATGCTAGCGGTTTGGGTCGGGCAAAAGAAGTAGGAATTCAGACCTTAGTCATCCGGCACACGGATTTCAATAAACGCGACGAATTTGATAAATCGCTTACGGACGCCCTTGAATCAGCCAAAGTGGAGTTGATTTGTCTGGCAGGTTTCATGCGAATTCTAGGTCCTGTCTTTGTTAATCACTGGCATGACCGTTTGGTTAACATTCATCCCTCGCTTCTGCCCGCTTTCAAAGGTCTGCATACCCATAAACGCGCACTCGAGGCGGGCGTGCGTATAGCCGGGTGCACGGTGCATTATGTTCGCACTGAAGTCGATGTCGGGCCGATCGTTGCCCAAGCCGCAGTTCCAATCATGCCAGATGACACAGAGCATCGCCTGGCAGAACGAGTTCTCCAGCAAGAGCATCAACTTTACCCGTTCGCCGTTGAACTGATTGCACGTGGACAAGCACGGGTCGATGGGGCGCGCGTCCAAATTACCGGTACTGAGCCATCCGGAATCGCAGCGCTTATCAGCCCACAGGTAACCAAAGCTGAATAAAATGACAGCGCACGGCGCTAAGAGGTGGCGAATTTAATCTCGAAATCCCTTTAGTTTAGAATCATTCGAAAAATCCTATATCGGAGGCGAAAAGGATCACCCGAGATTTCCTGAATCGCTCTACCTTACGTACAGATTTGCATTGACTTTTACGACGAATTGAAAAATGATCACTTACAGAAAACACGATAAATATTGAATTGCAGAATGCGATTTCTGTGACCCTTTAATATTGAATCTATGATAAATGAATTTCTTAATAATATTTTATATAAACTTTCTTCAGGAAAAAGAAATATGTTTTAATTAGCATTAAACAAAATTTATAATTTTTTAGCGATTATTTAATTATCTTAGTCTCAAAACCCTATAAAGGAAAACACCATGACCAATAGTGAGGTTGTTCAAGGTATATACGGCGCATTTGCCGAGGGAAATATGGAAAAGATGGCATCTTTATTTTCTGAAAACTGGGTAGGAGTTGTGCCGGAGGGAATGCCAAATTCAGGAACGTTTCATGGCGCTGACGATTTCATACAAAATTTTCTCAGCCATTTTCCTACGGTCTGGCCCGATTTTGGTTTAGAACCGATTGCCTTGTATGAATCTGGAGACACGGTTTTTTTGCATCACAAAATCACAGCTGGAGGAAAGACTACCGAAGGCATTCACATGCTTGTTATAGAAAACGGAAAATGCATATCATGGCGTCCGTTTGATGACACTGCAGCATTAATTGCTGCTGACCAGTCGTAACTCAATAAGGAAAAGGTTGATGTACGCGAGATTCTATAGATTTCACTTCAAACAAGGTTCTCTTGAAGACGCGCTGCAATATTTCGACGAACAAGCTAAGCCTATGATAGAATCGGTAGATGGGCATCTGGGAATAAAGTCAGTAATGGTGGGTGAAACAGAGTCTGTTATGGTCTCGTTCTACCGCGACAAAGAAGTCGCTGAAAAAACTAGCGAAGTCGCAGCTTCTTTGTTCGAAAAATTCTCGCAATGGCTATCTTCATCACCTGAAGTGATTGGAGAGGGGGAAGTGGTGCGCTCGGTGAATTTAGGGCACTAGCTCACTTTGGAAATTTTACTATTCTCCCGATCTCAAATTAGGACCGTTATTGATCTCACAGAAGTCTAGCATTATCTAGCCTTGGTTACAGCCCTGCTTCACGATGCAAAAAGCAGGGCAGTGTTATACCAGAGGCTAGGAAAAATTCGCACGAGACTTTATCTGAATGATCTGAATGCATTTTTCAATGTCACCTGGGCAGCGCATGAGAAAAATTAATACCCAACATGGGCGTGAGCAGATCTTTTGTTAAGTTCACGCAGCGAGGTAAGCTCAGCTGCACTCGGAGGCAACGTCTCAACACAAAATTCGGCTACCTGGAGCGGCCAACCCGTTGACTTCTTGGCGTCTGCTACGGTGAAACCAGGATGAATTTCGGTCAAGATCAACTCGCGACTTTCTGCATCTGGCCTCAAGATTCCGATATCCGTAATAACAGCCGTTGGACCCATTCCGGGCAAGCCAGTTTCAGCCCGCCAATTGCCACCGCTGCCATGGCCCGCTGAGGTAACAAAGGAAAGTTCATCAACAAATGTTCGCTGCGATTGGCGTAGGACAACCAGTACTTCGCCGGCCGAGGTCGCGATCTCCGGCGCTCCTCCGGCCCCAGGTAATCGAACCTTGGGTCCGGCGTAATCCCCAATGACGGTAGTGTTGAGGTTACAGAAACGATCAAGTTGCGCCGCGCCGAGAAATCCAATATCAACGCGCCCGCCCTGAAGCCAATAACGAAATATTTCAGGCGTCGAGACAACTATATCGGCGGTTTCAGCTAACTCACCATCGCCAATAGATAACGGCAATACATACGGCTTAGCGCCGATGGTACCCGATTCATAGATCAACACTACATCCGGTGCATGGGTCGCCCGTGCAAGATTAGCAGCAGCACTCGGTAAACCAATACCGACAAAACACACTGCTCCATTCTTCAGCATGCGAGCAGCTGCAACAGTCATCATTTCGTCGCTCGACCACCCGCCTTCAGCCATGGAGGTCTTCCTTATTTTTTGCGGCGGAGACGCTACGGGTAAATTCAAAAAAATTATTAGTGTTCAAAACATGGCGACGCATCCACGCCTTAAACACCTCACGGTCACGAGAAATCGAATCCCAGGATTTGTAAAAATCATTTTCACGTTCGTAATACCCCATTGCATAAGACGGATAGGAACCGCCCGGCTCTAGGCACACCGCATCGATAACCCAATGAGGAAGTAGCACGGCATTAGCCCGCGCATCAAATTCGTCGATGACCTCCTCTACGGTGACAATAACCCGCTTAGCAGCAAGAACCGCCTCCTTTTGCACGCCGGTAATACCCCAAATCATAATATTACCTTGACGATCCGCTTGCTGGGCATGGATGACTGTAACGTCTGGACGGAGCGAGGGTACCGCCGAAAGCTCTTCACCGGTAAACGGACAGGTTATCTTCTTAATGACAGGGTTGACCTTAGGCAAGTCACAGCCGGCGTAGCCACGCAATACCGCAAAGGGCAAACCGCTCGCACCCGCGACATAGGCATTTGCTAGATCGGCGTGACTGTGCTCCTCGATTTTAAGCGGTGCCGGCCAGCCCTGTTGCACTGCATCTCGAAAACGGTGTAGCGAGCCTACACCGGGATTGCCGCCCCAAGAAAAAATCAGCTTACCCACACAGTTCATGCCGATCAGCTGATCGTAGATGAGATCGGGGGTCAGACGAATAGCGGTAAGACCTTTTTTCCCAGAACGAATCACCTGATGCCCCGCAGCAAAGGGAATTAGATGAGTAAAACCCTCCATGGCAACGGTATCCCCATCCCGGATCAGCCCAGAAATTGCATCTTCCAACGAGGTAATGTCCGCCATAAATGCTCCCGCCTCAAAAATTCATTCAACTAAGGTGCTAGAATGCGACAAACACTCCGCTTCTTGCAATTTTGCCCTGCAATACTCCCTCTATTTATTCACGATCATCCGTATAGTAATTTTCTCGATATAACAAATGGCGGACAGTATCAGGAGTGCATATCGCTAGAGTATGTTTCCGATGCAACTATGCTTGAATAATTCATGTAAGGTTAAAGTGAGAAAAGTTCCACTGGCAACCTTTCAAACATCCACTATCACCGAACCAAAATAGCTGATGGTGATAAAAGTGAAGACAGGTGAACGTTCATTGGCAATAACGCGTCGACAAGCGATCAAAGGCGTTACCGCTATTGCGGGAGTCTCACTGCTGGATGTTGCTGGAGCAAAGGCAGCGGTGCAAACGAGTATTCCGTTCCAATCCGCAAGCGAGCAGATAGCCGCCATACGACGCAAAGAAGTGAGCGCGCTTGAGTTGCTGGAGATCTATCTTGATCGAGTAGAGCGTCTTAATGGAAAAATCAATGCCGTTGTCGCTCTGAATTCTGGTACTGCGCGTGAACGGGCGCGACGGGCTGACCGCGCACTAGCTCGCGGCAAAATCTGGGGCCCACTGCACGGTCTTCCAATCACAGTGAAAGATACAATCGAAGTGATCGGCATGCCGAATACCTGGGGAGCCGTTGAGTTCCGGAATTTCTGGCCACCAACAAATGCTACAACTGTTCAAAGGCTGATCAATGCAGGCGCTATAGTTTTTGGCAAAACCAATGTTCCACTCTTTGGGAATGATATCCAAAGCTACAACAAGGTGTACGGTACCACTAATAATCCTTGGGATATTTCTCGCACGCCAGGGGGTTCTTCTGGTGGCTCGGCCGCGGCACTTGCTGCTGGCTTGACTGGCCTCGAACTTGGCAGCGACATTGGAGGGTCGATCAGGACGCCAGCCCATTTTTGTGGAGTTTATGGGCATAAACCCAGTTTTCGTGTGGTGCCACGAGAATTTAGTTTACCTGGTATTGTGGATATGGATTTGGTGGTATTCGGCCCAATGGCACGCTCGGCCAGAGACCTTGAACTCGCCCTCCAAATCTTAGCCGGCCCTGATAAGCAAGAATCCACTGCTTGGCAATTAGAGCTACCTGCTCCACGGCGAGATAAGTTGCAAGATTACAAAGTTGCAGCGTGGCTTGATGATAATACATTTCCAACAGACCACGAGACACTCTTAGTAATGAATCGTGCGGTGGGTGCTCTCCGAGAGGCAGGCGTGATTGTCGATACAGAAGCACGACCAGTTAACATTTCTTATTCGCACGAGACATACATGAAGCTTCTTGCCGCTGCGTACGCGCCAACAATTACGTCTCGGGAATTTTCACAATGGATTCGAGACGACGGCTTGCTCTCAAAGCTCGAAGACGGTTACGGCAAGCGTTTCATTGAGGATGCGACGCAGCGACATCGCAGCTGGCTGCTTGCTGACCATGCGCGACGAAAAATCAAAACTCGTTGGGCTAATTTTTTCAAACAATTTGACGTGTTGCTTTGTCCAATAACACAGACGGCAGCATTTCCTCACAACCAGGTGGGCGAGCCCTATGAACGCACCATCTCAATTAATGGTGAAGCTCATCCATATTTGGACCAGATGGTCTGGGCTGGACTCTCTACTATGCCCTATCTGCCCGCCACCGCCGCACCAGTCGGCCTAACTACCTCTGGACTGCCCGTGGGCATCCAAATCATTGGTCCTTACCTAGAAGATCGAACAACGATCGACTTTGCCAGACTGCTTGCTGGAGTTATAGGTGGCTTCGCCCCCCCTCCGGATTATGTTTAGGGAAGAACGACTACAACAATTCTTTAATTGGCTAGGTCTACGCTCGATCAACCCGCTGCTGCTTCGGAAGATTCCGACTTCCAACCGTAGATCTCGCCGCTATTCCAATCTCTGACGAAGTCTTGGATGGTATAGCTCCAAGGGTTCTCCAAATTTTCGTCATAATACTCAAAAATGACGTCATTAGGCGCATGCATAGAATAAATAAGCAGTCCGCCTTCAGGTCCACCCCATTCGTCATGCATCAGGGCATCGATTGGGGCAAGAGCATATTCGCCCTTCTTTCGCACAATCGACTTAGTCGTGCCGTCCGGTTGAATCTCCGAGAGGTGCTGCTCGCCATCGAGTACCACAGTCATTGTTGACGCTATATGCCGATGCCGTCGGCAATGGCCGTCCGGTGCAAACTTGATGAGCATGTCCAGGCGCTGACTGAGCAGATCATAGCCCAACAGGCTGTACTCAAAATCGACACGCGGCGTCTGGGTGTCATCAAACACATGTCGCCACTCGACGGTTTCAGAATCAAAATGCTCGGAGATTATCGTCATCAGTTATTCCTCGGCGTTAGTCGACTATCGGCTATTTTAGCATGTCTAGGCGGAATGACGCGACCCCGTCCGGAGGAACAGCGAGACCCCGCGTCAGTTACAAAGACGGCCTGGCAGCTAATGCATTAAACCTCCCATAATTAATGATCCTTGACACCGCTAATTTGACTCCAATAACCATTTAGATTGTGGTTTTGGATACTTAATGGCGGCCAATCAGATAGGAATACGAAATCGCCATGCAATCATGTGAATTGATATGTTGTAGGATGGCAGGTCCTGCCACTCTTACTTGTTATGGAAACAAAAGGAAAAACGAAATGACCGTCCCAGAAAAAAAGAAAATTTTGCGCAAATGGCTTATGGCTATGCAAGCGGGTGACCTACAAGCAATACAAAGTTTACAGACAAAAGATTGCACCTGGATTCTTCCCGGATCCAAAAAATTGCCGTGGGCGGGAAGTTGGACAGGTATGGCGCGCCAGAAACTTTTTCTCAAGCAAATCAAGAATTCGGTCGAATTTGAAAAATTAGAATTTAGAGAATTCATTGGTGAGGGTGCGCACATCACCATTCTTGGTCAGGAGGTTGCTCGTTCCAAAACAAGGGGCAAACGCTGGAATGTCACATTTTCCTGGGTGTTTAAAATCAAGCGCGGCAAAGTGGCTCGTTGGGAAGCTTTTGAAAACACCGAGATTATTGCTTCCTGTTTTTAGGGAACGACTCTTGATAAAGAGAGAATACACGTTAATGTGAAACAAAAGTTACGCAACTTTAAAGCGTAAGTGCATTTTTTCTCACAGAAAATTCTGATTCTGAAAATAAAGATAAACACAATTTAGGAACATCAACTCGACTCACGAACAACTCATACGAGGCAAAACCTCCTGCCCAAAGGTCCGGATACCAGACTCAAAATCGTTCCAGCTAAACATGAAGCCATCGACACCGGTCCGTTCAGCTATTTCATCGAGCTTCATCGCAACAGTCTTGGCGGAGCCATGAGCAACCGGGATTATATTAAAAGCTGAATTACCTTCCTCCAATGATTTCCCCAGAGAAAGGACGGTTTTTTCGCTAGTTCCGCCTCTGTTCGTATCTAGTTGAGCACTAGACATCATATTCGAGATTGCCGCTGTATCGGCCTTCTTGATGATTTCGTCACCAATACGCTTAGCTTTTTTGTCAGTTTCTTCAACAATTAGATGCATTAAAACGTACGTGCCATAATTGATTTGCGCACTTGTGCCCCGCTGCTGCTCGAGCTCATCCAGGACATCGGGATGGCCAAAAACAAAGCGTTGATCGGCATATTCATTGCAGAATTCGATCCCTGCTGGCGATTGGCCCGCGCTAACTATGGGAATGGGATGCTCTGGTTGGGGTAAGCAATGGCAATCATCCAAATCCCAGTATTTACTTTTTCGGTTACAGCGACCCGTTCTCCATAAATCCTTCAATACCGCCATATACTCTGCCGCATAGTCGTAACGCGCATCGTAAAAGCCTTTCCCAGGCCACAGTCCCATTTGCGAGTACTCAGCGCTATTCCAGCCAGTTACTACATTTAGGCCTATCCGCCCGTTACTAATATTCGAAAGTGTCGCAATCATCCGGGCAGTATAGGCGGGGTGCAACGCCAGCAAGGCAACGGTTGGGATGAACTGAAGAGTTTGGGTCACTGCAGAAAGGGCGCCGATCAAGGTGAAAGGCTCCAAACAATGATCCCAATAACCCGTAGCACCACCAAATCCCTTGAATTTTATCATTGGCAAAGCAAATGATAGACCCTGTTTCTCCGCTTCTAACGCGATAGCTTTCTGATGTTCATAGGATGGAACATATGGCTTAAGAGCTTCAGTTAGAACATAACCATTGCTTCCATTAGGGAGAAAAACACCAAACTTCATAAAACTACCTATTCAAATGTTTCGCACACCAGCAAAAGGTCAAAAACGAAACAAACCGGTAAGAAATTTAGCTGCCAGACCAAGACAATACATAGCCTTTACTGGCCCCATAAAAACTGTAACTACGCAATGATTTGCTCCGCAAGTTCCTCAAATAATTTCCAGAGCTTCTTGCAGGCCATTATAGAACTCAGCACGCCATTTGCCCATCAAGGACCAATAATTTTGCTACCACATATCCAGTATGTGGACAGTTAGCATTGATCATAATTCTGTCGCGGTTTTTTTGCTCTCATAATGTTACGTATAGCGTTGACAGAATCACTCGTTTTAGCTCTTAACCTTTAACTCAATGTATCTGTAAAATATTGCGTGAATTCATCACAAAAAACATGCAAATCATATCATACCACCACGAATCACCTGCCCTGGCCGTTCCCCAGTTTCCTCCGATCGCCTTTGGACCACTGTTCCTGAGACAATTGTTGCTTCATAGCCATCAGCGGTTGTCATCAAGCGTGGTGCTCCAGAAGGCAAATCATGAACCATAAAGGGTGTATTAATATTTAGCTCTTCATAGTTAATCAAATTGAGGTCTGCTTTAAAGCCCGGCGCAACGACACCCCGGTCTGTTAAGCCAAATATATGCGCTGGATCTCGGCTTTGCTTCTTTACAACCCACTCAATCGGAAACCGCTCCCCACGAGTTCGATCACGTGTCCAATGTGTCAGCATAAATGTTGGAACGCTGGCATCACATATGTATGTACAGTGTGCACCGCCATCACTGCCGCCCAGTAAGGAAGATGGATGGGCGATCATTTCTCGCAGACAGTCGTGGTTACCGTACGTGTAATTAATACCAGAAAAGAAAAGGAAGTTATTTCCGCCACGTTTCAACATTAGATCATATGCGACTGCCTTTGGATCGCGTTGTTCTCTCTTAGCAATTGATTCAATGGAAAAGTCGGGGTGTGGTTCAAAATCCATTGGGTCGCCGAGTTCGTATGTCGTATTCCAACTATTCTGAACAAACTTTGTAAATGCGTCATCATTCGGATCAGTTTCAGAAATGATGCGATTACGCAGCTCTGGTTTAGACAGACGAGCAACTCTTTCCTCTTGAGGTAAATCAATAAGTGGAAGATAGCTCGGATATCGAAAGAAGGGATTGTTCCCTTGGAAACTAAATAGCAAATTTGTTTGCCTTCCAAAAACTTGTGGATAAATTCTGGCTCCAGCCAAATTTGCGCGATCGCATTCAGCGAGCATCACCCGCCAAGCCTCAGGTTCCACATTATTTTGTGCGAAAAGAAATGTAATGGGCACTCCAACTTCAACCGATACCTTCTCCATCCAAGCTATTTCTTTTTCGGGTGCAAGGAGGTCATCCCCCGTTATTCCTGCTGGAGCAGACTCAACAATACCGTGACCAGCTTTTTTTATGGCCTTTGCAAGACCCAGGAGCTCCTGTTCGGTAGCAAATGTCCCCGGCACAGGTTCCCCATCAATTGCAAGATGCATCATAGTGCGGGAGGTTGATACCCCGAGAGCCCCAGCCTTTAGGCCTTCCAGTGCGATAGCTGATATTTCTGCAATGTCTTGCTCACTTGCAGGCTCATTCTTTGCGCCACGTTCACCCATCACGTAGGCGCGAATAGGGCCATGTGCGATTTGTGAGCCGATATCGATAGCATGAGGTATCTTTTCCAATGTATCGAGGTATTCTGGAAAGCTCTCCCAGCCCCATGAAATTCCTTCTGAAAGAGCTGCATGGGGTATATCCTCAACTCCCTCCATCAGACCAATTAGCCATTCATGTTTATCAGGCGCTACCGGGGCAAAACCCACTCCGCAATTGCCCATGACAACAGTTGTTACACCATGCCAAAACGATGGAGTAATTAACTGATCCCAAGTCGCTTGGCCATCGTAGTGAGTGTGCACATCCACCCAACCAGGTGTTACCAGAAGGCCATTCGCATTAATCGTCTCACGAGCTGGGTCGGTGACTTTGCCCACTTCTAGTATTTTGCCGCCAGTTATAGCAACGTCGGCGATATACCCTTTAGCCCCAGTTCCATCAATTACGGTACCTCCCTTGATTAGAAGATCGAGCATGTCACTAATCCTTTAGTTCACTTATTAAGTTAATATTTCAATATCCGATATTGAAATTTGTTGGCCACTGTTAACTTCAGCCAACACCGTATAACCAGCAGTTGCGGAGGTATCATCAAAAATTAGTACTCCATCACCGTCTCCGGCTGCAGAATCAAAAATTAAATGAGGAACGGTAACTGCGGTGGAGCCATTTGCATTTGTTCCATTATAATTAGTAACGGCAAAAAAATTAGTCCCAGTAGTAAGGCTATTTATGCCAAAGGTTCCTGAGACAATTGACACTTTATCGCCCTGAGAAGTAGTGAAATCAAAAAAATTATTTGCAGAAGCTGCACTACTATCAGGAACAGTTGAATTGCTTGTAACAGCCACTCCATCAGTCGGGTTCAAGAATTTGAATGAATCAGCACCATCTCCGCCTACCAATATGTCTTGACCATCGTTACCAACTAAAATGTCAGCTCCAGTTCCACCCTCTAAAGTATCATTACCATTACCACCAAATAACCGGTCTGCCCCCCCAGACCCAATCAAGATATCTGCGCCACTTTC
>PBDG01000032.1 GCA_002717225.1 Rhodospirillaceae bacterium | reverse complement strand
TTGATTTAAGGCAAAGATACTCTAAACACATGGAATACATCCCAACTCCGCGTTCTAAACAATCCCACAGCTAATAACGGGGCCGCGGGATAGTACGAAACAGTATTTTATTGTCGCTCGGAGCAATGTTCGTGAAACGGATGTCATTCTGTATGTTTGCCTAGCTGCATAAGTTCGACCTGCCAATTAAACAATGAGCCTTCAGTCTATAATATTAGCAAAAAATCGTTGTTTTCTAAAGCTTGCACCAGAAGCTGCATAACGCCTGCAATGGAAATCCCAATAATGCCGCACCCTTGCACGGCGAGGAAACGGACGTATTCACCTAACTCTTAACCTCCCTCCCACAACAGCCCAGCAGATCCACCGGCTAACCATATAGCCAACGCCAGTATAGGAGTGACGAATATCATGCTATCTAGTCGATCGAGCGCGCCGCCATGTCCAGGAAGCCAGGCTCCACTGTCCTTTACCGCAAAATAACGCTTGATCGCAGATTCTGTGAAATCGCCAACTTGTGCGAACACTGAAAGTATAGCACCAGAGATGGCGAGCAATCCCAAATTAGGCTTGCCCTCCAAAATACCTACACTGAAAAGAACGATCGCTAAAATCACCCCAAAAACAATTCCAGATGCCATGCCTCCAATACAGCCAGCCCATGTCTTTTTCGGACTGATTCCCGGAGCGATTTTGGCACCTCCTATAAAGGTTCCGACAAGATAAGCTCCTGAATCGGTTGCCCAAATCACGACAAATAGCCAATAAACTGTGGCCACCCCCGTTGTGTTTTCTTGCCGTAACCAACAAATCGATATTAGCGACAAAATAAAAAGCGCTAACCCCGAGGTCACAATAAACGGTCTGTTCCGCTCTATCCTCGCCACCAGGCCAACAAGTAGAACACCGATAGCACCCACGACAAACGCATCAACGACGCCCCATAAACTGAACGCAACTGCACTTGCGCCTAAAGTCATAATCGAAGCCCCAACCGAACCATGATAACGTTCATGGCAACTCATTCGTATCCATTCGAATGTGACGATAGCGGTAAGCGCGCTCACAACAGCGAGGAATGCTACCCCTCCCGCTTCGACCGCAGCAAGCGCACTTATCGCCATAATGACGCCGGTGATAAGACGCGGGCCAAGCGAGGAAGCAGTTTCTTTAGTGGCTACTTCCACCGTAACGTCGTTCACGCCGCTGATATTCAGCAACGGCTTGTTCAAGATTTTTTTTCTTGAAGTCAGGCCACAGAGTCGATGTAAAAACGAATTCGGTATAGGCCGATTGCCACAACAAAAAATTACTGAGCCGCTGTTCACCGCTAGTCCGAATCAGCAAATCCGGATCTGGCAATTTCTCGCTTTCCAGATAACTTTCGAACAGCGACTCGTTAATGTCTTCCGGTTCATGTTCACCTTCCTGGACATGCTGCGCAAAGCGGCGCGCTGCTTCGAGAATTTCCTGTCGCCCACCATAGTTGATGGCCACAGTAAATGTGAGGCCAGTATTGTTTTTGGTACTCTCCTCCGAGTTTGTAATCAGATGATTGATGTCGTCAGCCAGCCGACCGCGGTCCCCTATGAATCGAATGCGCACGCCCTCACGCCCCAACTCGGTCAATTCACGTCGGATATAAACACGGAGTAGCCCCATTAGCTCGTCAACTTCACTGGCCGGGCGCTTCCAGTTTTCAGAGGAGAACGCATAGATTGTTAGGTAGGAAATACCAAGATCAGAACAGGCCCGCACGGTCGAGCGGACAGCCTTGACCCCCTGCCTATGACCAACGAAGCGCGGCAAGCCGCGCGCCTGCGCCCAGCGGCCATTGCCATCCATAATAATAGCTACATGGGCTGGCACAGGAGCCTTGTCGTCGAAAGTCGGTTCGACGGCCGTGGCTTTAGACCTGGAGTATTTCGCTTTCCTTAGCTTCATGCGTCTCGACGATTTTTTTTACCATGTCATCGGTCATTTGTTGTATTTCATCTGACCAAATTTCTGCATCGTCCTTGCTTAAATCTCCTGCCCGCTCTATTTTTTTTAATTTATCCATCCCGTCACGTCGCACATTTCTCACCGAAACTTTCGCCTGCTCGGCATATTTTCCGGCGATTTTTGCAAGCTCCACTCGACGCTCCTCGTTCAATTCCGGAATGGGTATTCGTAAGTTCTGGCCATCGACTATGGGATTAAGCCCCAATCCAGAATTTTGAATAGCCTTTTCAACCGCCTTAACCTGTGATTTGTCCCAAACTTGAATACTGATCATGCGCGGCTCCGGCACATTGATTGTCGCAACCTGGTTGAGCGGCATTTCTGCATCATAAGCCAAGACTACCACTGGCTCTACCAAACTTGCCGACGCCCGTCCGGTCCTCAGTCCGCCATATTCCTTACGAAGCACTTCCAGAGCGCCATTCATACGACGTTGCAAATCATCAAAGTCTGGCTCTTCTACCATCGGATCACTCCCGTTCGCCAATGATTGTATGCGCTCCGTTTCCCTCAATGACAGAGCTTAATCCGCCGGGTTCGCGGATAGAAAATACAACAATTGGAATGCGGTTTTCTCTCGCCAACGAAATCGCCGAAGCATCCATTACCTTAAGGTCGCGTGAAAGCACACTCAGATAGGTCAAACTATCATAGCGTTCGGTTTCAACCTCTAATTCTGGATCAGCCGAGTAAACACCATCAACCTTGGTTCCTTTGAATAAAGCATCACAACCCATTTCCGCCGCACGTAACGCAGCTGCCGTATCAGTAGTAAAAAACGGGTTACCCGTACCGGCAGCAAATATGACAAGCCGCCCTTTTCCCATATGGTGAATGGCCCGCCGGCGCACATATGGTTCACACACAGTCGCCATAGGGATTGCGGACAGAACTCGCGTAGCAACATCAGTTTTCTCTAACGCATGCTGCATGGTCAGTGCATTCATTACCGTCGCCAGCATACCCACATAATCGGCGCTAGCACGTTCCATGCCAGCCGCTGCTCCGGATATGCCACGAAAAATATTTCCTCCGCCCACCACCACGCAAACTTGAATGCCCTGCCTGTGGATATCGCGGATATCGGAAGCGATTCGATTTACCGTTTCGCCATCAATGCCGTATGGTTCATCTCCCATCAATGCTTCTCCAGATATTTTGAGGAGAATACGATGGAACTTCCTGCCTGAATTCATTTCTGCTCCTGAGAATCGCCGACGGAACCGGCAATTACATCGTCATTAGCACCCCATATACTTAGCTCGGGTGCACGGAGAGAGTACTCCGAAGTATTCCGGCCTTCTCAAGTCCAGGCCGAAATCATATATCAAACATAACGCATTCTCTACGATTCAGGAGAACTGTTAGAATATAGCGCCACTATTTGAGTTGCGCAGCCACCTCCGCCGCAAAATCGCTTTCTTCGCGCTCAATACCTTCTCCAAGAGCGAACCTACGGATACCGGTAATTTCAACAGAGCCGCCTAAATCTTTCACAGCTTGCTCAATAACCTTGGAAACCTTTGTTTCACCATCGATGATAAAGGTTTGATTTAAAAGAACTACTTCCTCATAGAACTTTCGCAGTCGCCCTTCTACCATTTTATCGATGATTTCAGCTGGCTTGCCTGAGGATTCCGCCTGCTCACGCAAAACGGCGCGCTCACGGTCAACATCTTTAACATTGAGTTCCTCGATAGAAACTGCCTGTGGGCTAGCAGCAGCAACATGCATCGCAAGTTGATGACCGAGTTGAGCCAATTTTTCTGGATCACCCTCTGAACTAACCGCGACCAAAGCGCCGATTCGCCCCAATCCAGGCGCAGTCGCCGCATGTATATAACTAGCGACGATACCCCGGTCGACAGACAACCCAGTCGCGCGTCTGATATTGATGTTCTCGCCAATCGTTGCAATGAGTTGGTTGACCTCTTCCGCGACAGTGTGCCCAGTATTGGAGTAATCCATCTCCAGCAATTTTTCTAAATCTTCACCACAGGCTAACGCCAAGCTCGCAACCTGGCGCACTAAGGTCTGAAAATCTTCATTGCGCGAGACAAAGTCGGTTTCGGAGTTCACCTCGACGATTGCAGCGGATTTTTCTTCGGCATAAAGGCCTACTAGCCCTTCCGACGCGACACGGCCAGCCTTCTTTTGGGCCGCAGCAAGACCTTGTTTACGTAACCAATCAACCGCGGCCTCTAAATCACCCGAAGTTTCGTTAAGCGCCTTTTTGCAATCCATCATACCGACGCCAGTCTTCTCACGTAGTTCTTTTACCAATGCTGCCGTGATATCGGCCATGCTTCCCGTCTCCTCGGCTATCGCACCGAACATAGTCGGCGCCTCCGCAAATAGTAATTCTATGCTAGGCTTCCACGTCTGATTTCTCTGCTGCGGGCTCATCTGCCAACGCCTCCTCTGAAGTGGCTGACGAATCCTCCACCCCGCTTTGGCTATCCGCTTCAGCCTCGGCAACTTGCTGCATCTGAACATCTTCTGCTGAATCTTCCTTCGATACGGTATCGCTATTACTGTCTTCGATCAGGGAATCTTCAACCAGGACCTCCTCTGATTCTCCAATATCAACCCCGGTCGATGCCAATTCCTGTTGTAGTCCGTCGATTATCGCTCGGGAAAACAGATCGCAATAGAAGTTCACCGCGCGAATAGCATCGTCGTTGCCCGGAATGGGATAGCTAATTAATTCGGGGTCGCAATTACTATCTACCACCGCAATGACGGGGATACCTAGTTTGCGTGCCTCCATAACCGCTATATCCTCTTTGTTGGTGTCGATCACCACCAATATGTCAGGCACTCCTCCCATATCCTTGATACCGCCCAAAGCCCTGTCCAGCTTATCCCGCCGGCGAGTAAGATTGAGTATTTCCTTCTTGGTAAGACCAAGGTTTTCGTCGGCTAATTGTTCCTCAAGATTGATTAGCGTCTTGATTGATCCCGAGACGGCTTTCCAATTCGTCATCATGCCGCCAAGCCAGCGGTGATTTACGTAATATTGGCCGCTACGGCGCGCAGCTTCTGCGACCGGCTCTGACGCCTGGCGCTTGGTACCGACGAATAATACCCGTCCGCCACCAGCTGCCGTTTCACGCAGGGCCGAAATTGCCTGATGAAACATTGGCACAGTCTGCTGAAGATCAAGAATATGAACGCCGTTGCGCACACCGAAAATGTAAGGAGCCATTTTCGGATTCCAACGTCGCGTTTGATGACCAAAATGTACACCAGCTTCCAATAGCTGGCGCATTGTAAACTCTGGAAGAGCCATGCCTAATCCTTCTCCGGTTAGCCTCCGCGGATTTTTAGTCCAGCCAATAAGTCCGGACACCGGAGCGGTAGACGCCCTATGGCGGCGCAAACCGCATATCCGCGTGCGATTTTCCCACGAAATAACGCGCGAGTGAGAGACAGATACTCTCGCCGTCCCTGCCTTGCAAGTGAAATAGTCTGAGATTATAAGTCGTGGACAGCAGAAACACCGGGAAGTGCACCGATTTCAGCTCGCATCGCTGGTGTTAGAGCGTAATTCCTCTTCAACTCGATTTCAATTTGACCACGCCTCGGGGTTCCAACAATAAACCGAATTTGACAAGCCCCCGCTCCCTCGCGATCCAAAATATCCTTGAGTGGGACCAGTGGGGTGGATTCCGAAAAATGAATTTCCAGACCTTTCATCCGGGCGATTGCCCGCCGTTCAAGGTCCTCCGCACCTTGAGCAGTGAGCTTCACCATGTCGCCCTCCGATCGAATATTAGCCTGCACTAGGAGAAACCGGCCTGTTTGAAGAAGTTCACGGACCGCACTAAACGCTTCATGGAAAAAGGCAACTTCAAAACTACCGCTTGGATCCGAAAGCTGAACAAAGGCGAAGCGGCGCCCATTGGAATCCCGCTCCTGTACACTAAGTACGACACCAGCAATAGTCATACTGCTCCACCCTTCGCTGGCACGTTCCGCGAATTGCGCACAGGGCGTAATCCTCAGAGCCCCCAAAACAGAGCTATAGGTCTCAAGTGGATGGGCTGAAAGATAGAAGCCGATGGCTTCCTGCTCATGATTTAAACGCTCGAGAGGCGGCCAATCAGCCACCGCTGGCAATTCCGGTTCGGGCATGCCCATATTAGGTCCCTCGCCAAACAAAGAATTTTGTCCACTATTACGCTCAGCGCTCTCCGCGTGTCGCAGCAACATTTCAACCGCCTCCAATAGTTGTCTGCGGTTGGGCTCAAGTGTATCAAAAGCTCCTGCGCTGATGAGGTTCTCGAGTTGACGCTTGTTGACAATGCCAACACCTAAGCGAGAAGTGAAGTCGAACACGTTATGGAATGCGCCATTTGCATCGCGCTCGGCGACCACTGCACGCATTGCAGAATCTCCGACATTTTTAACCGCCGCAAGAGCGTAACGAATTGCCTTACGACCTAACTCAGGAAAATACTCGACCGTAAAATTCGCACCGGAGGCATTTATGTCAGGCGGCAGAAGTTCAACATTGAGACGCTCCAGTTCCTGTCGAAACACCGCGAGTTTATCGGTATCGCGCAAATCAAAGGACATCGAGGCCGCCATAAACTCCACGGCGTAGTTCGCTTTGAAGTAAGCGGTTTGGTAGGCAACTAGAGCGTAGGCCGCAGCATGTGACTTGTTGAAGCCGTAGCCGGCGAACTTTGCCACCTGGTCAAAAATTCGGCTAGCCCACCGCTTTTCAACACCTTTTTCTATAGCTCCGCCTACAAAAGTCTCACGCTGCGCATCCATCTCCGCCTTAATTTTTTTACCCATAGCACGACGAAGGAGATCAGCATCGCCGAGGCTATACCCCGCCAACACCTGGGCGATCTGCATGACCTGCTCCTGATAGACAATTACGCCATAAGTCTCCCGTAGGATTTCCTCCAGACTTTCATGCATGTAATCCGGTTCTTCTTCGCCATGCTTGCAAGCGATGAATTTGGGTATGTTATCCATTGGTCCCGGTCGATATAGAGCAACAAGGGCAATAATGTCCTCGATTGTGTCTGGCCGCATACTACGTAAGACATCGCGCATACCCGAACTTTCCAACTGGAATACGCCCATCGACGCGCCGCGACCCAGCATCTCATAGGTCGTAACGTCATCAAGGGGTAGGGTGTCCAATTCAATATGGACGCCGCCGTCGCGCACTAAACAGCAAGCTAATTCCAACACGCTCAGGGTCTTGAGCCCGAGGAAATCAAACTTTACCAGACCTGCACGTTCGACATATTTCATCGAATATTGTGTGACCGGCATCTCCGAGCGCGGATCGCGGTAGAGCGGCACCAACTCGTGCAGGGCACGATCACCAATCACGACTCCCGCAGCATGCGTCGAAGCATGGCGATAGAGACCTTCAAGTTGAAGTGCAATATTTAACAAAGTGGTGACTGCTTGGTCCTCATCCTTCATTACCTGGAATAATGGTTCACCATCGATCGCCTGCTGCAGGCTAACTGGTTTGGCTGGGTTATAGGGAACAAGCTTGGACAATCGGTCGACCTGACCATAAGGCATACCGAGAACACGTCCTACATCGCGTATAACGGCACGCGCCTGGAGCTTACCAAAAGTAATGATCTGCGCTACTCGGTCTCTACCGTATTTATTGCAAACATGTTCGATAACGAGATCGCGTTTCTCCTGGCAGAAATCTATATCGAAATCTGGCATGGAAACACGTTCAGGATTGAGAAAACGTTCGAAAATCAAACCGAAGCGGAGTGGATCAAGGTCCGTGATGGTCAGCGCCCAAGCCACCAATGACCCAGCACCGGACCCGCGCCCCGGGCCAACAGGTATATTTTGCGTTTTCGCCCAGCGGATGAATTCAGCAACGATGAGAAAATATCCAGGAAACTTCATTCTGGTGATGACATCGAGTTCGTAATTGAGGCGCTCACGATATGGTTTAGCAGCCGCCTCCTGCTCATCCTCGTTCATGGTCTCGTTGAATACACCACGTTCAAGCCTGCGGTTCAGCCCCTCCTCCGAGAGCACCCGCAATTCAGTCGCCTCTGTACGCTTTTCTTCTGTCAATGGATAAGCGGGCAGAATCGGCTTGTGCTCCGGCGCCATGAATGCACAGCGCCGGGCGATCGACAGTGTATTATCAATCGCCTCAGGAAGATCAGCAAACAAATCGCGCATCTCATCTGCGCTGCGGAAACAGTGATCTTCTGTAAGCCTCGCTCGTTCCTGATCATCAATATGGACGCCTTGGGCGATACACATCAACACGTCATGCGCGTGATGTTTATCGCGCGGCCCGAAATAAACGTCGTTTGTCGCTACTAGCGGTAAGTTGAGCTCATAGGCAAGGTCGATCAACGCTAGCTCAATTAACTTCTCCCCCTCCATTCCGTGACGCATCAATTCGATATAGAAGCGGCCTGGAAACATATCCTGAAAACGCTTAGCTGCCTCCCATGCCGCTTGTTTCTGCCCATCTAAAAGAAGACGACCGAGAGGTCCGCGCGGTCCACCAGAGAGTGCCAACAAGCCGTCCGAATGTTTGCCGAGACACTCAAAATCAATTTGCGGCATCAACCCACTCGGTGTCTCCATATGAGCAATGCTTGCAAGGGACATAAGATTACGCCAGCCTGTCTCATTCTGCACTAGGTAGCCTGGCCAATAAGGTTCCTCGGCTCGAGTCTGCCGAACACTTGTTTCACCAACCCCACTGCGCAGCGCTAATTCACAGCCCAAGATCGGTTGTACGCCTGCACTCCGACAAGCCTCAGAGAACTCGAGAGCACCGAATAGGTTGTTGATGTCCGTGACAGCAACAGCCGGCATGCGCTCAGCGCGACATAGCTCGACGAGTTCGTCAATCTTGATCGCACCAGACGAGAGCGAATAGGAAGAATGGACGCGAAGATGAATAAAATCGGCGTGGCTCATGTGTCCGACTCGCTGAAAATGCTTCTCCCAACTAGATCCCACAATGTCTAGTTCATTGCCACCAGCAAATTATGGCAAGTGGCACATTGTCGTTTTCACGCTGTCACTGATATGATACCGCTATGGCGGACCAGCGAGGCACAGACGGTATGGCTGATCAGGAATCCAGAATGGAATTAGGCAGCGAGTCCGAGTTACGAGCTAATTTTGGCGACCCTATGGACATCGCTCTCCTCAAGCAGCTTCGAAAACTAGACGACCATTGCAAGGAGTTTATCTCCCGTTCGCCGTTTCTTTGTATCGGTACCAGTGCGAAGGATGGTAAGGCAGATGTATCGCCGCGAGGTGATCCCCCAGGATTCGTTCAAGTACTTGATGACAGCACCATTTTTATTCCGGATCGGCCGGGCAATAACCGTTTGGATACGATGAGCAATATCATTGCCAATCCGAATGTCGGGCTAATCTTTCTCATACCTGGTTTCGAGGACGCTTTGCGGGTGAACGGTAAAGCAACAATCGTCAAGGACAAAGAAATTCTTGAACGCTGCGCAGTTAACCGCAAAGTTCCCACTATGGGAATCATGGTCGATGTTAACGAAGCGTTCCTCCATTGTGCCAAGGCAGTGCGACGCTCCAAACTCTGGGATGTGGAAAGCCAACAGAAACGCAAGGAAATGCCGACCTTGGCTCAGATGATCCTGGAACAGGTCGCAGAACCTGACAATCCGCCGAGCCAAGAGGACATTAAGGAAGCTGACGACTTCGTCGAGGACAACTACAAGACCGGCCTCTATTAAAGACCGGCGCACTACCTCCTTAGCGCTGTTCGCTCAGGATACCATTGTCCAGGGCGACGTGGCGGTCCATACGCGATGCCAAATTAAGATTATGAGTTGCGATAAGAGCCGAAAGTTGAGTATCACGCACGATCTCCAATAGTGCTTCGAAAACAGATTCGGCGTTTTCCTGATCAAGATTACCGGTTGGCTCATCGGCCAAGAGGAGAATAGGCTTATTAACAAGCGCTCGGGCAATAGCGACACGCTGCTGCTCACCACCGGACATTTGAGGCGGACGATGCTCCTTGCGCGACCCGACGCCGAGACGCTCCAACAACTCATCTGCATATTGCCGCGCTTTTGATCTGCTACCACGCAGCATATGCGGCAACATAACATTCTCCCTTGCCGAAAATTCTGGCAACAGGTGATGAAACTGATAGACAAAACCAAGCTTCTCACGTCGCATCCGAGTGCGCTGATTATCATGCAAAGCAGAACAGGTTTTTCCTTCTAAAATGACTTCACCACCATCGGGTTGCTCCAATAGTCCCGCTAATTGCAACAAGGTCGATTTACCGGCACCTGAGGGGCCGGTAAGAGCAACCACTTCACCGACAGCGATATTAGCAGAAGCACCACGCAGCACTCGAATAGCACCGCCGCCTTGGGTAAAGCTCCTCTGTAAATTAACGAGTTTGAGTACCGGCCCGCCTCGTTCACTCATGTCGTAACGCCTCCACCGGGTCGGTCCTTGCTGCGCGCCAGGCCGGATAAACCGTCGCCAAAAACGAGAGCACTAACGCGACGATTGCCACTACGCCGACCTCGACACCATCAATACGCGTTGGCAATTGAGACAAAAAGTAAAATTCATGTGGGAAGAGTCGCGTGCCGAACAGATCTTCAAAAACAGCGCGAATAGGCTCTATATAGATCGAGAAAAGTATGCCGGCAACAACACCGCTCACTGTTCCAACAATGCCAATCAGCGCGCCGTTAATAAAGAATATACGCATGATTTGCCCACGTGTTGCGCCGACGGTGCGCAGAATGGCGATCTGCCGCCCTTTGCTTCTTACCAGCATAATCATACTCGAAATAATATTAAACGCAGCGACGAGAACGATCAGAAGAAGAATAACGAACATCACCCGCTGCTGGACCTCAAGCACGCTAAAATAGGTAGCATTCATTTGCTGCCAATCTGTTAGTCGGTATCCCTTGCCGAATACGTTACCGAGAAGCATACGCATTTCATTTATTTGATCAGGATCGTCGACAGTTATTTCAATCGACGAAACGGAATTTCGAAATTTGAAATGAACCTGCGCAAGCCTAAGCGGCATAAAGACAAAGCCACTATCATATTCCGACATATCAACATTGAATGTGCCAACGATTTTATAACGGCGGGCGCGAGGCACGCTACCAAACACAGTCGCCGTTACCGAGGGCGCGATTAAGCGAATAGAGTCTCCAATTGCGAGGTTCAGCTTGTTGGCGAGGCGATGGCCAACAATAACACCTTCTTCAGCCGCATAGCTTTCGAGCGCCGAACTGCCACGCAATCCAGATACGACGCGCTTCTTACGTTGTAGATCCTGGATGGACATCCCATACACTAACGCACCTGTCACGTTGTACTCGCCCCGAGCCAGAACTTCTGCACGAACCACCGGTGCAGCTGTCTCAACCCCGTGAACATTAAGCACCCGATCTATTAGTGGGTCGTAATCGAATATCGAGCCGTCGAAGGAACGGGCAAAGACGTGCGGTTGCAGCCCAAGCACGCGGGTCAACATTTCATCGCGAAATCCGCCCATCACAGACATCACAACAATTAGTGTAAACACGCCAAAGGCGATACCTAGTAAAGAGAACAGCGCGACTAGAAAGGTAAATGTCTCTCTGCGACCTGGCCAAAGATAACGCAACGCGACCATTCTTTCAAAAGCGGACAACATGTGCGAGTTCCAAATGGACCCTTATGTCAGTCGAGAAAAAGCGGCTTCGGCCGAAATTTCTTCACGTTTACCACCGCGTCGCCTAATCTCTACGGTACCTGCTTTTACGCCCCGCGGACCGACCGCAATCTGCCACGGCAACCCGATCAAATCCATTTCAGCAAACTTGACGCCTGCGCGCTCATCACGCTCATCGTAAAGTGTATCCACGTTTGCGACGCTTAAACTGCTATAAAGTTTTTCGCATATCTCATTGCACGCCGCGTCACCGGCCCTGAGATTGATAAGGCCGACCTGGAACGGCGCTACACTCTCCGGCCAGACGATACCGTCATCGTCGTGACTCGCTTCTATTATAGCGCCAACTAGACGTGAGACGCCGATGCCATAGGATCCCATTTCTACGGGAACTTCCTGGCCTTGATCATTGCTCACGGTCGCCCCCATTGCATTGGAGTATTTCGTACCAAAATAAAAGATATGGCCAACCTCGATGCCACGCCCGGTGTAAAGCCGCTCTTCATTAACCGGACAGCTCTCTGGGTCATACTTGTCGTCGGTCGCTGCATAAAGCTTAGTCCAACGATCAACAATGGGCTGAAGGTCAGTGTCAAAATCAATATCGAGTGACAGGGGGTCTGAATCAAGCCAAGCAGAATCACAATAAACAGTGCTCTCCCCGGTATCAGCAAGGATGATAAATTCATGACTCATATCGCCGCCGATGGCACCGCTATCAGCCTGCATGGGAATTGGTGTCAGGCCCATTCGCGCGAAAGTACGTAAATAGGAAACAAACATCTTGTTGTAGGAGATGCGTGCCGAAGCCGCATCAATATCAAAAGAGTAATTATCCTTCATAAAGAATTCCCGCCCGCGCATGACACCAAAACGCGGCCGCACCTCGTCCCGGAATTTCCAATGAATTTGATAGAGATTTTGCGGTAGGTCGCGATAGCTTTTCACACTGTTGCGGAAAATATCGGTAACGACCTCCTCATGGGTTGGGCCATACAGCAGCCCACGATCATGCCGGTCTGTGACGCGTAGCATCTCCTTGCCGTAATCGTCATAGCGTCCGCTTTCCTGCCAAAGCTCCGAAGGCTGTATCGTCGGCATGAGAATTTCCTGTGCACCCGTAGAATCCATCTCCTCACGAACGATCTGTTCGATTTTGCGCAACACCCGGTAACCCATGGGTAGCCAACTATAGATTCCGGCGGCGGTTTGCCGTACAAGACCCGCACGCAACATCAGACGATGCGAGGGGATTTGCGCGTCGGCCGGAGTTTCCTTAATCGTCGGCATAAAAAGTTTGGATCTCCGCATGCTCTTCTCGCTTGTCAAGAAAGGGTCGTGCGGACTATATGCCCAATAGAGCGTCAAAGCGCAACGCTGCGAACCGATTCTCAAGCCAGCGCCATATAGACTCGACTTGGGATACAGTCATGACACAGGACCCGGCGTCCGCAAACAGCCTGCCATAGAAATTAGCCCGGACTCTTTTTTGTCACCGGTCCAATCAATACTTACATCGCCGGTCTTGCTTATGAAATCCGTAGTAGCGATGTTCAGGAAAACTTCCAACAGGATATCAAATTATAAGCAAAACTAATTATCCTGTTCCAAGTTAAAGGTTTTCACAGAATTGCGATCTGCTGACTCAGTATCATTCGTGCATACGGCGACCTCCGGTCTATAGAGGCAGGCTAACGTTTAATAGTTGTTCAGCACGAAGGTGATGATATTGAGCTAGTGGGTGTCCACAGAAAATGCGGACAGCAGAAACAGAGTTGTATACCGACCAGTCTAGAAATAGATACTAAAGCCTTTGTTGTTGCGCCTGCATCCAGGGTGGATTGAGTGCAACAATCTTGGTATAGACTGGGCAATCTGGCCGATGAGCATCCGGCAAATAACCTGTACTGACCAAAAATTCCCGCACGATCTCGCTACCTGTGAATTTGAAAGTGGCACGAAAGAGCTTCACCCAGAAGTCCAGTTCGTTGGGGTGGCGACGGTCGAGCCAAGTTTTGAAAGAGCCCTCCGCAGACTGAATATCCAGGATGCAACTAGCATTGTGAATCGCTGCGTTGACCTTAAGTCGGTTGCGAATGATTCCCTCATCAGCGAGTAGACGGGTACATGCACCCTCATCATAAGCTGCAACAGTAGCGATATCGAAATTATCGTAAGCGGACATGAAATTATCTTTTTTGTTCAGAATGGTCGCCCAGGAGAGGCCCGCTTGATTAATCTCCAGCACTAGGCGGGCGAAAAGTTCATTGTCATCTTCGATGGGAAAACCATATTCCTGATCGTGATAAGGACCGTGCAGCGGATCGCCAATAGAAACGTCGCAATAATGTTTTGCCACCTCACTACTCCTGCAAGTCGACCCAGCCTAAAATTATGATCGCTACCACAATACCGGTTAGCACACAGGCGATCGCAGTCGCGATTGCCGCTTTGATCAAAAGGCGCGGCTTATCCGGCGCGCTTGACGCATGTCCCTCCTCAACTTTATCAGGCGCCTTAATGCCGAATGGAAGCGTCAGAAACCAGCCAAGCCACCAGGTAATAAGAAAAACAAGGGCAATGTTGAAAAAGCTCACGATGTGTCCTTAGGCTTGCTCCAACTCGATCAGCGTGCCACAAAAATCCTTGGGATGGAGGAAAAGCACCGGTTTACCGTGGGCACCTATACGCGGCACGCCGTCACCGAGAATACGCGCGCCTTCAACGACCAGCCGATCGCGCGCTTCGGTGATATCCTCCACTTCGTAACAAAGATGATGCACGCCGCCGGCCGGGTATTTATTCAGAAAGGCCTGTATCGGACTTTTGTCGCCTAGGGGATGCAGCAATTCGATCCTGGTGTTGGGAAGTGTGACAAAAACCGTCGTTACGCCGTGTTCAGGTAAATCCTTAGCATCGGATACCTCGGCACCCATCATGCCACAGTAAAGCGCGCGCGCAGCCGCAAGGTCCGGCACAGCGATGGCCACATGGTTTAAGCGTCCAATCATACTCCTTAATCTATCCTAGATACGGGCAAGTTGCACATCGATCACAGGTCGCTTGCCATAAAGCGCGTTCAAGGTACGGCGAACCGCGATACGCCCTGCCTCGCATAATTTTGCATCGTGATTTTCGACCCTGTCAGACTTGAGCGCTGCCTCAACTGCCTCGATGAGACCCTTAACCACGACTGCCTCCTCTTCGCCATCGACAATTCCATGCCCCCGTATGATCGGCGGCACAACCATGCACCCCCCTTTATCGACGACCAGGGAAACAAATACCGCGCCGTTTTGCATCAGCCTACGGCGCGCGCCAAATGCGGCATGGTTCGGAGCTATAAGGCGCGAACCGTCAACGGCAAGGTTACCGGAATGCACGGTTCCTATAACTTCGGTTTCCCCGGGGCCAAGGCGCAACAGTTCGCCATCGCGGATAACCCAGCATTCTGGCGTACTAAGTTCCCGAGCCAATTTAGCATGGGCATTTAGGTGACGTGCCTCACCATGAACAGGAATAGAAATTTTAGGTTTAACCCAGCCATACATATGCCTGAGTTCGTCCCGTTTGGGATGGCCGGATACGTGCACGTCTTTATGAGTTTCCTCACTGATGACTTCGATACCACGCGCCTCCAATTGTGCATACAATCGGCTGATCGGCACCTCGTTGCCGGGGATGATCTTGGAGCTAAAGATCACGCAATCACCAGCGGAGAGTTGAATCCTGGGATGCGTCTGCCCTGATATCTTAGCCATGGCCGCTCGCGACTCGCCCTGGCATCCTGTGCAGAGATAGAGAACATGGGACGGGTGCAGCTCGGCTCCATCCCGATCAGACAAAAGGCGTATCTCCGGGTCAAGATATCCGGTCCTGCGCGCCGCTTCTGCATAGCGCCACAGCGAACGTCCAACCAGAACGGTCTCCCGACCGCATTCTCCTGCCGCGAGAACGACGCTTTGCAAGCGTGCAATATTGGAAGCAAATTGGGTCACCGCGACACCCTGTCGACATTCCGAAATGAGCTCGGTCAATCTTCTTCTGACCATCCCTTCGGAACCACTTTCTCCCTCGGATGTTGCATTTGTCGAATCGCAAACCATGGCGAGAACCCCCTCTTGACCGACTTGGCGCAAGGTCACCTCATTGGTGGGCTCGCCAATTAAGGGCTCCGGGTCAATTTTCCAATCACCGGTATGCAACACCGTACCCTCTGGAGTACGTAAGATCAGAGCACTTGCCTCCGGTATGGAATGGCTAACGGAAACATATTCCACGCCGAACGGGCCTAGCTCAAAACTGGAGGAGCGCGGAATTTCCTCTATTGGAACTTTCTTTATTAATCCAGCCTCCCGCAGCTTTTCCCGGAGGATGGCTGTCGCAAAAGGAGTTCCATAGACGGGACAACGTAGCTTCGGCCAAAGATAGGGCACGGCGCCGAGATGATCTTCATGAGCGTGAGTCAGCACAATCCCGAGAAGGTCGTCACGCCTTTCCTCAATGAAGGAGACATCTGGGACCATGATATCTACCCCTGGTAGGGTAGCTCCCGCGAAGGAAATGCCGAGGTCGACCATCAGCCATTTTCCGCGACAGGCATAAAGACTTAGGTTCATGCCGATTTTACCAGTACCACCGAGCGGCAAAAAATGAAGCGCGTCGGGATCAATGGATGCCGCAGGCAGGGGGAGAACGTTCATGATTCATCCCGACGATTGCGTTCAAAGATTTTCTGAAGTCCGCGGATGGTGAGGTCCGGGTCGATAGCATCGATTACTATGGTGCCGTCCGAGTACAAAGGCGCGAGGCCGCCCGTGGCGACGACCTTCATATTGCCGCCATATTCTGCCTTCATACGTTGAACAATGCCCTCAATTAGGCCGATGTAGCCCCAATAGATGCCCGACTGCATAGCTGGCACGGTGGACTTCGCTATAACCTTTTCAGGGCGTCTCACCGCAATCCGGGGCAATTGCGCCGCCGCCTGGTGCAATGATTCGAGCGAAAGATTAATGCCGGGCGCGATAAGGCCCCCCTCATAGGAGCCATCCGCGTTGATAGCATCGAAGGTGGTTGCGGTACCAAAATCGATGATGATGAGTGGACCCTCATATTGGTTGTGGGCACCTACCGCATTGACTAGCCTATCGGCCCCGACTTCGGCCGGTTGGGCAACATTGACTGCAATGCCGAGATCAACATCGAGGTCGCCCACCACCAGGGGGGTGCAGCCGCAATATTGCTTACACAATAGCTTCAGCGCGCTCAAACATTGCGGCACCACGGTGGACAGGACTACATGCCCTATATCTTCGAGTTTTAGCGACTGACGGGCCATGAGTTGACCGAACCAGACGGCATGCTCGTCAGCAGTACGCTGAGCATCGGTCGCTGCGCGCCACTGGCCGCGCATCTCATTACCGTCAAATACCGCGAAGACAGTGTTTGTATTACCAACGTCTATGGCAAGTAGCATGCTCAGACGGTCCCCTCGAAGGTAACGTCGCCGGCGGAAAAGAGCCGTTCCGCACCATCCACGCCGCGCAGACGCAAGGCTCCCCTTTCATCAATACCGGTGAAAATCCCAGATTCATTGCCACTCTCTAATGCAATATGCGCCATTTGGCCGATGCCATAGGCGTGGGATAGCCAGGATTTACGTATTGCCTCGAATCCGCTGACCATCCATTCATTGCGGCGGCGCGAGAACGCTTCGACGAATTTCTCTAATCCTCCGACAACATCCGTCTCATTCTCACTCTCTGCACGTAGGCTGGTCGATGGGTGGCGACCAGCAATATCCGGGTGATTGTGCAAATTAACGCCAACACCGAGAACAAGCCATTCGATAACTCCGGTTCCAGCCGTCGACGATTCTAGGAGAATGCCCGAAATTTTTCGCCCTTCCACCAATACGTCATTGGGCCATTTGCAAGCGATGAATTTTTGATCGCCTAGATACCCTGCCAACATATCTCGAACCGCTAGCGAGGCAACGAAGGTAAGTTGCGCCGCCTGTAACGGAGCGCAAACTGGCCTGAGGACTAGTGATGCAAATAAATTTCCGCGCTCAGACGTCCATTCCCGTCCGCGTCTGCCCCGCCCACACGTCTGGCAACGCGCCCAGATCAGTGTGCCATCTTCTGCGCCAAGCTCAGCCAATCGCTTAGCTTCATCATTAGTGCTAGCGATTTCATCGAATTCGACCAGCCGGTATTCTTTTGCCAGCTGCGGCACAGTCATGCCGGTTCCTTGATCAGGGAAAGAAAAGCGCGGCTGCAGCCTGAGCTCCCTCCAACACGGGCGTTGGATAAACAAAGAAGAAAAGGGTAATAACACCTGTACCCAAGAGAACGGTGGAAAGCTCTGCTCCGATCGGCTTATCAAAGCTATCAACTGGCTTGTCGAAATACATCACCTTCACGATGCGGATATAGTAGTAAGCGCCGACTGCACTGGTAAGAACGCCAATAATCGCCAGCGCGTACATACCCTCCTCGATGGCTGCAAGGAAAACGTAAAGCTTACCAAAGAAACCTGCTAAGGGTGGAATGCCAGCCATGGAGAACATGAAAATCGCCAGCGCAAGCGCGATTGCAGGATTGGTCTTAGAGAGGCCCGCGAGATCGTCGATCTTCTCTACCATCTGGCCACGCCTGCGCATGGCAAGGATGCAGGCGAACGTGCCGAGCGACATCACCATATAGATTGCTAAATAGATCAAAACGCCTCGGATGCCTTCGGGCGTGCCTGCAGCGAGACCCACCATGGCATAGCCGATATGGCCTATCGAACTGTAGGCGATCAAACGCTTGATATTTTTTTGTCCGATGGCGGCGAATGCACCGAGCACCATCGAGGCGATGGAGATGAAGACGATGATCTGATCCCACTGCGCCAACATTTCATGGAACGGACCAAGCAGAACGCGAAGGAAGAGTGCCATAGCAGCTACCTTGGGTGCAGCTGCGAAAAAGGCGGTAACTGGCGTCGGTGCACCTTCATAGACGTCAGGTGCCCACATGTGGAAGGGCACGGCAGATACCTTGAAAGCCAGTGCCGCAACGATGAAGACGAGACCAATAAGGATACCGATGGTTGTGGTGCTGTGCGCGTTACCGCCACCATTATGAATGGCGCTGGCTATTTCGTGGAAACCGGTGAAGCCGGTGAAACCGTAAACCATTGAGCTACCATAGAGCAGCATTCCTGACGAAAGCGCACCAAGTACGAAATATTTGAGCCCCGCCTCGCTCGAACGAAGTGAATCGCGGCGGAACGCGGCAACTATATAGAGCGAGAGGCTCTGCAATTCGAGGCCGACATAGAGTGCAATGAGGTCGTTAGCCGAAATCATCAGCAGCATGCCGAGTGTCGCGAACAGGATTAGGACCGGAAACTCGAACCGATTCATGTTTTCGCGTTTCACAAATCCCATACCCATGATCAGTGTAACCGCAGCACCAATCAGCACCAGGCATTTCATGAAAATCGAAAAACTATCGCTCACAAACATACCGAAGAAAGTAGTACTCTGATCGTGCGAGCCAGCCAGCACCATGATGAAAGCTACGCCCATAGCGACAACGCTCAACCAGGTCAGCATATTGGTCGAGCGGTTGCCAAGAAACACACCAACCATCAGCAAAACGAGAGAGATGGCTGCGAGGAAGATTTCAGGTAGCGCGGAAAGATATTCGGGTGCTGTGAATTCGATCATATAGACCTCACCTCAGCGCCTTGGCAATTGCTTCGGGGAAGAGGTCTGCCACGACCTCGCCACCGCCAACACGCGCCGCTTGGGTCTGTTGTACAAGATTTTCAACCGAGACGTGGAGCACGTCCAGGAACGGTTTGGGATAGATACCCATAAACAGCGCCAAGATCACAAGCGGTGCAAAGAATCCGATCTCACGCATATTTAAATCAGTAATCGTTTTGAGTTTTTCTTTCGTCAGATCACCAAAAATTACACGGCGATAGAGCCACAACATATAAGCGGCGCCCAGAATGACGCCTGTTAGTCCCAACATGGCAACCCAGGTATTGACCTGGAAGGCACCAACAAAAATAAGGAACTCGCCAACGAAGCCGCTCGTAGCCGGCAAGCCAATTGAAGCCAGCATGATTACCATGAAAACGAAGGCGTAGACTGGCATCCGGTGTACCAACCCGCCATAGTCGGAAATTTCGCGTGAATGCATGCGGTCGTATATCACGCCGACAATTAGAAACAGCGCGGCAGAGACTACGCCATGGCTTAGCATCTGGAAAATTCCACCTTCGATGCCCTGACCATTAAAAGTAAAAAGGCCGATGGTCACGATGCCCATATGTGCAACCGAGGAATAGGCTATAAGCTTCTTCATATCCTTCTGCATCAGCGCTACCAGCGATGTGTAAATTACCGCGACGACCGATAGCGAGAAGACAAACGGCATGAAAAATTCACTGGCGTCAGGAAACATTGGCAGCGAGAAACGAAGGAACCCGTATCCCCCCATCTTTAGAAGGATACCGGCGAGTATCACTGACCCTGCTGTAGGCGCTTCGACATGGGCATCAGGCAACCACGTATGGAACGGCCACATCGGCAGTTTCACCGCAAAAGAGGCAAATAGCGCGAGCCAGAGCCACGTCTGTACCGCGGGCGCCCAAACCTCGTTCATCAACGCCGGGATATCTGTGGTGCCGGCCTGAAAATACATGAACAGGATAGCGAGCAGGAACAGGACCGAACCAACTAATGTGTAAAGGAAGAACTTATAAGCAGAATAAACGCGTCTGGCTCCACCCCAGATACCAATAATCAGAAACATCGGGATAAGCTGCCCCTCGAAGAAAATGTAAAACATCAAGAGGTCTAGGGAACTGAACACGCCAATCATCAGCGTCTCCAGCACAAGGAACGCAATCATATATTCGCGCACCCGTGTCTTCACCGCCTCCCAGCAAGAAATGATGCAAATCGGCACGAGAAGCGTTGTCAACAGCAGAAAAAATATTGAAATACCATCAACACCGAGGTGATAACCGATGCCGAATTCAGGCAGCCAGGCCGCATTCTCCTCAAATTGGAAGTCTGATGTCGTCGTATCGAAATTGGCTATCAGGAGTAGAGAAAGGCCAAAAGTTATAACTGTAGTCCACAGAGCTACATGGCGTGAATTACGTGCAATTATAGCTTCGTCGCCACGAATCAATAGGATGAATGCAGCGCCAAGGAGTGGCAAGAAGGTGACAGTGGAAAGGATTGGCCAATCGGTCATGTCATCATCCCAGGATCAAAATCCATGTTATGATGACGGCCACGCCAGCCAGCATCAGAAAGGCGTAATGGTAAACATAGCCGCTCTGGAACTTGATAAAACGGCGCGCGATGGCTACAGCCGAAGCAGCCACGCCGTCCGGACCAATTCCATCGATAACACCGCCATCGCCCTGCTTCCAGAGGCCATAACCAAGGTATTTGACCGGGCGTACAATGGCAAAATTGTAGAGCTCATCAAAATACCATTTATTGTAGGAGAAAAGATAAAGCGGGCGCAGGCGTTGTGCCAATACGCCAGGCAAATGCGGCTTGGTGATGTAGAGGAAATAAGCCGCGAGAATACCGATAACAGCGACGATGGTTGGTAGCGCCTTTACCCAGAAATCTACGTGGTGAGCCTCCTCAAGCGCGTGGTGATGCGGTAGAACGAGGATCGAGGTGCCCCAAAAGTCTGAATGCGAACCGACCATTGGCAGCAGTAAATAACCGGAAATAATTGCACCTACCGCCAGCAGGATGAGCGGTATGGTCATAATCGGTGGCGATTCATGGACATGCGCCATAACCTTCTCGTCGGCGCGCGGCTTACCGTGAAATGTTAGGATGATAAGCCGCCAGGAATAAAGCGCCGTCAGCACAGCTGCAATAATACCGAGGGCAAAAGCGTAATAACCAAGGCCTGTGTGTGCCGCAAAAGCAGATTCGAGGATGATGTCCTTTGAGAAAAAACCGGCCAGCGGCGGCACGCCTGCAAGCGCCAAACTGCCAATCCACATCAGCACGTATGTAAGCGGGATAGCCTTCCAAATGCCACCCATCTTGCGCATGTCCTGCTCGTCTGACATGGCGTGGATTACAGAACCAGCACCTAAGAAGAGCAGCGCTTTAAAAAAGGCGTGGGTCGTCAAATGAAACATCCCCGCCGAATAGGCTGATACGCCACAGGCAAAGAACATGTAACCGAGTTGGCTGCAGGTCGAATAAGCAATGACGCGCTTGATGTCGTTCTGAGTGATTGCGATGGTAGCGGCAAAGATACAAGTGGTGGCGCCGACGAAAGTGACAACGGCAAGCGCTGTCGGTGCATACTCAAACATCGGCGAAGCACGGGCGACCAAAAATACTCCGGCAGTGACCATGGTCGCTGCATGAATCAACGCGGAAACAGGGGTCGGTCCTTCCATTGCATCAGGCAACCAGGTATGGAGCAAAAATTGCGCCGATTTACCCATCGCGCCAACAAATAACAGAATGCAAATTACCGTAAGCGTATCAAAATAGTGGCCCAGGAATTCGAACTCGGTGTCGACGAGGCCAGGTGATGCCGCAAAGACTTCATCAAAACTGACCGAGCCAACGGTGAGGTATATGGCCAGGATACCAAGACCGAGGCCGAAATCACCTACCCGGTTGACGACAAAGGCCTTGATTGCTGCAGCATTGGCCGAGGGCCGCTTGTACCAGAAGCCAATCAACAGATAGGAAACGAGGCCGACGCCCTCCCAACCAAAATAGAGCTGGAGAAAATTGTCCGAGGTAACAAGTGCCAGCATAAAGAAAGTGAAGAGCGAAAGATAAGAGAAGAATCTTGGGATGCTTGAATCATGGGACATGTAGCCAATCGAGTAGACATGGATCAGGAAGGAGACGACCGAAACAGTGAACACCATCATTGCCGTCAACTCGTCAATCCTAAGTGCCCAATCAACTTGGAACGTACCGGAGGTCATCCAGTTGAAAAGGTATATCTGCTGCACTTCACCATTCATCACCACTTTGATGAAGACGAAGGTCGCCGCCAACGCTGCCAAACCCATCGCCCCGCAGGAGATAATCTGCGAAGGTCGATCGCCAAGGAAACGGCCAAAGAGGCCGGTGATTGCGGCGCCAATCAGCGGCAAAAAAACGGGGGCGATGTAAAGCAGCACGAAGCGTCAGCCCTTCATAACATTAACGTCCTCAACCGCGATGGAGCCTCGGTTGCGGAAATAGATAACGAGAATAGCGAGGCCAATAGCCGCCTCAGCAGCGGCGACGGTCAGCACCAGCATGGCAAAGACCTGGCCCACCATGTCCTCAAGAAAGACGGAGAAAGCGACAAAGTTAATATTTACCGCAAGTAGCATCAATTCGATCGACATTAGGATAATGATAACGTTCTTGCGATTGAGAAATATGCCAAACACGCCAAGCGTAAAGAGAATGGCTGCGACGGTCAGATAATGAATCAATCCGATTTCCATGTTCCCTCCTCGCCCGATTTGATATCTTTAAGCACAACCGCTGCCTTAGGATCACGCGCCACTTGCTCAGCTATTTTCTGTCGCCTTACCTCGACGCGCCGACGGTGGGTCAGAACAATTGCTCCCACCATAGCGACCAAAAGAATAAAGCCAGCGCCCTGGAACAGGTAGGCGTACCGAGTATAGAGAATATTACCTAAGGCTTTAGTATTACTGACCTCCGCCGCAGGCGGCATGGCGACAGTAACGACCTCCGGTACATGGATATCGATCGATCCAGTAGCAAACACCAGGATTAGCTCTGCCAGAAGTATCACGCCTACAATGGCGCCCAAGGGCAGATATTGTAGGAAGCCGGCGCGCAATTCCGAAAAGTTGATGTCAAGCATCATCACCACGAAGAGAAATAGCACAGCGACCGCGCCGACGTAGACGATAACCAGGATCATTGCGAGAAATTCTGCACCCATCAGTACAAACAGGCCGGCCGAATTGAAAAACGCTAGAATCAGAAATAACACTGACTGCACTGGATTGCGCGAGGCAATAACCATCACTCCCGAGGCAACTGTGACCACGGCGAGAACGTAGAAGACAATCGTTTCAATAATCATGGTGTCATTTAGTCTCTCAACTCATGCGGCTCTTGCGTCCGATTCCCCTCACCGATAAGGCGCTTCCTGAGCAATATTCGTAGCGATCTCGCTTTCCCAACGCTCACCATTGTCCAGAAGCTTTTGTTTGTTGTAGAGCAATTCTTCTCGCGTCTCAGTGGCGAATTCGTAATTTGGTCCCTCAACTATGGCATCCACCGGACAGGCCTCCTGACAGAAACCGCAATAAATGCATTTGACCATGTCGATATCGTATCGCGTCGTGCGGCGACTGCCGTCTTCGCGCGGTTCCGCCTCGATAGTGATTGCCTGAGCCGGGCAGATTGCTTCGCAAAGCTTGCAAGCAATGCATCGCTCCTCTCCATTGGGATACCTGCGAAGCGCGTGCTCACCACGAAACCGCGAGCTAATAGGGCCACGCTCGTAGGGATAATTAACAGTTGCCTTAGCGCTGAACATTTGTCGAAAGGTAACGGACATACCTTTCAGTAGCTCGCTCAACAACAGCGATTTCGTTGTTTGTTCAACAAACGACATGCTCAGTGTTTTTCTACTCATTAGGGCATCCATCCAAACAAGTGCATAGCGCCCGCGGTGATCACCACCCAGGCCAGTGACGCCGGCAGGAATACTTTCCAACCAAGGCGCATGAGTTGGTCGTAGCGATAGCGCGGCAAAGTTGCCCGCACCCAGGTAAAGAGAAAAATGATGAACGCGGTCTTGGCGATGAACCAAACCACGCCCGGAATCCAGATAAACGGTTCAACGTGGAACGGCGGTAACCAACCGCCGAGGAAGAGAACGACGCAGAGTCCGCTTAGAAGCACGATGTTGGCATATTCACCAAGCATAAAGAGTAACCAGGCCATCGCGGAATATTCAACCTGATAACCGGCCACTAGCTCACCTTCGGCTTCTGGAAGATCAAATGGCGTCCGGTTTGTCTCAGCCAAGGCGGAGATGAAATAAATGATAAACATTGGAGCCAACGGAATGAAAAACCAGAGCCCCTTCTGGGCTTCGACAATCTCGCGCAAATTGAGTGAACCTGCAGCTAACAAGACAGTGACCAATACGAAGCCGATAGACACTTCGTAGGATACCATCTGCGCCGCCGAGCGCAGCGCGCCGAGGAAGCCGTATTTCGAATTGCTCGCCCAGCCTGCGATGATTATGCCATAGACGCCAAGAGAGGAAACGGCAAAGAGATAGAGAATACCTACATTAATATCGGCTAGCACCAAATGGGCATCGAACGGGATTACCGCCCATCCAACGATGCCAAGAGTGAACATGATCATCGGTGCGATAATGAATAGCACCCTATTGGCGCCAGTCGGAATTATGGTCTCCTTCATCAGTAACTTAAGACCGTCAGCAACGACCTGGAATAGGCCAAAGGGGCCAACAACATTCGGCCCTTTCCGGAACTGCATTGCCGCCCAGATTTTTCGCTCGCCATAAACAACGACTGCGACAACGAGCAGAATCGGGACTACAATTGCGGCGATATAGCCGATGATCAGCAGCAACGGCAGGATGTAGTCCGACCAGACGCTTGGTTCAGCCATTAGTGCCCGTCTTCTTCTGGTTACGGGCAACGAACTGCGAGCTACACTTCGCCATCGTGTCGGAGGCGCGTGCAATCACGTCGGTCAAATAAAAATTCTCAACTGATCCTGCAAACGCTTCGCCCGACATCTCACCTGGTTCGCCAAAATTGTCCCATACTGCGGGGGCGATTTTGTCCACCCCGCTAAATGTTGGCGCGATTTCCACCATACGTCCGCGCAACGAATCCAGCGTATCATAAGGCAAGGTCCTGGCGACCTCATCCGAGAAGGCACGCAGGATCGTCCAGTCCTCACGCGCATCACCCGGCGGATAAATCGCCCGATAAGCACGTTGAACTCGTCCTTCCAAATTCACATAGGTAGCGTTCTTTTCAGTATAGGCCGCACCTGGCAGGACAACATCTGCTGCTGCCGCACCGGCATCACCGTGATGCCCCTGATAAACAGTGAAGGTTTTGCTTAAGGGCATCATATCAATTTCATCAGCTCCGAGAAGCCAAACAAATTTGACTGCACCGCTTTCTGCACTTGCGAGAATGCCAGAAACATCCCGCCCTGCAGCGCCAGGAACGAAACCAAGATCGAGACCGCCTACGCGGGAGGCAGCGCGATGGAGTATGTTGAAACCGTTCCAGTCCTCTCTTACCATGGTGTATTTTTCGGCGATCGTGCGGGCGGCCGACAATACACCAGCTCCGTCCGTCCGAGCTACCGCTCCCGGTCCGAGAATCAGCATGGGTCGCTCGGAGCGCTCTAACACGGAGGTAAAATCGTGCTCCCCTGCCGCTACTTGGCCTAGAGTTTTGGGGCCCACCCCGAGATTATTAACCGGATAGGTAAGATCTCGATGTGCGCCAATAAAGCCAACCTTGAGACCACCTTGGCGCCACCGCTTGCGGATACGAGCATTGACGAGCGGTGCCTCCCACCGCGGGTCGGCCCCGACGATCAGCATCGCATCTGATTCTTCGATTCCAGCAATAGTACTGTTGAACAGATACCCACACCGGGAGCCACCGAGTTTGGCACCATCCTGACGACAATCGATGTTTGCTGAACCGAGACCTGTCATTAGGTCCTTCAGGGCAGTCATCGACTCACAATCAGCGAGATCACCCGCTATGGCCGCAATCTGATCACCCCTGAGACCACTCAACGCCTTGCTGACGGCATCAAATGCCTGTTGCCAGCTTGCCTCTTCAAGCTTGCCGTTTCTGCGCACATAGCAGCGATCAAGACGGCGCTTGCGCAGACCATCGTAGGCAAAGCGGGACTTGTCAGAAATCCACTCCTCGTTCACATCCTCATGCAGGCGTGGCACGATACGCATTACTTCGCCACCACGTCCATCGATGCGAATATTGCTACCGACCGCGTCATGCGCGTCGACGCTCTCTGTCTTACGCAATTCCCATGAGCGCGCGGTGAAGGCGTATGGCTTCGATGTGAGGGCGCCAACCGGACAAAGGTCGATCATGTTTCCAGAAAGCTCCGACGACACGGCCTTCTCTACATAAGTGCCAATCTCCATATGCTCACCGCGAAACACGGCGCCAAACTCCTCCACACCGGCGATCTCGTCCGCGAAACGAATACAGCGCGTGCAATGGATACAGCGCGTCATAATAGTCTCGACTAGCGGCCCAACGTCTTTGTCTTTCACCGCCCGTTTATGTTCGTTGAAGCGGGTGAAATGGCGCCCATAAGCCATCGACTGATCCTGCAAATCGCACTCGCCGCCCTGATCGCAGATCGGGCAATCGAGTGGATGATTGATAAGCAGGAACTCCATCACCCCCTCACGGGCTTTCTTAACCTCGGGAGTGTTGGTGTGGATTACCATTCCCTCTCCCGCCGGCATGGCACAAGAGGCAATAGGTTTAGGTGACTTCTCCATCTCGACAAGACACATGCGGCAATTGCCAGCAATCGACAGACGATCGTGGTAGCAAAAGCGGGGTACTTCTGCGCCAGCGTCCTCACAGGCTTGTAGCACGGTCGAGCCGTCTGCGACTTCCACCTCAACGCCGTCAATGGTCAGTTTCGGCATCGCTTATTACCTCATGCCGCACGAGGCGCATTGGCATCCTCAGGGATACCCTGACGCGCCAGGATGCGTTGTTCCAACTCGGGACGAAAATGGCGAATTAGTCCCTGCACCGGCCATGCCGCCGCATCGCCCAAGGCGCAAATCGTGTGTCCCTCGATCTGGCCTACTACATTCCATAACAAGTCAATATCCTCGATAGAGGCATCGCCCTTTATGAGGCGCTGCATCATTCGAAATACCCAGCCAGTACCTTCGCGGCAGGGTGTGCACTGACCGCAGCTCTCATGCATGTAAAAATGCGACAGCCTTGAGATAGCTTCGACCACATCGGTCGATTGATCCATGACAATCACCGCCGCCGTGCCAAGTCCCGACTTCTCTGCGTTGAGAGAATCGAAATCCATCAGCACAGTATCGCAAATTGATTTCGGCAATAGCGGGACCGAGGAGCCACCGGGGATCACCGCAAGGAGATTGTCCCAGCCGCCTCGCACACCTCCTGCATGCTTATCGATCAGTTCGCGCAGCGGAATGCCCATTTCCTCTTCGACATTGCAGGGGTGATTCACATGCCCAGAAATACAGAACAGTTTAGTGCCGGTATTTTTCGGGCGCCCAAGACCGTTAAACCAATTAGCACCTCGCCGAAGAATCGTCGGTACGATGGCAATCGTCTCGACATTATTGACGGTCGACGGGCAACCATAAAGCCCGGCACCCGCCGGGAATGGCGGTTTGAGACGTGGCCGGCCCGGTTTGCCCTCGAGGCTTTCCAGCAGGCCAGTTTCCTCACCGCAAATATAAGCACCAGCGCCACGATGAAGATAAAGATCGAAATCCCAGCCCGACCCGGCAGCGTTTTTGCCAATCAGCCCCGCTTCATAGGACTCATTGATCGCCTCCTGCAGCACTTCAGCCTCACGGTAGAACTCACCCCGAATATAGATGTAAGCCACGTGTGCGCGCATGGCAAAGGCGGAAACCAAGCAGCCCTCGATCAGAATTTGCGGATCATGCCGCATAATATCCCGGTCCTTGCATGTGCCGGGCTCAGATTCATCGGCGTTGACGATGAGATATTGCGGACGGCGGGGATCCGGTTCCTTGGGCATGAAAGAGAATTTCAACCCGGTCGGGAAGCCGGCGCCACCGCGACCACGCAAGCCAGATTCCTTGATCTGTTCGACGATCCAATCGTGTCCCTTCTCTATTAACCCGGCTGTACCATCCCAAGCCCCACGCGTACGCGATGCAACAAGGCCACTATCGTGAACGCCATAGAGATTAGTAAATATACGGTCCGAATCTTTCAGCATTATCCGGCTCCACCGTCTAGAAGAGTTGTCATTCCGGTGCCTGGCGCAGAGCTCTGGCGACCATTTTGCGGACCGGGAGACGGCTTCTCGCCACGCCGCAGCATGGAAAGAATCTCTCTCATTTGGGCGGCAGTGAGGTCCTCAAAATAATCATCGTTGATCTGCACCATGGGCGCGTTCACGCAGGCACCGAGGCATTCCACTTCGATCAAGGTAAATAGACCGTCTTCGGTGGTCTCGCCGGTTCCGACACCAAGCTCTTCCTTGCAAACCGAGAGCAGATCGTTCGCACCACGCAACCAACATGGTGTGGTGCGGCAGAGCTGGACAAGATATTTTCCAACTGGTTCCAGATTGTACATTGTGTAGAAAGTCGCGACCTCATAGACGCGAATTTCCGCCATTTCCAGCATTTCGGCGATGTAGGCCATTGCCTCACGAGAGATCCAACCGCCGTTCTGACGTTGAGCGAGATCAAGGAGTGGCATGACCGCGCTGGCCTGACGGCCATCCGGATATTTCGCAATATGCGCTTTAGCGCGTTCAAGATAATCCGGTGTGAATTTGAATTTCGTTTCGGGCGTTGTCACCGGTCGATCTCCCCGAAAACAATATCCATGCTTGCAAGGTTGGCAACCGCATCCGCCAACATGTGGCCACGGCTGACATAATCAAGCGCCTGGAGGTGAGCAAATCCCGGCGCTCGGATCTTGCAGCGATACGGCTTGTTGCTGCCGTCGGAAATAAGATAAACGCCAAACTCTCCTTTCGGCGCTTCAACTGCAGCATAGGTTTCCCCAGCCGGTACGTGATAACCCTCCGTATAAAGTTTGAAGTGATGGATGAGTGCCTCCATCGAATTTTTCATCTGGCTTCGGCTCGGAGGGCTGATTTTATTATCGATCACCTTGATCGGGCCCTCTGGCATGCTGGCAAGACACTGGTCTATGATCTTCACGCTTTCGCGCATCTCCGCCATACGCACCAGATAGCGCTCGTAACAATCTCCGTTGGTTCCAACCGGAACCGAAAATTCGAGATCGTTATAGACCTCATAGGGTTGATTGCGACGAAGATCCCAGGCAACGCCAGAGGCGCGCAACATCGGGCCGGTAAAGCCCCAATCAAACGCTTCTGCCGGCGTAGTAGGGCCAATGTCTACGGTGCGCTGCTTGAAGATACGGTTATCAGTAATCAGACTTTCGATATCGTCGATGATCTTGGGGAAACGCTTATTCCACGTAGCGATGTCGCCAAGCAAATCCGGCGGCAAATCACTAGCTACCCCACCAGGACGGAAATAGGCGGCATGCATCCGCGCACCTGACGCGCGCTCATAGAACTCCATCAATATCTCGCGCTCTTCGAACGCCCAGAAAAAAGGCGTAAAAGCACCGACATCCAGTATCATGGTGGTAATGTTGAGCAGGTGATTGGTGATTCGGCCAATCTCGCTATAAAGCACTCGAATATACTGCGCTCGCTCTGGCACTTCGATCTCGAGGAGACGTTCCACTGCCAGCGCAAAAGCATGCTCTTGATTCATCGGTGCTACATAATCGAGCCGGTCAAAATAAGGTACCGCTTGGAGATAAGTCTTATGCTCGATCAGTTTTTCCGTGCCGCGATGTAGAAGACCAATATGAGGATCAGCGCGTTCAACTACTTCACCATCCATTTCCAGCACTAGGCGAAGTACGCCATGAGCTGCAGGGTGCTGCGGGCCAAAATTGATGGTTAAATTCTTTATGCGGTGTTCGCTCACGAGCCCTCGCCCTTGCGTCCCGCGTCTTCCGCCTTTTCATCCCCGGGCAGGATATATTCAGCCCCTTCCCATGGACTCATGAAATCGAAGCTACGAAAATCCTGAGTCAGTTTCACTGGCTCGTAGACGACGCGCTTCTGCTCATCGTCATAGCGCAATTCGACATAGCCCGTCAGCGGAAAGTCCTTGCGCAGCGGGTGACCCTCGAATCCATAATCCGTGAGAAGCCGGCGCAAATCAGGATGGTTGGTAAAATAAATGCCGTATAAATCCCAAACTTCCCGTTCGAACCAACCCGCGGTGTTGAATAATGCAGTCATCGAAGGCACAGCACCCTCTTCATCCACGGCAACCTTAAGCCGGATGCGCAGATTATTGCTAACACTGAGCAGGTGATAGACCACTTCGAATCTAGTGCTGCGCTCTGGATAATCGACGCCGCAGATATCAATCAGCATCTCGAAGCGGCAAGAGCTATCGTCGCGCAAGAATTTGATAACACGCTCGAGAGATTCGACAGGCGCCCGAACAGTCAGTTCGCCATGTAAGACTTCCGGTGACTGAATATAGTCGCCTAACGCGGAGTCAAGATGCCGAGCGATTTCTGTCAGCGCCTGTTGATCCATGGTCCTACTGTTTGCCCGCTCTATCGCGCAATCGTTCCGGTGCGCCGAATCTTACGCTGAAGCTGCATGATGCCATAAAGTAGAGCTTCTGCGGTAGGCGGACAGCCCGGCACATATACATCGACCGGTACCACCCGGTCACACCCGCGCACAACGGAATAAGAATAATGGTAATAGCCACCGCCATTGGCGCAGCTACCCATGGAAATTACATAACGCGGCTCAGGCATCTGGTCATAGACTTTACGAAAAGCCGGCGCCATCTTGTTGCACAATGTTCCTGCAACAATCATCACGTCGGACTGGCGAGGGCTAGCACGCGGGACCATGCCCAAACGGTCGATATCGTACCGAGCAGCAATCACCTGCATAAACTCGACGCCACAACAAGCAAGGCCGAAACTCATCGGCCAGAGGGACCCCGTTCGCGCCCAATTGATCAGCCGATCAAGTTTAGCAACGACGAAACCTTTATCGCCCAATTGATCTGTGACTACCTTAAGCTCCGCGTTTTGGGCTTCGCCGCGTGGTATCGGCGCGCTAGATGTATTCGACACATTGTTGTTGCTCAATCCCATTCCAAGGCCCCTTTTTTCCATTCGTATACAAATCCGATGGTCAGGATACCCAGGAAAACCATCATCGACCAAAAGCCGTAAAGACCGATTTCGCCAAAGGAAACCGCCCAGGGGAAGAGGAAAGCCACTTCCAGATCGAAAATGATAAATAGGATGGCAACAAGATAGAACCTAACATCAAACCGCCCACGGGCATCGTCGAATGCATCAAAGCCGCACTCATAGGCCGACACCTTGTCCGGATCTGGGTTTTGCGGGGCTGCGATGTATGAGGCCACCACGGCGCCAATAGCGATCACTGCGGCAATACCCAAGAAAATCAATATCGGCAGATATTCGAGCAGAAACGCTTGAGACGCGATCATGAGGAGGTATCACCATCCATATTCTTCACTTCACCTTCATACCCTCGATGAAAACGCACAGAAACTAACGGCATCAACCATGGCTAATAGACCTTCCAGCAACTGATGCCAAAAACCCAATTGGGTGGCGGGAGTGACGGGACTTGAACCCGCGGCCTCCGGCGTGACAGGCCGGCGCTCTAACCAAACTGAGCTACACCCCCAGATCTCAAGAAACCTTCAAAAAGTCCCAGATAACCGGGCGTTTTGTCTTAATGCACACCATGTTATCGGTCAAGTTAAATGACTGCTCCTAGACTGTTTCTAGACTAAATTCTAGATTTTTCTTCATTATTTGTTCCGATTTCACCTTGGTCAAAATAATCCCAGACTCTGGGTCTTAAGCCATTGAAACTGCTTGGGTGAAAAACACCCAAAAGTCTAGGTTTTGAGGCTGGAAGCCATTTCTTTGGGCGTGACAGGCTAGCACTCTAATCAAACTGAGCTAGCCCCCAATACGCGGAGAATTGCTAACAAACGCTCCGAACCGGGTGGCTTCTACTAATGCTGAGTGCAAGCCCGGTCAAGACAAATGCCTCATAGATCAAGATCTTTTCGGTTCCGCTATGGTGGGCGATGACGGGTTCGAACCGCCGACCTTCTCGGTGTAAACGAGACGCTCTCCCAACTGAGCTAATCGCCCCCGTGCGGAAGCCGTGGGCAAGATAGCACCAAATCCGCATTTTGCGTTGGTTCTTTTGAAGAAATAATATTGGCGCCGGTATTATAAAGATAAAACTACAGACGCCGGCCAAGAATTAGCCGGCGTCTGTTTTATCTCTCAACCAGATTCTAGTTGACAGCGTCCTTTAGAGCCTTACCGGCCTTGAATTTAGGCTGATTGGAAGCCGGAATATTGATGGCCTCGCCGGTCCGCGGATTGCGACCGGTTGTCGCCTTTCTCTTGACAACACTAAAGGACCCAAATCCCACTAGACGCACTTCTTCGCCGCCCTTCAGGGAATTGGTGATTGAGTCAAAAACCCCGTCGACCGCACGTGCGGCGTCGGCATTTGACATGTCTGTCGCGTCAGCAACGGATTTTACCAGGTCATTTTTGTTCACTCGCAGCCCCCATCATCAATCGTGGAAAAATAGCTCAACTCTTTGATTCTTCGAACACTCATACAACGCGGTTGAGTGTAGAGCGCAAAATTTTGTATCGTCAACGCCACTTCGTCGCGAACCTCAAAGAATCCGGGCATTACAGGAGGATGGCGGAGGCTCAACAGGGTGAGTGGGTCGGTTGTAAATGGGTATTTGGGCGTTTTATCGAGTCGCGACCGCGACTCGCGTCCCTTATTTAATGGGTAATAACTCCGTCAACATCGCCTTTATCATCGGAGGAACCGGAGACAGATTTTTCGATTTCCTCGTCTTCATGCCACTCAATTGCCACGACCGGCTTTACAAGTGCATGCTTGATAACCTCGTCTACGGTCTCTACGGGGATAATGTTCAGATGCTTTTTTACATTGTCGGGAATTTCCGCCAAGTCTTTTTCGTTTTCACCCGGAATAAGAACGGTTTTCAAGCCGCCACGAAGAGCGGCAAGCAACTTTTCCTTCAAACCGCCGATTGGTAATACACGTCCTCGCAACGTGATTTCGCCGGTCATAGCGATGCTCTTGCTGATCGGAATCCCGGTCAGTACCGAAATGATTGAGGTCGCCATCGCAACGCCCGCCGAAGGGCCGTCCTTAGGTGTAGCTCCCTCGGGTATGTGAACGTGAATATCACGCTTGCTGAACACCGTTGGCTTAATGCCGAATTCGACCGCGCGGGACTTCACATAGCTCTCCGCCGCTTGTACCGATTCGCGCATTACATCGCCAAGTTTGCCAGTTGATGTGACCTTGCCCTTACCTGGCAACAATACTGCTTCAATACTAAGTAATTCGCCGCCCACCTCTGTCCATGCCAAACCAGTAGTCACACCGACCAGATCTTCCAGTTCTGCTTCGCCGTAACGGTATTTTTTGACGCCAGCATATTTCTCAAGATTGCGCTTGGTTACACGCACACGCTCGACACCCTTGGAAACAATTTCACGAGTCGCCTTGCGTGTGAGACGCGCAATTTCTCTCTCAAGATTCCTAACGCCCGCTTCACGGGTATAATAGCGTATCAAATCAAGTAACGCGTCAGCAGATATGGCCCACTCGTCCTTTTTAAGACTGTGCTCACCCATCTGTTTCGGTATCAAGTGACGGCGCGCAATCTGGACCTTTTCATCTTCGGTGTAGCCCGGTATGCGAATAATCTCCATGCGATCAAGCAGCGCAGGCGCCATGCGGAGGGTATTAGCCGTTGTAATGAACATAACATCAGAGAGATCATAATCGACCTCAAGGTAGTGATCGTTAAAAGTAGAATTCTGTTCCGGGTCAAGCACCTCAAGAAGTGCCGAAGAGGGGTCGCCACGAAAATCTGCGCCCATCTTGTCAACTTCATCAAGCAGAAACAGTGGATTCGAAGATTTTGCCTTTTTCATCGATTGGATGATTTTACCAGGCATCGAACCAATATAAGTCCGGCGATGACCACGAATTTCCGCTTCGTCGCGAACACCCCCTAGCGAAAATCGCACGAAATTCCGGCCGGTAGCACGAGCCACCGACTTTCCTAAAGAGGTCTTACCCACACCGGGTGGACCGACCAGACATAGGATTGGACCCTTCAATTTCTTCGTACGCTGCTGCACCGCGAGATATTCAAGGATGCGTTCCTTAACCAGCGTCAGTGCGTAGTGATCCTCGTTGAGAATCTTCTCTGCGTGATTAACGTCCTTGTTGATCCGAGTGCGTTTCTTCCATGGAATGTTGAGAATCCAATCGAGATAGTTGCGTACCACCGTGGCTTCCGCCGACATCGGTGACATGGTTCGGAGTTTCTTGATTTCCGATTCTGCCTTTTCCCTTGCCTCCTTATTAAGCTTGGTGTTTTTGATGCGCTCTTCGTACTCAGCCGCCTCGTCGCGACCATCTTCGCCTTCGCCAAGCTCCTTCTGGATCGCTTTCATCTGTTCGTTGAGATAATACTCTCTCTGAGTTTTCTCCATCTGGCGCTTAACTCGGCTACGAATTTTCTTTTCAACCTGCAAAACGCCAATCTCACCTTCCATTAGACCGCAAATACGCTCCATTCGTTCGATAAGAGGGACAACTTCAAGGAGTTCCTGCTTCTCTTCCAATTTTATCGATAGGTGGGAAGCAATAGTGTCGCAAAGCTTTGATGGATCTTCTATCTGGTTGACTGACGCGAGAACTTCTGGCGGTACCTTCTTGTTCAGCTTGACATATTGCTCGAACTGCGCGAGCACCGAACGGGACATAGCCTCGACTTCCTGGGCATCACCTTCATCGCCCATAATATGTTGGGCTTTCGCCTGAAAAAATTCCTCATTGTCTAAAAACTCAATGACGCGCGCGCGCATGCCGCCCTCAACAAGAACTTTCACAGTACCGTCAGGTAATTTAAGCAACTGCAGAACTGTGCCGATGGTTCCCACGCTGTGAATGTCATCAGTGGTCGGGTCATCCTGGGAGGCATTTTTCTGAGCAACTAAAAGGATCTGCTTATCGTCCTTCATAACATCCTCAAGCGCCCGCACGGATTTTTCGCGACCGACAAAAAGCGGTACAATCATGTGCGGAAAGACCACAATATCCCGCAAAGGTAACACCGGGTAGCTCTGAGGTTCGATAGCTTGCTGCATCGGCTTCCTTCAACTCTCATTATGTTTTTGCGCCGTCCCATATAAGAGGTATGGCACGTGGCTTTAAGGTGGGAACCCTGACTGATTCGATCAAGCCCTCTAAATCATTTGATAAGGCCAATCTAAGATGCCGAAGAACTAGCGTCTTCCGTCCGTTCTGCATAGATCAACAATGGCAACGCTCCACCCTCTACAACTTCCCGATTGATAACCACTTCTTCCACCGTATTGTAATTTGGCAGATCGAACATCGAATCAAGTAATATGCCCTCCAAAATGGAACGCAGACCACGCGCCCCGGTCTTACGAGCGATCGCCTTGCGCGCGATAGCACTCAGGGCGTCGTCAGCAAAGGTCAATTCCACGTCTTCCATATCGAACAGCTTTTGATACTGCTTGACCAAAGCATTCTTCGGTGCAGCCAGAATCTCGATCAACGCCGCTTCATCTAGGTCTTCAAGTGTTGCGATTACCGGCAGACGGCCTACAAATTCCGGGATCAGACCAAACTTCAGCAAATCCTCAGGTTCGATTTCACGCAGAATTTCGCCCGTCTTACGTTCTTCTGGTGCACGCACATCGGCACCAAAACCGATCGAGGTGCCGCGGCCGCGCTGAGCGATGATTTTCTCTAATCCGGCGAAAGCACCGCCACAAATAAAGAGAATGTTCGTGGTATCTACTTGCAAGAACTCTTGCTGCGGATGCTTTCGTCCGCCCTGAGGCGGCACCGAAGCGATGGTACCTTCCATAATCTTTAGCAACGCTTGTTGCACGCCTTCACCCGAGACATCACGCGTGATCGATGGGTTGTCAGACTTGCGCGCGATCTTGTCGACTTCGTCGAGATAGACGATACCACGCTGTGCGCGCTCAACATTGTAATCAGCCGACTGCAAAAGCTTAAGAATGATGTTTTCCACATCCTCGCCAACATAGCCGGCTTCCGTCAGAGTTGTTGCATCAGCCATCGTAAAGGGCACATCAAGAATACGGGCGAGGGTTTGGGCGAGTAACGTTTTCCCACAACCCGTAGGGCCAATAAGCAAGATATTGGATTTCGCCAACTCAACCTCGTTACTGGTACCGCCGTGGGCCAGCCGTTTGTAGTGATTATGTACGGCTACAGATAGTACTCGCTTAGCGTGGTCCTGGCCGATTACATAGTCCTGCAGCACTTCACAAATCTCTGACGGCGCCGGAACCCCATCACGGCTCTTGACACGAGAACTCTTGTGCTCCTCACGGATAATATCCATACAGAGCTCAACACACTCATCGCAAATAAAGACCGTGGGGCCCGCTATGAGTTTGCGCACCTCGTGCTGACTTTTTCCGCAAAAAGAGCAGTAGAGCGTATTTTTCGAGTCGTTACCGCTGGACTTGTTCATGCCCACTCCAGTTACCTGCGCCCTTGCTGGCGCCGCTCACCTAGTCTGGCTCCGCATATTAAAGCAACGCCGTTCCGCGATGACCATTTATTCGATTCGAGAGTCGCACCCGTTGGTGCTGTTTGTCTAGCCCAATTTGTTGGGACTTCGGTCTTGATCAACGGTCAATATTAGGTCTCGCCCCCGGACATTAAGAAAGCTAAGTTGGATTATCCTTCGACAGATCGTCTGATTCGTCGGTAACAACACGGTGAACCACGACATCGTCAACGATACCGAATTTCTTGGCCTCATCGGGCGTCATAAACTTGTCTCTTTCAAGATTTGTTTCAATAATATCTATAGTTTGCGATGTGTGTTTAACGTAGATTTCATTTAGCCTGCGGCGCAGGCCAAGAATTTCCTTGGCATGAATCTCGATATCGGTGGCCTGACCCTGAAAGCCACCAGAGGGCTGATGCAGCATGATCCTCGAATTTGGTAGGGCAAAACGTTGGCCCTCGGCGCCTGCTGCTAGCAAAAGCGACCCCATGGAAGCAGCCTGACCGATGCACAGGGTTGCCACCGCCGGCCGGATATACTGAATAGTGTCGTAAATTGCCAAGCCTGAAGTCACAAGGCCCCCTGGCGAGTTGATATAAAGCGAAATATCTTTGTTGGGATTTTCCGATTCGAGGAATAGGAGCTGCGCGGTAATCAGGCTCGATACATCGTCCTGAACTGCACCGGTCAGAAAAATAATACGCTCCTTGAGCAGGCGCGAAAAAATGTCGTATGAGCGTTCGCCCCGATTGGTCTGTTCGACCACCATAGGGACCAAAGTATTAGCGTAGGTATCAAAAATATCGGCCATTGCCGCACTGTCTCCTTGGAGGCTTCGGAATCAAAATTATCTTAAATTCTCGGCTAATTGTATTTCCCTTCGTCTTGTCAGGCCTTGCCCGCCACATTCTCGGCTTTTGATCCGCTATTTGAATTCTTGCCCTTGCGCTTCGCCACGGCCTTCTTCTTTGTAGTCTTCTCGCCGGTGGTCTCATTCTTTGCTGCCGGCTTTTTCTCAGCCTTTTTCTTCGCCGCAGGTTTCTTCACTGCAGGTTTGCCGTCCTTCTTCTCTATGTTCGTTTTTTGCTTTTTTCCCTCAACCTCTTCATCAACATCACGGAACAATTCCTCCGCATCGACCACGCTTTCCTTGATATCCACCAGTTCAGTTAGAAAAGCGACGACTTTGTCCTCAAATACGGGCGCGCGAAACCGTTCCAATGCATTTGGGTTAGTGCGGTAAAATTCTAGAATTTGTTGTGGCTGTGAAAATCCGCGCGCGGATTCAAGCGCCGCGTTGAGAAGGTCGTCGCGCTCGATGGAAATTTCGTTTTGACGGCCGATTTCCGAGAGCAATAACCCCAACCGCACGCGGCGCTCAGCAATTTGGCGATATTCTTTCTTTGCTTCGTCTTCGCTTTGCTCCATAGCTTCTTCAAAGGTCGACTTGGATTGTTCTACATCTCGCGTGATTTGGGTCCAAATGGTTTCAAATTCCTGATCGATCATTCCATTCGGAACTTCAAACGAATAGCGACCCGCGAGATCATCTAAAAGGGAGCGTTTCAACCTTGCCTTGGAGGCCTCATCAAACTGTTGTTTTAAACGGTCGCGCACCAATTCCGTCAAGGCAGCAAGATCATCAAGCCCCTGGCGCTTGGCCATTTCGTCATCGACCTCGGTTTCGATGCGCTCACGCACTTCCTTAACGTCAACCTCGAATACCGCCGGCTTTCCTGCCGCCTCCTCCTGCGGATAATCGTCTGGAAAATTAATATTGACCTGCTTGTGCTCGCCCGCCTTAACCCAGAGCAGTTGGTCCTCGAAACCGGGAATAAAGGTACCGCTGCCGAGTTCGATTTCAAAATCTTCCGCCGAGGTGCCGTCCACTTCCACACCCTCGATGGTGCCCTTGAAATCAATGAGCAGCGCGTCGCCCTCTTCTGCACCGCGATCATCCTTAATAACCCTGAACTGCTTGTCTGCATCAGCAATGCGCTTAAGTCCCTCATCAACCTTTTCTTCATCCACCTCGCACACTAAACGGATAAGCGAAACATCTGAAAAATTACCCAATTCGATTTCAGGGAGAATTTCTAGATCAATGGTATATTCAAGATCATTGCCATCACTGTAGTCTGTAATCTCGATTTTCGGCTGCATTGCGGGGCGCAATTCGCGCTCTTCGATCACGTTTTGTGAACTGGTCTGAATAGTGCGCTCCAAAACCTCTCCCATAACTGCCGCCCGGTATTGTCGACGGATGATGGAGAGCGGCACCTTGCCCGGACGGAACCCTTTCATCTTTACCGTCTTGCTCAACTCGACCAATCGCTCTTCAATCTCTGCCTCTACATCAGATGACGGCACGACGATCTTTAATCCCCGCTTCAGCCCTTCCGTGAGGGTCTCACTAACCTGCATGATTCACCGTTCTTCGCTATTCGATCTGTTTACTTGGTGCCAACTGTCCCGCTTAATGACCTCTTAAACCTGACCATTCGCTCGTACAAAGAAGTGGTGCGGGCGAAGGGACTCGAACCCCCACGGTTTTCACCACGTGGTCCTAAACCACGCGCGTCTACCAATTCCGCCACGCCCGCGCGTGCTCACCTCATGGCGATTAACAAATTTTCCTTTATCGGCCGCCCCGCCGGGAGCCATATAGCATAAGAAACACCCCGAAAGGCAATAACAAGTAGGAAAAACCGCTTTTATCTTCTCCGTCACGGCAAGAAAAATTTGTTTATGTTGAAAGGAACAATAGGCCTTTCCCCTTGCGGTATCCAAGGAGCAGATAGGCGGACTCAAGACCGTCAGCCCGCTGACCGACACTTCGCTACCACAAACTTCGAGGCAAGCAGTAATTTATCTCTAGATACTCTCCATATTTTCAAGCGACATATCGAATCCGCCCCTTTCCCATGAAACCTATTCGCGTCTACTTCACAATCTCTCACCATGTGTTTCACATTCTCGCCAAAATGCACTAAAGCAGGCCATCCGACGAGGCCTAAATTGTCATGACCCATGCAGTCCATATGCAGATAATCGCCTCAGAAACTTAAGCTCAGTGGGCAATAGATCTGCTAAATCTTCGGCGATAAGACCGGCACCGAACCGGCTCGCAGACGCGCCATGTAACCATGTACCGGCGCAAGCGGCATCGAAGGCATTCATGCCTTGAGCCAGAAGTCCTAAAATGAACCCTGCCAAAACATCGCCCGTCCCTGCCGTTGCCAGTTCGGCAGGCGCGTTAACGTTAATTGCGGCACGGCCATCAGGCGCGGCAATCACCGTATCGCTACCTTTATAAACAATGACCGCGCCACATTGCCGCGCCGCCACACGCGCGCGCGCCACCTTGTCGAAAGCACCATTCTCGTCTTTGTCCAGACCAAATAGTCTGCAAAATTCACCCTGATGTGGGGTTAATACTGTTTCTGAATGAAGGTCTCTAAATAGCTGTTTTTGAATACCTTTAAAAGAGGTAAGCGCATCCGCATCAAGCACACAAGCCCTCTTTGCAGCAAGAATTTGTGAAACCCTTGCAGCTGTATCAGGCCCGACACCACAGCCGGGTCCGATTAAAATGGCGTTTTTCCGCTCGTCTTGCAATTGCGCCCCGAGATTATCGAGCGGCGACAGCATCACAGCGGTTAATTGTGCGCTGTAAACATCAAGCGCTGATCTAGGTGCCATGACTGTTACTAGGCCCGCACCGATTCTAAGCGCACCGCGCGCGGCTAGACGTGCAGCACCTGATTCAAAGGCTTCTCCACCTATCACCAAGGCGTGACCTCGGTCATATTTGTGTCCTTCGGGACTAGGCCACGGGTAGCTTCGCAGCCATGCCGAAGGGCTGTTTTCGTGCAAAACGAGGTTTTTTTGACCTATGACCAAGTTGGGAATACCTATATCTGCGCATATAACCTCACCGGCGTAAGTTCGTCCGGGTAAGAGAAGATGCCCCGGTTTACGTCGGCAAAAAGTTACGGTGAGTCGCGCCCGGGGCGCTGAGCCAAGGATGCGTCCGCTATCACCATGCACTCCGCTCGGTATATCAACCGATACGCAAGGCAGACCGCGAACATTGATCGCCTCGACCACATTGCGGACAGTACCATCGACGGCACGACTAAGACCCACGCCGAACAAAGCATCAACCACGAGTTCGGCATCATCTATGAGTTCGGTACGCAACGTTTCGGTCTTGCCCTGCCACATCTTTGCCGCGATAGCGGCATCTCCCACTAACCGATTTACCTTTCCCAACAGCGCCAAACGCACCTGCCAGCCCGCATCCTTCAGTAATCGAGCAACCACAAATCCGTCACCGCCATTGTTTCCTGGACCGCACAAAACTGCGACTGAACATGGCTGCCAGCGCTTGCGGATTTCACGAACAACAGCCTGACCCGCATTCTCCATCAATTTGATTCCCGGCACCCCTGCCTCGATGGCAGCAGCATCAGTGGCGTACATTTGCGCGACGGACAAAAGTTCGAATTTACTCATAATGGCATGCATGTTTGTTGTGAAGCGGGGGCGGTGTTTCGCTTACGGTGCGGTACAGATCACAAATGGATGCCAAGTATACGCTCAAACTTTGACATATTCTTTTGGAAACCAAGTGCAACAAATATCTTGATGTAATCAATATCGATGCCCTCGATACTGATCCTAGTTTTATAAGCTAGGTTTATCAGCTTAAAAAATGGCTCGAAATCCGCAAATTAGAGTCTGAAGCTATAGTAATTTCCCTGCGTCGAAGTGGATAAATCCAACGGTACGGCGATGATGGCAGAAATTTGCGTCCCGAAGAATGTGATGAGCAATGGATAGCGGCATCTTGGATATGTTAGCCTCACGTTGGACTTGCTGCTTATCACCGAGATGGAACGCTAGCTGGCTAAAAAATCGTAATGGATAGATACACACTCGCCCACGCTTCCGGCACCGATTGGAAGTCAACTGCCGAGCAATGCCTCGCGGAAATTAAGCGCCCGGAGCAACGGACCGGCTACGCACAAATTGGCCTTCTCTATCTGACTGACAATATCGCAGCTGATACCGAGGATATCCTCGCCTTCCTCCGCGAGCAAACGGGCGTTCGTGATTGGGTAGGAAGCGTCGGCATGGGAATTTGCGCCACAGGTCAGGAATATTTCGACGAACCAGCAATCGCCATTCTAATTACCGAGGTGGAGGAAAACAGTTATCGTCTTCTGGAAGGTACCAAAAACCTGAAGCCGCTCTCCGAAGAGATTTCCGTTTGGTCTAGCCAACAAGAAAGTTGTTTCGCAATCGTCCACGCGGACCCACGTAATGGAGCTATTCCCGACATCATCTCAGGTCTTGCCGACCAGTTGAACGGGTTTCTCGTCGGCGGACTGACGTCCTCCCGTGGGCCACTCTCACAGATCTCAGGTGAAGTGTGCGATGGCGGCGTGTCCGGCTTGGTGTTGGCCGGAAATGTACCCGTCTCCACAGCGCTCAGCCAAAGCTGCATGCCAATCGGATTGCGCCACCAGATTACAGCTTGTAACCAAAATGTATTGATTGAGCTAGATGGTCGCCCAGCCCTCGACGTTTTCAAGGAGGATATTGGGGAATTGCTGGCTCGCGATTTACAACGGATCGAAGGCTATATATTTGCTGCACTACCCATCGCCAATTCCGATACCGGAGATTATCTCGTACGCAACCTTGTGGGCATCGATCTAGAGCAAAAAATGCTGGCCATTGGCGAAATTGTCGAGAGCGGTCAGTCAATCCAGTTCTGTCGTCGTGACACGGAGGCGGTGGAGGCCGACCTTGTGCGCATGCTGGATGATCTTAAAAGACGAACCGACCTTACGCCCAAGGGTGCGGTCTATTTTACCTGTCTCGCACGCGGCCCCAATATGTTTGGCAACACCTCGCAGGAATTAAAAATTATCGAACGTGAACTAGGCGACGTGCCGTTGGTCGGATTTTTCTGTAATGGCGAGATTTCGCACCGCCGACTCTATACCTATACCGGTGTTCTAACCTTGTTTACTTAGTTCTAAGCCACCATTAAATCCTATCGTAAGGAACTGGTCATCAATATCCCCGAAAGCATGGCCTTCGTGAATATAACCTCGACGGTCTGCGATTGTATTGCGGGGAAATGTATTGCTGATGGACTAGTGCTGGTTAATCCAATGCACATCTCGTCTTCTATTTTCATCAATGGCGATTAGTCTGGTCGACACTAGGACTATAACGAATTTCTTAAAAAGCTCATTCCTCACGCGCCGATCTTGCAGTACCGGCACAACGATACTGTCGAGGAAAATGCGGACGCCCGTACCAAGCGGCAGGTATGGGGCTAGAAGTCGTGATGGCTCTGACCGATGGCAAACTCGATTTCGGCACCTGGGAACAGATTTTCTATGGTGAGTTTGATGGGCTGCGCAATAAACGCATCCTGGTCAAGATTATCGGAGAATAAGCGATAACCTTGCTTTCGAAAATGCCACCGTCTTCCTGACAGCACCTCTGTTTTGGCGGGATCGGAATTTGGCCAGTTCGTATTTCACTATCACAATGAGCTCTCTCAACGACTGCCACCCCGTTTCGGCCTTACAGGCTCGCGTAAAAAATCGGGAAAATGATCTCCCATGCCAATCACTTTTTCACCATCTCCGCTTTCAGCATGGCTGCTATTTTCACCGCGATCTTGTCGCTTAGACCGGGTGCGGGTAGGTTTTCCGTTACGGCCTCGAGACGCAGGATTTTTTGCATTAGTATCTTTATTTGATTTTGAATGGCGCACACCTTGCTTCTTGCCGGTCTCCAACGCCTCACCGTAGTCCGGCACCGACGTCTGCGCGGAATATTCTGGTGAAGCATCATTTCCGCTCAGTGGTTGTATGGGCACGTCAGTCTTAATCAGCTTAAGAATCGCATCGACATATTTAGCGTCTTCTGATGTCACCAGAGTTATTGCCCTGCCTTCACGACCAGCGCGGCCGGTTCGGCCTATGCGATGGACATACGATTCCGCGTTGTTCGGGACGTCAAAATTGAAGACGTGAGAGACCCCCTCAATATCCAGCCCACGTCCCGCAACGTCGCTACACACTAGCAGCTTGATATCTCCTGCCTTGTAGGCAGAGAGAGTTTCAGTACGAAGATGCTGCGCCATATCGCCATGCAATTCTTCGGCCTCCAAACCATGCCGCTTTAGTGAGTTACGCAGAATAGTGATGTCTTTTTTTCGATTGCAGAATACAAGCGCGCTTTGCACATCCTCACCCGCCATCACCTTCCGAAGCGCCGCGCGTTTTTCCTTGGGAGATTTTGGTACCGAGATCATACTGTGCTTTACGCCTTGGGCGATCGATGCCGGCGGCGCAACGCTAACCTCCTTAGGGTTAATTAGAAAATCGTCGGCAAGCGCGCGAATTTCAGCGCCCATGGTCGCGGAAAAAAACAACGTCTGACGAATACGGGGCAATATATCGATAATACGCCGAACATCAGGAATAAACCCCATGTCAAGCATTCGGTCGGCCTCGTCGATCACCAGGATCTTGATACCGCCCAACATAACCTTACCTCGCTCAAACATATCGATGAGACGGCCAGGGGTTGCGATGATCACGTCAGGGTCTTTAGCAATAGCACGATCCTGATCTGGCATGGATTCGCCGCCAATTAATACCGCCTGGCCAAGCTCGTGGAATTTATTGTAGATCGTAAAGTTATCGGATATCTGCAGCGCTAATTCCCGTGTCGGCGATAAAACGAGTGCGCGCGGCATGCGGGCCCGGGCACGACCCTCAGATAGAATATCAATGATAGGTAGAGAAAATGAAGCAGTCTTTCCGGTACCAGTCTGCGCGCAGCCAAGCAAATCCCGTCCCATGAGAACAAGTGGTATAGATTTTTTCTGTATTGGCGTCGGCTGTTCATAGCCCGCATCCCCAACCGCCTTCAGTAGTTCAGGGCTTAGGCCTAAATCNGAAAAACTTGGCGAATCGTTTGTCACCGTTGCTCAGCGCTCCGGCCAGCCNGGGATGAAAAGTTNAACAATCAAACCCACCCTGCTGATATTGCACNGCAGAAACTANACTGGTTAGNGTGTTCATTATCGGAAATGTCACCTAGCAAAGCCTTGCGAGATGTTTTGAGACCATTGAGCTCGCCTGTCACANCCGCTCCGAACGCGGCGCGGCAAGGATTAACCTATATCNCGCCGAAATGCCAACCCCGATCNAAATTTATATATTTTCTAAAACAATAAAGANCCCNAATAGACGCTATATATCCAGGTTTGAAACAAANCCNGCCTGTTCCCGGATAAATGCGAAACGCGTTTCAGGTTTTCGCCCCATCAGGTTTTCTACCCGTCGCGCGGTTTCCTTTTCTTCGCCCTTCGGAATCGCGACCTTGAGTAAGGTACGGTGTTTGATATTCATGGTGGTTTCGCGCAGCTGCACAGCCGGCATTTCGCCCAACCCTTTGAAGCGGCTGATGTCGACCTTGCCCCGTCCGTTAAATTCCTTGCGCATCAATTCATCGCGATGAACTTCGTCGCGCGCATACAGTGTCTTTCCTCCCTTAGACAGGCGATAGAGAGGTGGTTGGGCGAGATATAAATGACCGTTGGAAATCAGTTGCGGCATCTCATGATAAAAATATGTCATCAGAAGCGATGCGATATGGGCACCATCAACATCGGCATCCGTCATGATCACTACACGCTCATAACGCAAGGCTGATTCTTCATAACGTCCACGCGTACCACAGCCAAGTGCTTGGGAAATGTCATTCAATTCCTGATTGGCCTGGAGCTTGTCGTTGCTGGCGCTAACAACGTTGAGGATCTTACCGCGGAGCGGAAGAACAGCCTGCGTTTTCCGCTCCCTCGCCTGCTTTGCAGAACCGCCTGCGGAATCGCCCTCGACAAGAAAAAGCTCTGTACCTACTGCGCCTTTTTCGCTGCAATCGGCCAGTTTACCGGGTAAACGGGTTTTACGTGTCGCCGTTTTGCGTTTGACCTCTTTCTCCTTGCGCCGGCGCAAACGCTCTTCTGAGCGCTCTAACGCATAGGCCAATAATAAATTTGCTGTGGCTGGGTCTGCGGAGAGCCAATGGTCGAAGTGATCTCGTAACACCGCCTCTACGAGACGACTAGCTTCTGCATTGGTCAGTTTATCCTTGGTCTGCCCTTGGAACTGCGGATCCTTCAGGAATACTGAAAGAACCATACACGCCGCGCCAGTGACATCTTCAGAACTGAGTTGTTGCACACGGCGGTTGCCAACCAATTCGCCATAAGCCTTTAAGCCGCGTAACAACCCCGAACGTAGTCCTGCCTCATGAGTACCTCCGCCAGGCGTGGCAACGGTGTTGCAATGAGATGAAAAGAAACCGTCCTCGTCTTCCGGCCAAGCAATAGCCCATTCAACCCGACCAGAGCCGTCATTGAGTTTCGCTTCGCCGGTGAAAGACTGCTTTGTAACCGTTGCCCGTCTACCTACTTCCACCGAAAGAAAATCGTTGAGTCCACGCGGAAAATGCAAAATTTCTTTTTCAGGAATGTTTGATTTTGCTTCCAGCAACGGAGCAGCACAGGACCAACGAATTTGCACGCCGCGAAAAAGATACGCTTTACCACGCGCCATTCGGAAAACCGTACTCGGCTTAAATGCAATATCTTCACCAAATATATCAGGATCTGGATGAAACGTGATCGATGTGCCCCGGCGATTCTTCACTTCGCCCTCAGGCCTCAACTTTTCTCTGGCAACACCGCGAGAATATGACTGGCGCCACAATTTCTTGCCTCGCGCCACCTCGACGGTAAGAGTATCGGAGAGCGCGTTGACCACCGACAGCCCCACGCCATGTAGTCCACCAGAGGTAGCATAAACTTTGTTGCCGAACTTTCCGCCGGAATGCAGTGTTGTCAAAATGACCTCAAGCGCCGACAAATTTTTGAATTTTGGATGTGGGTCGATCGGAATACCTCTGCCGTTGTCGCGCACACTAGCAGAACCGTCTGCGTTGAGGCTCAGATCGATCCAGCTCGCATGCCCCGCAATCGCTTCGTCCATCGAGTTGTCGAGTACCTCGGCCAATAAATGATGGAGCGCGTGCGAGTCCGTCCCGCCCACGTACATACCAGGGCGGCGACGCACCGGCTCAAGCCCTTCAAGGACCTCGATATCATCTGCAGTGTACTCACCGTTAACTTTAGATGATCCAAAGGCATCCATTTTCTTACTGCGCACTCCGCTGCCTGGCGGTTTTTTGCCATTTTTAACTGCTTCAGCTTCCCTATCGACAGTCATGCCACCCGCCTCGTCAGTAGCGAAACCAAATAAATCCAGTACCTCAGGCATAAATACTCTCCGCAGGATAAACTCATGTATACGGTATGCCCGACCTGATTGACAACGAGATATAGTAGTTTAGGAGCTATATTCTGGTCCATTTTTTCAACTTGGCCATCGCGGCAAGCTTTCCTCATGGGTACCAACGACAAGTACCCTCCAAGAAACGGAAACCTGTTATAGGTTGCCAAGTCTGAGGATTGGCAACAACAAAACGGCCCTAAGGTAGCTCATGTCGTCAATTCAAGTTTTGCCAAATCAACACATGCACAGACCAAGTTCTTGCCCAACAAGTCCAATTGTATGTCGCATGAACAATCCGAACTACAAATGATTATAACCCAACCAAAAAAATGAAATATCCTAACTCTTTGTGATATGGCTTTGGTGGCAGCGATCAAATCTTATTGCCAGAAGCGCATTTGCTATTGCGTTTGACCTATGAGGTTACCGGCTATGCGCGCAGCTAGCGTTGCCTACAAGGCTTTGAACTGTTACGAGGCCGAGCTATCAAGAAACCTGCAAGCGCCGAAGCAAACTAGATACTTCCCCTCCGCATCCTGTGCGACTTAGTGTCCTCCTTACGCGGCAATCGTGATCATGTTCTGCAAATTGAGCCACCCGTGACCAAAATGAAAAACCAGACCGAACAAATAACGACATTTCTCGAAGACGTCCTGCGTCAACTAATTTGAAATGACTTTGAAGGTTCAAGTATTCTCGGATTACGTTTGTCCCTTTTGTTTTTTAGCAGAAGGTCCGTTGAATGAAGCGGTCAAGAGAGTGGGGGACGCAGTCGAAGTGGAATGGATGCCATTCGAACTGCGCCCCTATCCGATGCCGACGCTTAAGCCAGAAGGAGACTACCTGAAAACGAATTGGCGGGATTCGGTCTATCCGATGGCTGAGCGCTTAGGCGTACCAATCATCCTGCCGCGAGTTTCGCCCCAGCCCTACACACGGCTTGCCTTTGAGGGCGCCTTGGAAGCACGCACACAAGGAAAGGTCGACGTGTATAATCACCGTATGTTTACTGCTTTTTTCCAAGACGAGCTAGATATTGGAAACGCTGATGTGTTGAGCGGCTGCGCCAAAGAAATTGGCTTGGACGAAAAAAAGTTTCGTGCTGCACTGGACAACCGCTCCCATAGCTATACATGTGAAGAACAGCTTCAAATTGGACGCGATGTCTTGGCAATTAATTCCGTTCCTACCTTCGTAATTGACAATCGCATCAGCCTACCCGGCATAGTGACAACAGACGTATTGGTCTCTCTATTTCGCGAGCACTCCACCCAGCTTAGCGAATAATGCATCCATGTTCACGCCGCTTGGTTTAGCAACCTTCGGGTCCGACAGGATATGTTGACAGGATCTCTCCGCTTACCGTCCCCCTGGGTACTGGTCACGTGTGGTGGCCTAATCCTTTTAATTGGCATGGGCATGCGCAACACGTTTGGCCTGTTCCTAGAACCGATGAGCCTAGATCTTGAATTGCCGCGCCACGTCTATTCCCTTGCCATTGCAATTCAAATGCTCGTCTGGGGTGCAAGCCAACCAATTTTTGGAGGATTGGCGGACAGATATGGTGCTGGCCGGATCGCAGTGCTCGGGGGATTCTTCTATGTTGGCGGCCTTTTATTAATGGCCAACGCTTCGGAGCCCTGGGCGCTTCATGGTGGCGCTGGCGTTCTGGTTGGGCTCGGCACTAGCGCAGCAGGATTTGCTGTGGTGCTTGGCCCTGTTGGACGCGCCTTTACACCGGAAAAGCGCAGCATGGCGCTAGGCATTGCGAGCGCTGGCGGATCGTCTGGCCAGCTGGTCATGGCTCCAATCTCCGGCGGCCTGATCGACAATATTGGGTGGGTGAGCGCTTTCCTCGTAATGGCGGCGATCGCTGCTTTGATCATACCACTCGCGCTTGGTGTCAGGGGTAAAAGTGTGGCGGACACGGTTTCGGCTACCAGCCTGAGAACAGCGCTTGCCGAGGCCTCTCGGCATCCCGGTTATTGGTTGTTGTGTGGAGGATTTTTTGTCTGCGGTTTCCATGTATCCTTCATCGCAACCCATCTTCCACCTTTCTTGACCGATCACGAAATGCCGGGGATGCTCGGCGCAACCGCTATCGCGTTGATTGGACTGTTTAATATACTGGGCACTCTCTCCTCAGGTTGGCTGGGCGGAAAGTACCGGCAAAAACATGTTCTTAGCTTATATTATTTGGCGAGAAGTATCGTCATTGGCGGCTTTCTAATATTTCCTATTACGCAAACTTCGGTTTTAATATTTGCTGCTTTGATAGGCTTTCTATGGTTGGGTACCGTGCCTCTAACGAGCGGCTTGGTGGCAAGGATATTTGGCCCAAGATATCTTGGCGCCCTTTATGGTATAGTATTTTTTAGTCACCAAATTGGCGGCTTTCTCGGTGCCTGGCTTGGCGGCTATGTCTTTGATGTGACTGGCACCTATGATTTGGTCTGGATCGTAGCTATGGCCCTTGGCGTTATGGCAGCGATACTCCATTGGCCCATCGCAGACAATCCAATCACCCGAACACACGGTGCTGCCGCTAGACTCTAAATTGGCGACCTAATAGTTCAACAGCGAGGAATTTGCGTCCTACTCTCCACCGCACTAGGGTCGTGAGACAATTGTTCGCAAAGGCACTCGGAGGCATTGATTTCTTGCCTCGTCAGAGGCACAAACGGTCATTAGAAAACAACAAAATATGACTTGAAGCGATGGGCTCTGTTCTCCTTTTGGGATTCATGATCGGCTTACGGCATGCGCTGGAAGCCGATCATATTGCTGCTGTCGCCTCTCTGACAACCCGCTCTAAAAGCCTGCCCGCTATTGCTCGGCTTGCTGCCGCATGGGGTCTCGGCCACACATTAATGCTTTTCACCATTGGTTCTGTAGTTATCGGTCTAGACTTGGCGATGCCGGAGCTAATTGTCCAATACCTAGAATTGGGCGTCGGTATTATGTTGGTCTGGCTCGGCTATGATGTTATCCGACGACTGATTCGAGAGCGTATTCATTTTCATGCTCACCGGCATGAAGGCGGGGTAACGCATTTTCACGCTCACTCCCACGCTGGTGAAGGTGATCACCATCGTTCAGTTCATGAGCATCGTCACTCGAACATGCGTTCACGTGCCTTCATCGTTGGCCTAGTGCACGGCATGGCTGGCTCAGCAGCACTAATCATGCTTACTCTTGGCGAATTCAACTCCCTATGGCCGGCGCTCCTCTATATGGCGCTATTCGGAATTGGCACCATGGTTGGCATGGCTCTACTCTCAATTGCAATTTCACTTCCACTGCTAAAACTCTCGAAAAGTCTCACCTGGGCTCATAATTTACTCCACGCTGTCACAGGCACGGTAACAGCTGGGATTGGAGCCTGGCTTATTTATGACATCGGAATAGCTGACGGATTAATCCTAGGCTAGACAGATCCAAATTCCACCAGTAAAGCATCCTGCATTTTTGCGTTGGGTATATTTCACCATAGCCGTGGTGGTGCGGTCCAATGAACCGTATCGCCAACAATATGGCACGAGAACTATACGGTCCATGGCCTGTGACGGTTGACGCTTCGTAGGAAGCAGGGCATTTATCCCGCTGAAGCTATTTCTGTCGCAAGACCCCAAGAGCAAAGAAAAAACATGAAACTTGTCTCATATGAATTGGCCGGTGTGCGTGCCTTGGGCATCATCGATCCGACGTCCAGGACAATCCACCGCCTCAAGAAAAGCGAAGCATTTGCTGGCGATATGACGAAGCTTATCGAAGAAAATCCGACAGCCAGTCATGAACTAGCCACGCAAAAGAACGGCGTATCGCTTGACAGTGTTAAATTATTGGCCCCAATACCACGGCCGACCAAAAACATATTTTGTGTCGGCAAAAATTATTTTGAACATGCCCAGGAATTTACCCAGAGCGGTTTCGATGCCACTAGCAAACGTGGCGATAATGTTCCTGACAGCCCAATTGTTTTCACTAAAGCTCCAACAACCGTCACCGCATCGGGCGAATATGTGCCATCCCATATAGCGTTAAGCACACAGTTGGATTATGAGGCCGAACTTGCCGTCGTGATTGGAATTGGTGGACGTAACATCAGTAAGACCGAGGCTTACGGACATGTTTTNGGCTATACGATCACGAATGATGTNACCGCCCGAGATCTCCAGTTAAAGCACCGNCAATGGTTCATCGGAAAGTCGCTAGATGGAACTTGCCCCATGGGACCCTGGATCGCGACTGCGGACGANATTGAACCGGAGAACCTAAATATTCGCTGCTGGATCAATGGCGAGCTGCGCCAAGAGGCNAATACACAAGANCTCATTTTTGATATTCCANCCTTGATTGAAACAATATCGGCGGGTATTCGTCTGGAGNCGGGTGACATTATATCTACTGGCACGCCCGCCGGCGTCGGCATAGGCTTCGATCCGCCACGCTTTCTTTCATCAGGCGACAACGTGAAAATCCAAATTGACGGACTCGGTACGTTGGAAAACACGATCGCCTAACGGAAAGTCGAGTACCCGCAAGGAGGTACAAAATCTATGATGAAAATCAATAACAAGTTGCTTTCGGTAGAGCAACATGGCGAAGGTGAGGCAATGATCATGGTTCATGGGCTTGGCGGAACGTCCAACGCTTGGTATCCACAAGCTGCCTTGCTGTCGCGTTCGTTCCAAGTAATCCGTCCCGATATGGAGGGGTCCGGGCGCTCACCTTCGAAAAGTAAGATTTCGATCACTACCTTAGTCAAGGATGTGTCGAAGTTGATGGACAAACTTAATATCAAGTCTGCCCATTTTCTTGGCCATTCTATGGGCACCATCGTTTGTCAGCACCTCGCTGCGACCAGTCCCTCCCGAGTAAAGAGCATGGCACTACTTGGCCCTTTGGCGGAACCACCCCAACAGGCACGCGGCGCGATTAGAGACCGAGCTAAAGCAGCTCGTGCCGATGGTATGACTGGAATTGCTGACAACTTGGTGCAGGTTGCGCTTTCAACCCATTCACGGATTCACCAACCGGCAGTCGCCGCATATGTCCGTGAAATTCTCATGGGACAAAACCCTGAGGGCTATGCTCGCACCTGCGAAGCACTTGCAGCGGCGAAATCTGCCGACCTGTCCAGAATAAAATGTCCGACATTGCTCATCACTGGTGACGAGGACGGCGTGGCACCTCCCACCGCTGTGCAAAAGCTTTCCCTAAAGATCAAACGTTCAAATGTTCTGGTTCTTGAAGGATGTGGACACTGGACACCTATTGAGAAACCTTCTGAGGTAAACGCCGCGCTACTGAATTTTTATTATTGCTGAACGTTGCTTGGCAAACAAATCGAACGGAGCAATCAAGAATTATGGCGAGGGCCAAACACAACTCAAAAAGGACTTTATGTAAGCGGCAACCCGTCACCCTTTATATTTGCCGCTCCTGCGTTTGGAGCGAAGCAAAGCGCGAACGTGATGGCAAAAGGCAGGGCGAATTTTTATTCGAAGCCATAAAAAGGGAAGTTGACCTTTCACGCAGTCCAAAAAATTCTACCCTACGTGCCGTACATTGCCTGAACGGCTGTAAAAGCCCATGCAATGTAGCCTTTCGCTCGCCGGGAAAGCACGGTCTTCGCTTTAGCCATCTAACACCGGAGAATGCTGGCGATGTGCTGTCGTTTCTATCATCATATTATGACAGCGAGGACGGCGATATTCCGGAAACCAAAATGCCAGTGAGCATGCGCAACAAATTAACGGTCCGCACACCACCACCACGTATTCGCTCACACTAAACTCTTGGTTTGTACTTTTAAAAATTAGCAACGTCCCAAGCATACCCGATTCAGCAAGAAACACACTGACCGAACATCAATTAATAGATAAGTTTTAAAATTTAGCGCGAGATTTCTATTATTTTTGAGAACAAACTGTTCAGGTAAAGTTGAATTTCTTTGAGTTTGCACCGCCCCGTTTAAAGAGACAGTTATAAAAATCAAGAAAAATCCGCCTTGAGGAAGTCAGCGGAAATTCTTTATAAAATACGCAAATTCCCAGCGGGGTATTGAACAGAATTCCACAACAAAGGAAATAACTTAATGATTAATCACGATCCGTATTTTGAGAGCAATTATAATCTTAGAGAACGCCATCCGGATTTTGAGACATATTTTGAGCAATACCGCGAAGAAAGCGAAAAAGCCCGCCACGATATTCCTTGTGAACTTGATTTATCGTATGGCAACGGCCCCAATATGTCTCTCGACATATTTCCTCAGGCTAATGGTTTAAATCCAGTTTGCCTCTTTATTCATGGGGGTTATTGGCGCGCCATGGACAAAGGATTGTTCTCATATCCAGCGATCGGACTCAGCAATGCCAGCATAGTATTTGTTTCCATCAATTATGCTCTGGCGCCAGAAATTTCTCTCGACGGCATTGGCGAGCAGTGTCGGGAAGCAGTTCTTTGGGTCCATCGTAACGCCGAAAATTTTGGTGGTGACCCTAACCGTATACATATCAGCGGCCATTCGGCAGGCGGACACCTGACGGCTATGATGCTATCCACTAATTGGTCCCAGCGAGGTGCTAAGGATCTGCACCTCGCCGGCGGCATCGCCATTAGCGGCATATTTGATCTCGTGCCACTAATCAAAACGAGTATTAATGATGATATCAAATTAGATCGCGAATCAGCACTCCGGAACAGTCCGATTAATTTCCTCCCAGAGGACTGCCCGCCACTTATAACTGCGGTAGGAGCCGGTGAAACGGACGAATTTCTCCGCCAATCCCGCGAATATGCCAAAGCCTGGCAAAACAAGGGCGGACAGGTGCAATTCAAGCCTATTTCAGGTTTTCATCATTTTGACATCATACTCGAAATGGGACGCATTGGCAGTGAACTTAACGACGCCATGATCACCCAAATCTACGATTAATTCGCAACCCTTCGTTCAGCAATTCGAGAATCTCGGGCGTTTAACTTCAGCAACAATTGTAGTTTTAGTTTGTTGTCTTTGGAGCAGCAAAAGGAAACAATCAACGGGGTCTCCGGCATACCCTTATGAACTGGATATTTGTAAATATATTTCGAAATTGGATTAGATTTTGCAAGTAACGATGGCATAGCATATCTCCGCTGTCCGATCAGGCGGATCAATCGCTTATAACCCCATGCCACCCAAATCCATTTGCCGCAACAATGCATGCGTCAGGACGCTGTCCGGGTCCTTGAGTTGATGGACGATGCTGAAATGGTTGAAGCCTGGCAATGTTAAATTCTCAACGGGGTAGCCAAGGCTATCCCAGAGATCCTCCATCTCTTTTGCTTGGCGCGCATATTCATCGGATTCAATATCTCCTGACACCAGAATCAGCGGAAGTGATACTGGATAAATTTGGTATAGCGGAGAATTGCGACGTGCAACGTCTTTGTCCATGCGCACCTTGTCATTCAAATAGCACAGACGGATTGGCTCAAGGTCGTATATTCCTGAGATTGAAGCACCACCTTTAATCAGGCCCGCTGGCAGATCACTCCCTATGGCGGGCCAATCGGTAGCCATAAGCATTACCGAAAGATGCCCGCCGGCAGATTGGCCAACGGTGTAGATGCGGTCACGATCAGCACCGAACTCGTCAGCATTGCGCCATAACCAGGCAATGGCTTTGCGGTTCTGACGAACCATCTCATCCATGCCATATACCGGTGCTAGGCCGTAGTTGATTACCACAGTGGTAACGCCGTTTGGCCGCATTCCCTCGGCAACAAAGCTGTCATCATCCTTGTCAAGCGAATACCAATAGCCACCATGCACCATGACTTGAACGGGTGCATTGCACTCTTCTGCCGGAAAGACATCCAGCGTTTCGCACGGCAATTCACCATAGGGAATATTGCAATGACAGGGCAAGTTATTGCGCGTTTCCTCGCTCCATTTTGCCCAATCGGCAAAATATTTGGTGTACTCCGGATAACGCAATCGGTTGTTATATTGGACATCCAGTTCTTTGCGGCTGTAATTTCGATAGACAGCTTCTCTGCTCACACCGCACCTACTTCTTCATTTCGCCTTTACGCCACGCGAGAATATATTTTTTGCAGTGCTCGTCCTTGCCAAGGAGCATATCTTCGGCAAGGCGATAGCCCAAGCTGTCGCGGTCCATTTTAAATATTTCACCTGGAGGAGAGAGAACCGGATCAATGATCCCGCCATCGGCACCGGCAGCGACCGCAAGATTGACAAATGCGTCATTTACAATTTTTCGGCCCGGAATGCCAAACGATACATTGCTCATACCACCTGTGATGTGCATTTCAGGTCCGTATTTCGCGCGCAACTCACGAATGGCATTGAGACAGTGCAGGCCGAACTCCCCGTCTACAGATATCGGAAAAACCAACGGGTCGACATGAATATTGCTGAGCGAAAATCCTTTTACCAAGGCAGCATCAATCATGCGTGAAGCATTGGTAACCCGCTCCGAAGTGCCGGCTGGCATGCCGGATTCACCAGCCGCTGTCACCACTAACTCCGCTTCGTGTGTGAGCGCCAGATCAAGCGCGTCTAGACGTTCAAGCGAGGCTGAATTAAGAAGCGGACGGACGCTCTTTTTCCTACAAGCCTCAAGCCCCGCGCGAATAACTTCAACATCTGATGAATCTATAGAAATTGGCAAGTTACTCATTTCTTGTACCGCGGTCACCAACCACTTCATTGCGTCCTGTTGCTTTCCAATATTCAGGGAATATTCGTCAACATTGATATCAAGAAAGGTTGCACCCGCTCGCTCCTGATCGACCGCTAAACTGCGCAGATAATCGAGGCCAAGATCAGCTTCCTTGCCGCTCCCCTCCATCGCAGCGGCAAGAGCCAATTTTACATGTTTAACCCTACCCTCATCATAATCCTGGGTGCTTTTCACAGTTTCTGGAATAGGCAAGCTGCGAATCAAACCGTCAACCGTCTCATATTTAATAACTTCACTTTCGTCCTCCACATCAATCCTTTTGCCCTTGCGTAGCAACACCCGAGTGGTGTGAATGTTCTCGCCGATGGCAATGTATGAATCAGGATCGACAGGGTGCACAGGCATGAAGTTTTCCTCGTCTTTTTTGCTTTATTTTTTGTGCCGCACTTGGTTTCTTCGCCGAGCCGCGTGTTTGCGAATGTCTCGGACTTTCTCTTTAATTCGCTCGTGCTCCAACGGCCGAGATTCCCAGGCATTGCGATAATCGAAATTTCCATCATGGCTGCAACCGTGCAGAGTGCCCTCCACAGCAGGTGCCCTTTGATTTCGGCAACGAAATTCGGCGGTACAATGATCGTTCCGATTCCTATAGGGGCACCGGAGCTGAGACAGGGTCTCAGCATGAGAAACTATTTCAGAAAATATCTCTGAAATGCGATCTATACGCTTTTGTGCTTCCTCGGGGTCGAGTTTTGCCATAGGACTAAAGGTGCGATCAGGCCCCCTCCTCAGCTAATTTTCTCGCCAGGCTTACACAGGATAATGCATCCTTGCCATAACCGTCAGCGCCCATATCGTCGGCGAATTCCTGAGTGACTGGGGCGCCCCCCACCATAACCATTACATCATCACGCAAATCAGCATCGATCAGTGCCTCAATAGTTTTCCCCATGTTCGGCATAGTGGTCGTCAATAAAGCGGACATGCCAAGTATTGAAGCCTTATGTTCCTCTAGTGCATCGATAAACTCGTCTTCTGACGTATCAACGCCAAGGTCAACTACCTCAAAACCCGAGCCACGCAACATCATGATACAAAGGTTTTTTCCGATATCGTGTAGATCCCCTTTTACGGTTCCCATTAACACCTTAGCTACCGGCTCAACACCGGATTCCGATAGGATGGGCTCAATATGTTTCATTCCTGCTTTCATAGCGCGTGCACAAGCAAGAACCTCAGGCACGAAAATAATGGCTTCACGAAACTTGATACCGACAATGCCCATTCCGGCGATAAGGCCATCATCCATCACTTCCAGCGCATTCGTACCTTCGTCAAGCGCCTGCTTGGTTAGACGATCAACCTCTTCATCATCACCCTCAATCAATGCTGCAGCAATATCCTGCATAGCCGGACGTACCCGAGAAAACAGTTCAATATTGCGTTCAATTTCCTCCGGTCGCTCAAGAAATTCATCAATTTCCTGACGGATAAATTCATTCGCAATATGTGAAAGCTCAGCCATGGCCGTCCTTATTTAATCCTACCGGCTTTAATTTTACAGCGGTTGTTTGATTTAATTCGCAATACCGTGTTCGCCGTGCCACTGACGCACAGTTCTGGGAATCTCCCTGAGATTTTCGATCCTCGTCTGCAGTGGGATAGCGCATTCAGGGCCGATCAACGGCACGCCAGCCTCCAAATTTGCGAGGACTTCCTTTCTCACGTCTTCAGGGTTTTTGGCAAATAGAGTTTCTGGGTTGTTGATATTACCAACAAGCGAAATGCGATCTCTAATGATATCCATGGACTCTCTCGGCGCGTTTTTGGAATCAAAATGGAAGGCAGCCATTCCGGTTTGAGCTATATAATCCATTCGGTCCACCGTGCGACCGCAAATATGCAGAATTAGGGGTACCGGAATTATATCGACAAACTCGGCATGCATATCCATCAGAAAGCGTTTGTAATATTCGCCGCTAACCAAGTCACCGGTGGCGTGATCTGGCACCGTTAATGCATCCACGCCAGCATCGATTTGTGCGAGCCCAAATTCAATCGTCGCCTCCTTCATGCGATCGAGACACGCCATTGTCTTACCTGGGTCATCTAGCGACATCAAAAGAAATGGCTCTACACCGAAGCAGTGGTAACCGAGGGTCCACGGGCCCATGGTCTTGCCTATAATCGCCACGTCGTTGCCAAATTCCTTGCGTAGAATGCTTATGGCATCGAGAACACAAACCATATCCGGATGAGTAAGGAAGTCGTTCGGGATGACAATATCCTCAACATCCTTCCAGATTGGCTCGCTCATGCGAACCGTCGGCCAATTGTCCTTCTGCTCCCATTGCATCTTACAACCAAGTGCGGATGATTCTTGAATAATCGAAAAAACTGGCATCACGCTATCAAAACCAAGCTCAGTGAAACTCGTTGCAGCGAGGCGTGCCATAGCCTCGGCATCGCGATTGGCACCAGGAAAAGGCGCATTGACCAAATCCATCAATTCGACTGTGGCGACAGAAGTAGGATTGCACACCGGTGTACGGTCCACGGGCTCGCGGCGAAGTGCTGCCAGCACGCGCTCACGACTGGTCATCTCTTTCACAACTTGAGGTCGGTTTTTCATGACTTCCTCGTCATACGCTTTGCGAACTGGGCGCGGCTAAAACACCTTGTCTTGCGGCCGAATCTTCCTCCCGCATCACCGCGCGAACATTGGGGGCACGCACAAGCAGCATACCAATCAACGCATCATGGGCCGCTCCGCATGAAAATAGTACTTCATCCTCGTTTTTTGTTTCTGCCATATTGCCCAATTTCCGCAGCCCCGCCGCGATCACATTAACGCGCCTCGCAAATTCATCCAATTGGGCCTGGGCCGCAACGCGATAAAGGCCGTTTCCACACAACGTCAACGAATATTCATATTCTGTTTTCTTATCGTAGACGGTCATCGGACGCACTTCGGGCATTACATCGGGTGCTACTTTGCTTGCTTCGAGGAATAACCTCCTACAGGCTGTGACATGACTATCTCCGCAAGCAAATCTGAGCCCGCCATTCGCCAACACTTCCATTCCACCCAGAACCTGCATTGCCCTCATGACAAAACGGATGCGTTCGTCCACACCCTTGATGTCGGCATAGCTATGAACAATATATTCCGCACTACCATCCTCTGCCGCCTGTTGGTACAGACCGAGTGAGATGTCATGGAAATGCTTGTCCATGGATACCAGCTCTATGCGGCTGCCAAGCTCAACGATATGCGCCATAATCGTCGCTTTCTAATATATCTTTGAAGTTATTGTCTCTGACTCACGTCACCACATGTCTTATTATACAACCTTGGCTACCTTCACGAAACGTACTCTAGAGCGCGTTGCATGGGTTTTCAGGGGGCTTGCCGGCAAGCACACGCACTACCTCCTCGGCAGAGCGTTGGCGTAATTCGGTAAGTGACGCGTCAGATGAGAAAGCAACATGCGGGGTAACGACAACATCTGGGCGGGTCACCAATTCCATCGGCGGGTCCGGTTCGCCTTCCACCACGTCGAGAGCCGCGGCTGCTAACGGCCCATTTTCCAATGCTGCAATTAGTGCCTCGCTATCAACTACAGACCCTCGGCTAACATTGACCAACAGTGAACCTTTACGCATTCGAGCAAGAAAGCCTGCATCTACCAAATGCTCCGTCTCGGACGTCAGCGGAAGATGCACAAGTATGATATCCGAACTCGACAACAGTTCGTCTATTTCCGACATTTTTACAGATCCAGAATCTTCCGGTAGCACAACATCATGGGCAATAACGCTTAAGCCAATACCAGTCAATTTGCGAGAACTGGCACGTCCAATGCGGCCGAATCCCAATATGCCAACGGTAAGGTTTGCAGCGCGGCGAAGGCGCGCAGCAGCAGGATTCCATGCACCATCCTTTATCTCACGGTCATAATTTACAATGCCCCTGATCCAACACATGATCATGGCAACCGCATGATCCGACACCTCTTCGACGCAATAATCAGGCACATTTGCAACCCACGTCCCCCTCGCGGTCGCTGCTTCAACGGCGATATTGTCTAGACCGACACCGATGCGTTGTACAATGGCAAGCTGTTCAGGAAATGCGATGGCAGCAGAGGAGACATCCGCCCAACAGGTCATGATCGCCTCCGGATTGTGCTTCGCCACCAGCGCTTCAATTTTTTCACGCGGCGCGGCTTCAGATGGACCTGTAACCAGGAGATGACCTGCGCTCTCAATTACAGCGCGCTCAATCTCCACGTCCGGCCATGCAAAATCGGTTTGAACAACAGTCGCCATCGGTCTCCGCCCCGATATTAGTTTTTTAGACCCAGGATTTTATCACCAGATGATCAAAAGTGCCCAAAGCTTAATGCAAAGCCAGAGAAATGGACCTATTCTCTTATTTAATATAGAGTTATCTCTGCCTGATGGGAGCAGGCTTCAAGTCTTGCTATGCATAAAGGAGGTATACGATGGGCCAGACATTATTCACTAATGTAAGAATCTTTGACGGTAATGCTAAGAGAACCTATTCCGGCGAAGTTCTGCTGCAAGGTAATTTGATTCAAAAAGTCGCAAAGAGCCCAAAAAAGATTAAAGCCAATGGCGCGGACGTAATCGACGGTGCCGGAGCTACTCTAATGCCAGGGCTAATAGAGCCACACGCCCATATTTGCTACGTTGACGGCGTGGCACTTCCAGAAATCGGCCGCATACCGCCAGCAGACCATATGGTCCTGGCGCTAGAGAATGCTCGCGTTATGTTGGATGCTGGCTTTACGGGATGTTTCTCAGCAGCAGGTGTTGGAGAATCTAAACTGCGCATCGAGATAGCTTTGCGCGACGCTATAAACAGCGGAAAGTTTCCCGGCCCTCGACTTTTAGCCGCATCACCTGAAATAACTTCAACAGCAGGCTTAGGCGATGAACGCAAGCAGCATATGTACGAAGAATCAGTCGGACTTGTGGCAGATGGTGCAGATGAAGTTCGACGGGCGTGTAGGATGTGTGTGCGAGAGGGAGTTGATAATTTAAAGATTAATATTTCCGGTGATGAGTTTGTGCGTCATGGACATGCTCAGCAGCTTACTTACAACGATGCAGAAGTGGCAGCTGCTGCCGAGGTAGCAGAAATGACTGGAGTTAACATCGCCTGCCATGCTCGTGCTGACCAAGCCGTACGCATGGCACTGAAACATGGCATCAATATTATTTACCATGCGGATTACGCGAACAATAAAACCCTCGACATGCTTGAAGCGAAAAAGAAGGATGTATTCTTGGCTCCGGCAGTCGGTATAGTCTATACGGCAGCTTATGAGGCTAGCGATTGGGGAATCACAACTGAGATAGCAGAGAGTATGAATATGCTGTCAAAGTTGGAAAATACCTACAGGGTATACCATGAAGTTCGGAAACGTGGAATTCGCGCGCTTCCAGGTGGTGACTATGGCTTCGCTTTCAATCCGATTGGTACCAATGCTAGGGACCTAGAGCATTTTGTTAACTTGTTCGGCTACTCCCCGTCTGAAGCACTTATCGCAGCGACCAAGTTAGGTGGTGAGCTGATGGGTATGAATCTCGGCCAGGTCAAGGAAGGCTACCTTGCAGACCTGTTGCTGGTTGATGGTGATCCCACCCACGATGTTTCGATCCTGCAGGATCGCGACAGCTTCCTCGCTATTTTGAAGGATGGCAACTTCCACAAGACACCTGACCCAGATGTTATGGCTGCGAGACGCCAAATTGCAGCTCCGGCAGCGGCCGAATAGGCAAATTTGACCATAGTTTAGCGCCAGCGTTTCGGCGACACAGGCAGCCCTTTCTCCAAAATTGGAGGAAGGGCTGTTGCTACCTTAGTGGAAGTCGCGAGAGATAATGGCAAGCCGTGTTGCAGAGACTTGCGGTTCAGCTTCACGACCCAAATTAGCTAGCCCGTCAAGGTGCTCGGAATAATCCTCCAAATGCGTGACAATGATATGAATTACCAAGCCCTCACGCTGTAATCGGCCCGTGCACATAACCAGTCGAGATCCAATCACGACGCGGCGGTAGCGCTCGAAAATATTCTCCCAGACAATCAGATTGGCAACGCCGGTTTCATCTTCTAGGGTCATGAAAATCACACCCTTGGCGGTACCCGGGCGCTGGCGCGACAGTACCAACCCAGCAACCGTTACCGAGTGCTCGGGCGCAAGTTCAGCAAGACGCGTACACGGCACAATGCCGCGCGCTGCCATCTCTGGGCGCAAAAGTTGAACTGGATGACAACGTAGTGAGAGACTCAGTGCGGCGTAATCTTCCACCACCTGCTCGCCCATGCCCATAGTCGGCAGGCATATGGCGGGTTCGCGCATCTCCGGATGCACACTCTCCACCTCCTCGACCAGCATGGAAAAAAGCGGTAACGATTCGTCATGTAGGGTACGAATATCCCATGCTGCCTGTCGTCGGGAAATGCTCATGGAGCGGTAGGCATCAGCGTGCGCAAGACGCTCCAACACTGCCTTAGAGAGACCGGCACGGCGTTGCATATCGGTGATACTGCGATAGCCTTCGCCGCGCGCCGCAACGATATTGGCAGCTGCCGTTTCGGGAAAACCCGTGATCTCACGGAAGCCAAGACGAAGCGCACGGCTCTTATGACTCGCCAGAGAAGGTTCTAGGGTGCAATCCCACATGCTGGCGTTGACATCGACATCTCTTACTTCGACACCATGAGCGCGCGCATCGCGCACCAATTGCGCTGAAGCATAAAACCCCATCGGCTGGCTGTTGAGAATGGCAGCAGCGAAGGCCGCTGGATAGTGCCATTTCAGCCAGGCTGAAACATAGACTAAAAGTGCGAAGGAAGCAGCATGCGATTCAGGAAAACCATAATCGCCGAAGCCTTCGATCTGCTGGAAACAGCGCTTAGCAAACTCCTCGTCGTAGCCACGCCCCATCATGCCGCTAATTATCTTGTCGCGGAAGCTTCGCACTAGACCGTTAGAACGGAAGGTCGCCATAGCACGGCGTAACTTGTCAGCATCCTCAGGCGTGAAGCCGGCAGCAACGATAGCAATCTTCATGGCCTGCTCCTGAAAGAGTGGTACACCGAGCGTCTTGCCCAAAACCTGCTCCAGCTCAGCTGAGGGAAAGATAGTCTTCTCCTCACCATTTCTGCGGCGCAAATATGGATGCAGCATGTCACCCTGAATCGGCCCCGGGCGCACGATGGCGATCTCAATTACTAGATCGTAGAAGGTGCGCGGTTTGAGACGCGGCAGCATCGACATCTGTGCCCGACTTTCGACCTGAAAGACGCCAACAGAATCCGCCTTGCATAACATGTCATAGACTTTCGGGTCTTCGGCTGGCACATCAGTAAGAGCAAGTGGTCGGGCATGTTCATGCGCCAGTAAGTCGAGGCCCTTGCGGATACAACTCAACATACCAAGACCGAGCACATCGATCTTGAGAATACCGAGTGCATCAAGGTCATTCTTGTCCCATTCAATATTTGTGCGCTCATCCATTGCTGCATTCATCACTGGCACCATCTCAGAAAGCGGGCCACGGGTGATGATGAACCCACCAACATGCTGTGACAAATGGCGGGGAAATCCGATAAGCTCATGGGTAAGGCTAAGGGTAAGTGCGAGGCGGTGGTCCGCCGGGTCGAGGCCGACCTCACGCACCTTATCTTCTGTATTGTCGTCCCGGCTCCAGCGCCACAACGCGCCTGAAAGCACACCCACCACATCGCCCGATAGACCAAGCGCCTTACCGACCTCGCGCACCGCGCTCTTGCCACGATAGCTGATCACCGTTGCTGCAATGCCCGCACGTTCGCGGCCGTATTTTTTGTAAATATATTGGATGACCTCCTCACGCCGCTCATGCTCGAAGTCGACATCAATATCCGGCGGCTCGTCGCGCGCAGCGCTAACGAAGCGCTCAAACAACAAATCCATACGGGCAGGGTCTACCGCCGTGATATTGAGGCAATAACATACCGCCGAGTTGGCTGCCGAGCCGCGCCCCTGGCAAAGGATGCCGCGTTCGCGTGCGAAACGGACGATATCGTACACGGTGAGAAAATAGGGCGCATAGCCAAGCGAACTGATCAGCGTTAGTTCATGCTTGATCTGCACTCTCACCTTAGTCGGCACGCCATCTGGCCAACGCGCTTCAGCGCCAATCCAGGAAAGATACTCCAGCTCTTCCTGCGCTGTGCGTCCGCCAGATACCAACTCAGTTGGGTACTCATAGCGCAGTTCATCCAAACTGAAGCGGCACGCTTCGGCAATATCCACCGTGCGCGCCACGGCATATTCCTGACGAGAAAATAGACACGCCATCTCCTTGCCACTTTTTAGATGACGTTCGGCATTGGCATGGAGAAACCAGCCTGCATTATCGATAGTACAATGCTTGCGGATGCAGGTCAGCACATCCTGCAACGCACGGCGAGATGGCACATGAGCATGCACGTCGTTGGTTGCAACAAGCGGCGTGCCACATTGCTGGGCGATCGCTTCGAGATGCGCTAGCCTACGCGCATCGTCACCACGATAGAGATAGTGCGCAGCGATATAGCAAGGTGCAACAGAGGTAGCTGCGATACCTTTGAGCATCTCAGAAAAGACTTTTTCCTCATGCGCGTCATCAGGCGGCAGAGCAATTAGGATCTGTCCGCGCGCATGTTGCAAAACATCTTCCAGAGTGATCCAACATTTCCCCTTAGGAGCGCGCCGTTTGCCGAGGGTAAGCAAATTGGATAAACGGCCATAGGCAGTGCGGTCGGTTGGAAGACACAGAAAACTCGCCCCCGAATGTTCATTCTCCTCTACCAGTTCAGATGTGAGGTCAAGACGCGCGCCCGGAATCAGACGAATGTTCTCTTCCCTTGAAGCGACATGGGCACGTACCACGCCGGCTAACGTGTTACGGTCAGTTATCGCGATTGCTTTATGGCTAAGCTCTGCCGCCCGGGTGACAAGTTCCACAGGATGTGAAGCACCACGCAAAAAACTGTAATTACTCGTCACCTGTAATTCCGCGTAAGCGCTCATACCACGTCATCCAAACAGACCATGCAACCACCAGCCAAGAGAGTTATGAGAGCAGCAGGCAACATCTCGGTAGAGCCAGAATCGCCGTCCCCGGTCATCTTCGACGCGGTAATAATCGCGGATTGACCCCGCATCCCCATTGAGCGACGCGGTACCTTCCTCATGCCACCATTCGGCAGCGATGCGCTCCGGTCCCTCAGCCTTCGTTACGCGGTATGCCATGCACCGCCAGCGGAACATCATTGGTGGCGCATCAGGTAACATGGCCACCGCTTCAATCGCCTCCGGGCGCGGTAAAAGAAGAAGTGGCCGCTGTTTAGCAGCAGGCCAATGCGATAATTGTGTAGCTGGTGTACCCGGTATATCCAGCGCGGATGGTTTGGCCGCTTCCCCCAGATCTACCGCTAAGCCGGACACCATTGCGCGCTCGGGCACATGGCTGGGAAAAAGCACCACACGGTATATATTGGCCAATCCCAACCGCTGGCCCAAACGGTCTATTAACTGGGCCACCTCGTTACCACCCTCCTCCGGTATAAAAAATTCTTGCACCTCAGTATCGATAACAGAAGACGCTGTGGTGGCAGGTTGTGTCTGAAGCGAAAGCTGAGTCGGCGCGAGCGGCTGGCTGAAGCTCACCACAAGTTCTACACTATCGAAACCAAAACTGGCATCCAGCACATCTAACGGCTCGGCGAAGAGGCGCATTAAATGAGATAGTGTGCGCACCGGAGCGCTGGTACCGACCTTGATATGCTCTACTTTGCCATCGCCGCGATAAAAGTTGAGCTCTAGCCACCTTGCGCCTTGCTCATCTGCCTCAAGCATGCCCGCCAATTCGTTCAGCAGGAGATGCACCGCAGCGGTAATGGCCTCACGGCTAGCAATTGGCTCGGAAAAACCTCGCCGCGCCCGGTAAAGGGTGACGGGACGGCGTGGCGACAACGGCTCATCCTCGTGCCCCAGCGCCTGATCTAGACGACGCATTACGCCGTCACCGAAACGCCGCGCTAAGGCACCGCGCGGAATGCCATAAAGATCGCTGATGGCACGGAAGCCAAGACGCTCCAAACCGTCTACCTCAACCGGCGAGATCCTAAGAGCCCTAAGCGGTAGCATGGCCAGAGCGGCGTGCGTATGGCCCGGCGCAATCACTTGCTCACACTCCTGTTTGCCCGCTCCATAGTGCGCGACAGCCCAAGCTGCCCCCGGCGTATCGGCCAGTGCTGCGCGCACAGTGAAACCGAAATGCGTTAACCGGCATAATACATCGTTCAACAAAGCCACCTCACCACCGAACAGATGAGCGCACCCGGTGATATCAAGCCACAGACCGTGACTGACGCCGAGCACAGAATCCGGGCCAGTTGCATCCAACGACACCCACGGTGTCCAGTGTCCACACCAATCGCCAAGCGCCGCCAACGCCGCCATATCCTCATCGCCCTCAGCCGACACGACGCAGAGACCCGGAAGACGTGCCCGAGCATCGGCTAGTCGCATGCCTGGCATGATGCCTGCCGACGCTTCTGCCACTTGGTTCACCGCTGCTACACGCATCACGGAACTGCCGCTGTCACATCCACCCAACGGGCCACGCGCAGTAGCCGCGAAGCCGCCATCGCTAACCGTGACCAGCGGTTCAGAGCGCCAGGCCGGCTGCTGCCGGCTTAACCGGTCGGTCGCAAAGCGGGGCAGCCACAGTGAAATTACCCTTCTCATGACGCCATTCCACAAGCCATTCACGCGCTGCCGCGGCACGACAGCGGCGCAACTCGGCACGCCAACGCAGTCGCCCCGGACCGAGCCATCGCTCAGCCGCCACAACCGATGTCAAACCCGGAACCGGGCCACTTGGCGCCGCGCGCACACACCAGCGCGACAGCGCCGCGTTCGCTTCCTCGGCACCCTCCTCTGGCAGGGTGCGCAGAAGAAAACAGGTAATACCGCTTTTCTCCGCCGCAAGCTGTAGGCGACGGCTTGCGGTCAATCCGACCGGCGATTCTTCCATCTCGCCCACTACGGCGAGGAGGTGCGGGCAGGAAAGCCCTTCGCGCATAGCCCAAAGCACATCCCGTCCCCGCTTCGCATCAAGGAAGATCAGGCGCGACGGATCCAAACCGAATGCAGCAAGGCCCGGTGCATAAATATTGCCAGTCTCATAGGACGCACCGAGGCGCCGACACCACAGTACAGCACCCGGCGAGTGGGCAGCGAGGCGAGCCAACAAGGCGCTGACAAATCCGAATGCCGCAGCGTCACGAACCGGACCCGAGATTTCGTGCAGTGCGCCAGACGCCAAACCGCGCCAAGGCAAGGTCTCATCAATCTCCGGCGCGCCAAACGATAATAAACCTGGTGCTTTGACCCGTTTTCCAGCCATGCCCCCGCACCCTGCCCGTTCCAGGGAATCAATGTGCCGGCGCAATTCGGCCACCTTAGCTACCTTAGTCGTGGCTTGTTGCGACGCTCTGAGAGCAGAGTCGGAGGGAGCTGTACGTAGCATCAAAGACGGGCTTTCCTTGGCTCCAACATAGAATTTACCGGCTACACGCCACATTAAATGTTCTTTTTTTGTTCTAACAGAACAAAGCCTTCTGTCAAGGCTTCAAAATTGGCCCCGGGTATTAAAATTTAGGTTTACCAGGAAATAAGCGTCTGTCAGGAAACAAGTGTTACTTGGCGCAATGATCGAGTTCCATGAGCAGCAAAATCTGCTAACAGAACCGTGAACGGGTGTCTCAATCCTTAGTGCGCGGCATATCTATCATACGGGGTAAATCTTTCTTCGTATCGAAGCGGTACCCTTTTCGGATCTCAACATTGCGTAGGATAACTTCAAGCGCTACGACATCAAACGCATCAGGAGTAAGCGGCTCGGCATATTTGGCGCCAAGGCTGTGCAGCATTTCTATCTCGTTAGGCAACAGCGCCTCTTCAACCCCTGCCGCGTGGGACAACATGGCCTGGAATTGTGCGAATGCAACCAGCTTAGCCATAGATCACGCCGCAGAATAGCCGCCGTCGATTGCAAGCTCGCTACCAGTCACGAATTTACTTTCGTCTGATGCCAGATATAGCACACCCGCCGCAATTTCCTCGGGCTCGCCGACACGCCCAATAGGATGAAGCTTACCAAGCTCAGACAAGCCGGTAGGAATATCACCGTAGTCGCGCCTACAAGTATCTTCCATCATCGCTGTGTGAATATAGCCTGGGTGAATAGAATTGACCCGAATGCCACTACCATCACGGGCACATTCAAGGGCAATAGCCTTACTGAAGAGCCGCACCGCTCCCTTAGAGGCGCAATAAGCGGAGAGCTTTTCAAGTCCGGTCAAACCAAGAATCGAAGAAATATTGACAATTGAACCGCCACCAGAACGTCGCATAGCTGGAACCGCGTGTTTGGTGCCAAGAAACACGCCATCAACATTCACCGCCATCAAAGCGCGCCAATCCTCAAATAGCATTTTATCAACGCTTTCAACGATGGCGATACCGGCATTATTGACAAGTATGTTGAGGCAGCCAAATTGTGTTTCGATGCTCTCGATACAATGTTTCCAGGATTCCTCATTTGTCACGTCGAGAGGTATGAAGATCGCCTCGTTGCCGGCTTTTCTAATGCCAGCAGCAACCTCGCCCCCGCGTGTTTCATCGATATCGGCCACCGCCACACGCGCACCCTCCGATGCGAGCAGATGAACGATCGATTCACCGATCCCAGTCGCCGCACCACTTACTAAAGCTACCTTTCCCTCAACTCGTCCCGCCACGTTATCACCCTTCCACAATCAAGTTGGAGTTTCGTCATGCCGCTGCCGATTGTAAAACGCTGGTTCAAAACTCATTCCTACCGCAACGATATTGTACTGAACTTCGCTCCTCACGTTATTCCCGGCATACATGTGGCAACGAATGCGAACTAATGATCAATTTCAGCATGGGTATCGTCAACCTCCGAAGATATTTCATATTAGTTACAAAAAAACCGCTGCTCTGCTTCACAAGCGATCGCTCTCCTGATCATGTGAGTAGACATTCAGAAAATTTCAGGCACGAACGGATGATCAAACTAATCAATGGAAAATATCTTGTGGGAACGCGGCAACGGCAATCCGATAGAGAAACAACCTTCTTAGTCGTCCTTAAGAACGCGGGTAATCGCGCACTCGTCTCCGCGCCACCAGAGAGAGGCAAGGTCCGGAAGGTCAGCAGCCTGGTCCCAAATGCGCGCCTTGACCTCGCCAACATCTGTATCCAGCGTGCGGTCCAGATACTTACCCTTATAGATGGTCGCAACCGAGCGGCACGGTAGGCGATTAATTTCCGCCCCTGTCTCACCGCCCCTATCGGTTCCAGCAAGACGAATGCGCTCAGCGCGCACCGCAAGGCAAACTTCACTACCGGTCGCCGGCACATCGCCACCGCTCCAGACTCCAGCAAGATCGAACTCGCCAACCCTGACGCGCGCCCTGTCGCCTGACACGCTCACCAACGTGCCATAAAGCAAGTTCTCCACACCCATAAAATCTGCAACGAATTGGTTGACTGGTCGGTCAAAGAGGTCGGGCGGCGGCCCCTCTTGGACGACGTCGCCACGGCGCATAAGAATGATGCGATCACTCATAGTGAGAGCTTCTTCCTGGCTATGGGTGACATAGATAAATGTAAGCCCAAGACGTTCATGCAAATCCTTTAGTTCAACCTGCATGTCAACACGAAGTTTTTCATCAAGCGCTCCGAGTGGTTCATCAAGCAACAAAATAGCGGGCTCAGTAACAATCGCTCGTGCCAACGCAACCCGCTGCCTCTGGCCACCCGATAATTGGTGAACACGTCGATCGTAAAGGCCTGAAAGTCGCACTAAGTCGAGTGTGCGTTCCGAAGCTTTGCGGCGCTTGTCTTTATCCAGACCACGTAAGCGTAATCCGTATTCGATATTTTGACCGACACTCATATGTGGAAAGAGTGCATAATGCTGAAATACGGTGGTACAATTTCGTTTGTTAGCGGGTATATGGGTAACATCCACACCATCAATAGAAATCCTAGCTACTGCGGTTGGCCTCTCAAGTCCCGCGACAATCCGAAGCAAAGTTGTTTTACCCGAGCCACTCTCGCCAAGTAAGGTAAGGAATTCTCCGCGCTGCGCAATCACCGAGACATTATCCAGCGCGACGACCTCACCAAAACAATGAGTGGCATCAACCACTTCTAGAATGGGCGATACATTTCCGCCGCTCACTTTTGTTCCCCATTCATCCTGACAATTTCTCCCCGGCGCTGTTTCGCCTTATTTCTTCTCGCTAAAACCAACCCGAATAGCAATGAAGGTTAAAAATATGCTTGCAATAGTTATCAGTGTGCTCATCGCAAAGATCAGCGGCACCGAGGTATTGTGTGCGCCAGATTGAATCCAAAGGTAGAGCGGCAGAGTTGCTTGCCCTGCACGCATAAAGATACTGAACGGCAACTCATTAAAGGATAGTAAGAAACCAAAAAATCCGGCGGCAAAAATTCCTGGTTTAAGGATAGGCACCTCAACCTGCCAAAAGCGCTTCCATCGGCTAGCTCCAAGATCCGATGCGGCTTCCAATAGCCGCTGATCAAAACGTGAAGCAACTACCATCATGGCGAGGAGCGCAAACGGAAAAGCCCAGATGAAATGCGCTAACGCTAACGACCAAAGACCCATCTTGAAATGCAGGCCGATACGAAAAAACAAAAATATGGACATACCCGCTACGATTCCCGGCACCATAAGTGGCATCAGAAAACTCATCAGGAACGGACCACGCCGCCGTATACGCGGCAACACCGAGCCAACGCCAAGCCCTGCTAGCATGCAAGCGATGGAAGTGATCACAGCTAATAGCAAACTCAAAAGTAACGGTTTCAATATACGGAAATTGCCGCCATAGGCCTCGCCCTCGCGTTGGCCCGAGCCATAAATCATGTCGTCATACCAGCGCAACGTCCAATCGCCCGGAAAGCCGGTAAGGGGCTCGCCACTGACTGACAAGATCATTAACCACAAAATGGGAAAATAAATGATGGCAAGAACCGTTAAGCCCAATGCTGCCGAACCCCAGGCTGACCAGTTCTCGGCGATACGATCGCGCAGCGACATGCTAGCCGCGACAACGGGTGCATGCCCTGCTCGCACCATCATCGGTTGAGGCTCGCGAAGACATTAGCCAATCCGCCCATGGGTCTAAGCGCAGCCCATAGACCCATCTGGAAAGCCAGCATTATGGCGAGAACAATAGTTGCCAAGGCTGCCGCCATGGTAAAGTTGCGCGCGCCTATCATGTTATAGACGTTATGGCTGATCATCAGCACGTTGCCACCACCCATCTGCTGCGGCACCACGGTATCCCCAAGCATAGGGACAAAACAAAAGACGATACCGGCGACGATGCCTGGCAGTGAGAGGGGCAAGATAATATGATAGAGTGTTCGCCATCGACTGCCGCCAAGGTCCTTGCTTGCCTCAAGATACTCATTATCGATCAGCGATATCGAGAGAAAGATCGGCCACACCATGGCAGGGAAATACTGCCCGAGTAACCCAAGGTGGACGGCGAAATCAGAGAAGATAAGCCAATCTACTGGTTCGCTGACAATACCGAGATCCAACAGTGCCGTATTGACCAACCCATGGATGCTCATCACCGAGCGCCAAACGATGACCCTTGCCACAGGGCTGAGGAAAAATGGCACGGTCAGCGCTGTGAACAGCACCAATTTCATGGTGTTGTTCTTTGCTCCCTTGGCGAGCCAGAGAGCAAACGGAAAGGCGAGTAGAAGCTCGATCACCGTCATGGTAGCGGCAATACGGATAGTGCGTCCCAGGAGTTGACCGCCGCCATAGAAGAATAGCTTCTCGTAGGCTTCGAAGCCCCATTCCCATTTGACCCTGATGCCCTTCGTCTGCAGGAAGGAGAAGATTACGATACCAATGAGCGGCAGCACGACAGCTAGGAACCAAAATGTTGTAAATCCTGAAAGCGTCCAAATACCACCAGGCAATTTAGGCAACAGCCCAACACCCATTTGCCTCACAGAGCCGTATCCATGCCCAATGGCCATACCTGATAAATACCCAATTGCTGCCAGAACCCGCCGGCTTCGGACACCCCGGAGAGAAAATTTTCCGAAGTGCCCGAACCGTTATCCGACGGGCTGCGCCGACAGGTTAATTAGGCGTTAAGGACTCGGTCCGTAGCAGCCTGGATATCCTGCAGATGTTCCGGAACTGCCGTAAACCACATTTGCTCATGATTAAATTTGTATTTGAGCTTGTCCTGTGCTTCGGCAATAGCAGCACCTACATCATCACCCAAACCATTAGACTTGGCATATTCTGCGCCCAGATCTGGGCGTCCGGATACGTAACCACGCAACGGACTAATCGCCGCCGCATAAGCGCCTGACATCAACCAATTGAGGAATGTGTAGACCTCTTCCAGATTACCGCGGTCTGCAGCCTGAGTCGGAATATAACAAGCATGCATCCACTTCATGTAACCTTCAATTGCATTGGCATAAACAAAGTTCGTCATGCCCGCCTTCTGCGCCTCCTTCACGGCCGGNTCCCANCAGCGAATGGCAATAACCTCGCCATTCTTAATTAACTGAACCTGNTCATCAAAGGTAGTGTGAAAACTACGGAACTGCCNAGCTTTCTTGCGCTCAATCATGTAATCGGCAACTGCATTTGCTTCCTGGGGAGTCATGTTCGCGGGATCATTGACGGCTACTTTTCCCGCTCCCTTACAAAACATGGCACACTCTTCTAAATAATAGTACATGGTGCCAGTCGCGCTCTTACCCATGGTGCGCTCATCTTCGAAAACTAGCGACCAGGAAACGGCCTCTGGCGGTGCTGGCTCGCCGAGCTTGTCGGGGAAATAGCCGAAGCTGTCGGCATTCATGGCAAGCGGTGAGCCCCACACCTTNCCGGATTCAGGCTTAAGNTCGCGCGTCAAGTAGGGAACCTGCTTGATTGATTCCGGCATACCGCTCCAATTTGGCACATTCGCAACCTCGATTGGAACGATGGCTTCATTATCTATCATTTCCTGCTCAGCGCCAGACAATGTAGAAATTAAGTCAAACCGGTCACCAGCATCGTTGACTAAAAGTTCATTAAGGAACAGACCGGGATCATCCTTCATGACCTCGCCTTCAAGACGAATGCCCGTTTCTTTCTCAAATGCACTCCAATCACCAGGAATCATGGTCGGAGCAGTCATAAGAAAGCGTACAACACCAGATTCTGCTTTAGCGTGTCGGGTCAAACCCTTGAGAATCGCAGGGGCGCCAATAATTGCTGTGCCCGCCGCGGCACCCTTAATGAAATTTCGCCTCGAGAGATTAAAGTAAAGATGCTTGCTTATTTTACCCTTAATTTCAGCCATTCCACTCTCCCCTATTTAAGAAATGTTGAAAGTTTCGTTAGATTTTGAGTCAGCTAGAATTCGCAAACTTCTCCAACAACCTAATTATGGATCAAAAATAAACAAGAATAAAGTGTAGAAAGATTTTGAGCCAAGTTCATCAGACTCAACCAGTGCCCAATAAATTGCCTCGATTCACTGCTTGAAGCTAAATGTATCCCCCTTTAACCTGCCGCCCAGGAAATATAATTAATCCACGTGTGACAGCCCCACTAGGGGGTAGGGAGAAACAACATGCCTCAAGGTTCTATTTCGTCTAGCGATGATGCGGTAGGCGTCGGCGTCGTCAATTATCAGGTCCCGGTGGTCGAGACCAAAGAGCAAGTGCTCGACAACTGCAAGCGAATTTCTGGTTTNATTGATGGCATGAAACGTGGCTACCCCGGGCTCGATTTAATCGTGTTCCCCGAATATACGACACAGGGCTTCCACCCTACAAAATGGTCCGAGTTAACAACCACGCTAGATGGCGACGAAGTGCAAATTTTTTCCGAATCTTGTAAGAAAAATGGCGTTTTCGGCATTTTCTCTCTAACAGGCGAAGAGCACCCGGAAGGCCTCAACCCATACAACACGCTCGTCATGATCAACGACCAAGGCGAAGTCTGCATGACATACCGCAAGATCTTTCCGTGGTGCCCTCAAGAGCCATGGACTGCAGGCCATGAGACCGCGGTGGCCGAGGGCCCCAAGGGCCTAATGGTAGGGGGCACAATTTGCTATGACTGCAATATGCCAGAAATCGTGCGCGATACGGTAATGAAAGGCGCCGAGTTGGTAGTGCGCATTCAAGGATATATGTACCCTTCTAAAGAGCAGCAGCGCATGATTGCCCAGGTTCGAGCCTGGGAGAATTTGACCTATGTTGCAGTCGCTAATATGGCCGGTCGCGATCTAGTATATTCTTATTTTGGCCACTCTAACATCGTCGATTTTGACGGCAGCGTGTTAGCCGAATGTGCTACTGGCCCTGATGAGGCTACTTATGCCACCCTGTCGCTCACCACAATTCGCGANGCAAGGCGTAATTGGACGGCGGAGAATCACCTCTACAATCTCGTTCATCGCGGCTTCACATCCGAGCCCGGCGGACACGCTACCAACCCATTTGGCTTCTATGACAAATGGATTAACGACCCCGAAGGTGTTCGCGACGACGTGGAAAATNTGACGCGCGACCATNANAGTCCAGAAAAGGCAACAACACCCNAAATGAAGGCGCCACCTTCCCGCCAGAAGGCTGCTCACTAGAACTCGGCGGAGAAAAATGGCGGCCGAGACCGGCACAATCAGAACCGACAACTTTTNTACCTCCGTTAATGTCTTCGTTCTCTACNNCATTAANATATTTGAATCCGTCGGCATTGGACTGGAAACGGAGAAATTTCTGATGATTCTTGATGTGCACCAGGATCATCGCCGATACCCCTCCGCTCAAGCGGAGTACCGCAATTACCTTCAATTACGAACTTNGCAGCCGAGTTTAAGTCGGCGACCACATCCCCAATTGAGCAATTAGCCGTTATGCATCGTCAAGGTCCGGATGCCCTGCAACGCTCTATCGACCGTATGTTGACNGAAGCTAACACGCGNATNACCGCCGGCAAGACTGAGGAAGCTTCGCGTTCTTACCATAAGGCCGCACAATTCGCAGAGCAGATGATCGAAATGCTTGAGGATGGTGACAAGCGACGATCGATGACTGTGCGGGCGGCGGAATATAAACAGCGTGCCCGAACTCTCACCTCTAAGGGCGTCATGGATACTGCACGCATCAAGCCCACGGAAAATCACGANGCCGACGAAATTGCCTATTCTGACGAGGAAGCTGACGCGCTGGAACAGCAAATTCTGTTACTGATTGACGATAGTCCCAAACAAGTCGATTGGGACAATATTGGTGGCCTTAACGGACTTAAGAAAGAGCTCAAATTTCATTATGGCCTGGCGATGGCGAGGGTCCCAAAAGGAGTCGAGGTAGAGGGNTGGAACAACATCATGTTCCATGGTCCACCCGGCACTGGAAAAACTCTCCTTGCTCGGGCTGTTGCCAATAAATTGAGTGCAACTTTCTTCAATGTCAAAGCAAGTCAAATTGTTAGCAAATGGGTGGGNGAATCTGGCCGCTTGATCAGTACGCTTTATCGTGTTGCTCGAAAATTCACGCGGCATGGCCGCCCCTCAATTATTTTTATTGACGAATTCGACGCGCTCTGCAAAAGCCGGGGTGGCGAAGGTCAGCTATACCACCAGCAAATGCTAGCTGCGATTTTATCTGAAATCGATGGCTTTGCGCAGAAGGGACAAAGAGATTTNGTTATGACCATTGGTGCAACCAACCGTCCTTGGGACTTGGACGCAGCCGTGTTGTCACGCTTCGAACGTCGGGTCTTAATTAATTTGCCAAATTCGGAAGCGCGAGCTGACATTTTTCGGATTCACTTAGAAGACAAGGGGATCCCGGTCGACCACCGCTCAATCTCCTACAGGCTCCTCGCCGAGCAAACCGACCGGCTCACTGGGCGGGAAATCGCGCGCCTCTGCAAGGAGGTAACAGCGAGTATGCTGGGCGAGATGAACCCCGACATCCCATCCCTAGTCGATGCTGGTCTTGCCCGCATTCAAGAATACGAAATCAAAGTGCGTGCCCTAAAACAAAATGATTTCGCCACTCCTCTCAAACACCTCGTACCTGACACGAGCGAGGCAGACGAGCATCAATATGCTGACTGGGGAAAGGCCGTGAACGAGGGAAAACGCGCCTAAGAATTAAATGCCCTACCGACCCAGGCCATGGGTAAACCGGTAAGTGAACCCACCAACAGTCATACCCACGAATGGCCCTAGCACGTAGATCCAGTAATGAGTGAAATCGCCCATGGCTATATAGGGACCAAAGGGGCGCGCCGGGTTCATCGCAGCGCCCGCGATTGCGCCAAACAGCATCACTTCAATACCAACTACTGCCCCAACAGCAATCCCTGCGAATGGCCCGTGCGCACGCTTATCCAATCCAACACCCGCAACAACCCACATTAGCAAGAAGGATAGTAAGAACTCTATTAAAAGCGCTGTGAGTGGTGAAATTCCCAATTTTATGTTGGGCAGATTGGCGCCCATATTATTGAAGTCACCGATCACCCAGAACAGACACATGCCAGCGAACGCTGAACCTGCCATTTGTGCAAATACATAACCTGGTAAAAGGCGCCGGTCCAAATGTCCGATCAGAACGGCAGCAAGCGAGAGCGCTGGATTGACATGAGCACCAGAAATATGACCGAACGCATAGATTACCACAGTAATCACCAGGCCAGAAATTAACCCAGCGCCGATCATGCCAAGTCCGCCACCCACTAACCCGTCTACAACGACGGCACCTGCAGCGAAAAATACTAAACTGAAGGTCCCAATAAATTCACAACAATATTTGCGCCAATCGTCACACGTCATAACGCGAGAATTTTTCTTGCCTCATCGGGCGTAGCGACGCTTTCGCCGAGTGTTTCAATCAAGTGCACGGCCTTTTCCACCAAAACCGCATTAGAGGACGCAAGAACGCCACGTGACAAGTAGAGGTTATCTTCAAGTCCAACGCGCACGTGACCGCCCAACAATAGACAATGCGCAGCAACACGAAATTCTTCACGGCCGATACCAAAGGCGCTCCAAGTTGCATCTTTGGGCAACAGGCTAATCATATATTGCATTGCCGCGGGCGTCGCCGGCACCCCCCATTCGATACCGAGACAAAGCTGAAAGAATGCCGGACTGAGAATATGACCGTGCGCGATCATATCGTTTGCCAGCATAACATGACCGACATCGAAAAGTTCGAGTTCAGGTTTCACTCCGGCTTCACGGATGGCCTCAGCCATTATCCGCAGGTGCGAAGGCGTATTTAGCATGACCGTATCGTCACGCACACCACCTGAATTCATGGTAGCGATGTCGAGGCTGCAAATCTCCGGCTGCAGTTCGACCACATGCCTAATTCGCAACTCAGGTGCTACAAAATTAGTGCCGAGACCAGGCTTGAGCGGGTCATAATCACCAGGCTTGAAACGTGCGCCCACACCGGTAGTGAGATTGATCACTGCGTTAGAGCCGCTATCTCGAATAAGGCCGACAACACGGCGATAATGTTCGAGTTCCATGCTCGCCTGGCCCGATACTGTATCGCGCACGTGAATATGGACGATCGCAGCACCGGCTTTGACCGCTTCCAACGCAGACCCAGCAATAGCGTCCGGTGTAACGGGAACAGCTGGGTTTTTATTGACCGTGTCAGCAGAGCCGGTCACGGCGCAGGTGATAATAATTTTCCGCGACGCCATATAATTGTCGTTGATTGCCAGTGGGTGAAGTCAGACGAGGGGAATCACAATGAGAGCTCACCGTCAAGGAAGCGTACACACTGGCCCGATATAGCAACGCGTTCGCCGCGTGCCTCACAGGTCATTAGGCCGCCCCGCGCTGACAGCTGTCGAACATTCAAACGATTCTTTCCAAGACGTTCCGACCAATAAGGCACCAGTTCGGTTTGTACGTTGCCCGTTACAGGGTCCTCAGGCACCGCGTTCTTAGGAGCAAAGAAGCGCAATACGTAATCGGTCTCACTATCGTCGCCCGGGGCCGTAGCCACGACGCCGCGACGATCAAGCTGGCAAAGACCGGCAAAATTGGGCACGAGAGCCGCCACCTCCGCTGCGCTGTCATAGACGGCAACGTAATCGTCTCCCGCTAGCACTTCAGCAGGCTCGGCGCCAAGGCCCGTGAGAAGAAATTTAGGAGCATCATAAGGCGCTGCCGGTCGGGCGGGAAAATCCATCTGCAAATTGTCGCCGCTACGCGAAACGATCAAGGGCCCGCTTTTAGTCTCAAAGGTCACAGCATCAGCATCGGGCTGAATGTCGGTAAGCACCACATCACCAGCCGCTAGAGTAGCATGCCCGCAAAGCCCAACCTCCACATTTGGCGTGAACCAGCGCAAATCATAACCACCATTTTTATTAGGGACAAAAAACGCCGTCTCAGACAAATTGTTTTCCGCCGCGATGGCTTGCATCACGGAAACGCTCAACCATTCCGTTAACGGGCAGACAGCGGCTGGATTTCCTCCCAGCACCTTGTCAGTAAAGGTATCAATCTGAATTAGCCGCAGTTTCAATTTTTGTCCCCTGCCCTATGGCTTCATTATTGAGATCATAGCCGGGGTGCCACCAAAGGCCAATTTTACATTTCCATGTGCAGGACCAGGAATTAACGCAAGATCCATGGTGCATTCCAAATTGTTAACTGTTGTTATTACCAATCGTCGACCGCCCAATGGTCAATGCGAACTTAAATCATTTGGCAAACAACATTGCTGCTCATACTTGGCGGGTGCAGCCCGAGAGGTATAGGTGTGAAGCACTTGGAAAACGAAGGCGAAGTGATTTGCCTTTATCCAAAAATGCCTCTTTGCAATACCTTCGGAGCAGTTGAAGATCGCGTAAAGCCAGTAGATAAAGCCCGCACCGAACCATATAGTTGGGAAGTTCTTTTAAACTCGGAGTAGCCCGTTATGCAATGGATCAAAAGCTATGAGATGGAGCATCCGGAGCTATGCGATCGCCTAATCAATGGATTCAAAACTGCCAAGGAATTGGGGTTTTCCCATGCCGGGATTAGTGCCAAAGGCGTTGATCCCGAGTGGAAAGATTCGGAAGATGTTAGCCTTAACTGCCTACCGATTGAAGTTTATAATGATGCCGTGCGTGCGTACCGGGAACATATTATGGCAAGCATGCGGCTTTACATGAAGGATTTTCCGGTTTTAGCGAGTAGTGGCGCTAAAGTCGGATTCCTTGAACCGCCACAAATTCAATATTACCAACCAGGCGGCGCCTTTTTTGGCGAACATTTTGAGGCGAGCGGTCTTGATGTTGCTCACAGAGTGCTCGCATTCATGACTAATCTGAACACCGTTAAGAAAGGAGGCGGCACCGAGTTCATCCACCAAAAATTTATTAGCCCCGCAAAAAAAGGGCTAACAAATATCTGGCCCGCAGGATTCACCCACTCTCACCGCGGTATCCCAGCGCCCAAGGAGAAAAAATATATCATCACCGGTTGGCTCAGCTTCATGAGTACTTAAAGCGCCCATTAGCCGTGGACTCCAACTCATTAAGGAAATCCTCACCGTTACCGACAATGAATTCCGCCTTTTAAATTTTTTATGTTTTCTGACCCCAACCGCGTACTGAATCAGTTCATCGCGGCACTCCGTAATAAAAAAAACCCGTCAATATTTGACGGACCTTTTCGGAAAACAACATCAAAGCTAATCACATGAAAAAACTTGCATTCCTACCCTCCGCCTACGCGTGGCAAGAAATAAACTTCGCTGTCCGACGCGATTTTCTCAAGAAATGGGTCTTGATAAATCTCGCCGTCGATAGCGACAGCCATCTCCCTCTCTAGTTCAGGCTTAATGCCAGGAAAGCGCACTTCTAGCAAAGTGAGCAGACTTCGCACATCTGCCGCGTCGATATTGAACTCTGTCTCGCCACCACAGAACTGATTGCCAAGGCCGGAAGTCAGAATAACCCTTGCCACCCTCGCTTCTCCTTATCCCAACCGGCCATAAAAATGGTCAGTTGGCATACGCCCTCAAACATCATGCAGGCACATCCGCAGCCCCGGCTAACTCGTGTGGAAGCGCCTGCGCTGAATTGCTAACCGCATTCCAAATTTGCCTTTTTTCAAGATCCATTATCAAGCGCTGCTAGGATCTTCGGCGGCGACATCGGGAGTTCAGTCATGCGCACGCCCGTGGCGCTTGCGATAGCGTTGGCGACGGCCGCCATCGGCGGAATGATTGGAACTTCTCCAACACCTCGCACGCCATATGGGTGGTTAGGATTGGGCACCTCAACAATGACTGTATCAATCATGGGCAAATCGGAGGCGACAGGAATACGGTAGTCAAGGAAACCCGGATTCTCGAGTTTACCCTCGTCGTTATAAATGTATTCTTCGTTAAGCGCCCAACCGATACCCTGCGCTGCTCCACCCTGGATCTGCCCCTCCACATAGGCCTTGTGGATCGCCTTTCCGCAATCCTGCACTGCGGTGTAGCGCAGTACAGTAACGGCGCCAGTCTCTGGGTCTACCTCGACATCGCATATATGGGTACCGAAACCAGGCCCTGCACCCTGGGCATTAAGCGCAGCATTGGCAGTAATCGGTCCGCCAGTCTTGCCAGCCTGAGCAGCAATGTCACCGAGCGATAGCGGCTCGAATTCACCGGCATTGGCACCGGCCGGTTTAGCAACGCCATTTTCCCAAGCGACTGCATCAATGCTGATATCCCATATCTTGGCGGCGCGCTCACGCAGCTTCTCCGTTATTTCTTTTGA
>PBDG01000031.1 GCA_002717225.1 Rhodospirillaceae bacterium | reverse complement strand
CAGCCCTGGACAAAACGCGGCTGCGCCGAATCGGATTGGTCGCAATTGGACGTCCTTTTTATGCTGAGCTCTCGGTTTCACAACTTGGACTCTTTCCCTAAATATCGTTGAGTACCCAAAGTGATGCATTAAGGATTGTAGCGTAGGTAACCCAGGCGACGTAGGGAACGAGCAGTAGACCCGCCAGGCGATCGATGTTTCGAAACATCACCATATTTATGAAAATCACAACGAGCAGAATGACAATCTCGACTAATGCCAGATCAATTCGCTGCAATCCAAAAAACAGGTATGACCAGATGAGGTTGAGGCACAGTTGTAGGCCAAAGACCAAAAAAACCAGTCGCAACGCCCTGGATGATGTAAGTCCCCATACTCGCCAAGCCGCGATGCCCATTAGCAAATAAAGTAAATTCCAAACTGGCGCAAATAACCAATCCGGCGGATTAAAGGTTGGTTTCTCTAAGGCCTGATACCAAGTATCGACACTCGTTGCTGTAATGGCGCCACCACCAGCAGATACTGCGAGACACAAAATGATGAATGCAAATAGACCAAGTACATCCTGTTTTCTATGAGGACGACCGCCCGTAGATTCTGTGATTCGCACCTCAGTCAATCTCCACTGAGTTTAGGAGGATTATTTCAGCCCCACTGCCGATGACGCCCATTCCCAGTATTAATAATACTCTATGTAGCCAAATGATTGAGTGGTTATATTATTGCTCAATCAGTACCGAGCATAGTCAGATCAAAATCTGTGCTAGATTTGGTCGTCACCATTCATTGGGAGCGGATACACCAGGAGCAGTGTCGTGCGCATTTTGTGACAAAGAATGTTTGTGAACAGTTCGCTTTTTAGGAAGAAAGCATATTCGGTTGCAACAACCCTCTGTGTCCTCACCTTCTGCGCGAAGCTTGATCATAGTCTTGCATCAAACCACGATACCACGGTCAAAGAGTTTCGAATTATTCGATAACTGAAGTGCTCGCATCACCGAATCGTCCTTTGTTTTCTTTAGTAGCAGCCATTCTACTAACAGGATCACTCGGTTCGATTCACGCCTTCAGCATATTTATTGAGCCATTTGAATTAGCATTCAATGCTTCGCGAGAGAGCGTTTCGCTGGTCTACTCTGCGGCTTTGACCTCGCTCACAGTTGCCGTTCTGGTATCGCATTGGCTTTTCCGCCTGGCATCTGCGGCAACAATTTTTGCGCTGGTCGGATTAACAAGTGCGCTAGGACTTTCATTGCCGATGTGGCTCGAAGATATGCTGTGGCTATACATTGGCTACGGACTAATCTTTGGCTTTGCCAATGGGCTCGGTTATGCGCTCGCACTACAACTTGCCGCACGGAGTTACCCAACTCACGCGGCAACCGCGATGGGGGGTGTCACCGCCATCTACGCTTTGGGGGCGCTCGCTTTAGCGAGGATTTTCAACGCGCTTATTGTTGATCGAGATCATGATGCCGGGCTAGCCGTCGCAGCGGTTGTAATGCTGATCGTATCTTTAGTAGGCACGTTGGTAACGTATTGGTCTGGCACAAAGATAGAGGCAGCAAATCAAAACAAGTCAGTTTCACCCAGCCCGGGTTGGGTGAAAATTTCAGTATTGCTTTGGCTCGGCTACAGCGGCAGTGCCTTTGCCGGGCTCATGGTAATTGGTCATGCCGCAAGCATCGCCACAACTGCTGGCTCGACGATAGACCAGGCAGGGCTCGCGGTCATGCTCGTCTCGTTTGGAAGCGCTGTCGGCGGCATTGTCGCCGGTGTACTGGCTGACCGTTTGTCGCTGCGGTGGATTGTTGCGCTGGTCGCTCTAATCTCAGCAACATCACTCGGCGTTTTGGGCTTCGCCTGGAGCCCAACGACCGCTCTAGTTTTACTCGTCTTGGTTGGGTTCGGATATGGCGCGACGATTGTGCTTTATCCGGCCATCACGCTCTTCTACTTTGGTCCATCACAAATGGCGCGGCACTATGGACAAGTTTTTACGGCGTGGGGTGTCGCCGGTTTGATTGCACCTTGGACCGCAGGCCGACTTTATGACCTTACTGGCGATTATACTTCTTCTTGTCTCGTCGCGACAGGCGTTGCACTGATAGCGGCGGTTACTGCGATCATAATGCCCCGACGTGGACTCCGGCAAGAAACATAGAGGAGCGTCGCACAATCTAAAGCATCGCTGCTAACGCGCAGAGCATTCCCGAGAACCGCCAAAAGGCGGCTATTTCTTCAAGCTTTATCGTGCCAAAACCATCAGCAACATTTTGATGTTGGATGTTACGAGCGTGGGCGCGTCTTCTCTGGATCGTAAAACGGAAGCGCGACAACAGTCGCCGGTATACGCTTAATGTGACCGTCGAGTTTTCCTATTTCTACTTCGGTTCCGATTGCCGTGTGCTCAACCGAAATCCGACACAACGCGATGTTTTTCCTAAGTAACGGCGAACGAGTTCCCGAAGTGATCACGCCAACCTGACTGCGTCCAACGTGGACACAATCTCCATGAGCCGCCGGCTCGTTACCAGCCAATTCAAGCCCGACAAGCCGTCTCTGGGGGTGTTGCTTTGCGCGGACCAGGGCGTCCTTACCGATAAAACCTTCGTCCGCCTTTGACTTTAGCGCTACAGCAAAACCAATCCCAGCCTCAAACGGGTTAGTCTGATCGTCAAACTCATAACCAGAAAAGATTAAACCAGATTCAATTCTAAGCATGTCGAGGGCGTCAAGGCCAAGCGGGGTAAGATTGTGTGGCGTACCAGCTTCCCAAACAGCATTCCAGAGCTCCGGGCCAACCTTCGGATGGCACCATATTTCGTAACCGAGTTCACCTGTGTATCCGGTTCGCGATACCAAGATCGGGATCCCATCGAAGCCGCCAATGCGGCCAATAAGAAATCCAAACCACTCGAGTTCAACAAGACTCGGCTGAAGCGGTGCTGACCAGACGATTTCTGCCAATATTTTGCGGCTTTTTGGCCCTTGCACGGCGATATTGTGAAGCTGTTCGGTAGAACTTCTGACCCACGCTTCAAGTCCCATATCAGAGGCTTTCTCACGAAGCCAGATACCACTGTAATCGGTTCCGCCTATCCAACGGAAGTTGTCTTGCCCCAGACGAAACACCGTACCGTCGTCCAGCATGCCTCCAGTTTCGTTCACCATTGCTGTGTATGAAACTTTGCCAACGGCGAGCTTACGCACATTGCGCGTAAGTGTGCGCTGCAAAAGCTCTTCAGCATCTGGACCAAGTACTTCGAATTTACGTAATGGCGACAAATCCATTACCGCAGCGCCTTCTCGGCATGCGTGATACTCCTTGATGGCTCCGTGCTTTGTATAACTAGCTGGAATCCAAAAGCCATTATAATCAACGAAGTTGCGCGTCAACGCAGAAGTGCGAGTATGAAATGCGGTTTCACGCGTTAACTGAGGTTCTGAATCTACCGTCATTCTGTGTGCAATCCCCTTTGAAAACATATTTTTTTCGGGATAAACCCGAATATGAATATCAGTCGGGTTCCAACCGTTCGCCGGATCGATATCGTCAGGACAAGCAGATGAGACACAAACCAAATCAGTGGCGGCACGCATCAATACATAATCGCCCGGCCGTGACCATGGTTCCGCGAAAGAGATTTGATTGCTCAATACATCAGCCGTTGTGTTGTAAAAAAAATTTATTGCTACCCAACCTTGGCGCGGCGCAACGTCAAAGGGTGCCAACGCAGCATTGAAGTTATCGGTACAGTTAACGTGTCCGGGATAGCCCATGTCGTCATAATATTTTGCATTACAGGCAAGTCCGAACGTGTCGTGTCGACCCACGGTATCACGAACGACCTCAACCAAAGGTCGTAATTCTGCATCATAGAACTTTGAAAAAAGGCCGGGACCTGGGTAAAGGGCGCCTATCGCGTAGCGGGTCACAGTCGGATCGATATCGCGCTGCACACCACGATCAAGGTCAGCTCGATGAAAGGCCTGAAAGTCAGAGCACTCGCGACCGTCAACATCAATCACCTGGATGTATTCGCCAGCTTTGATCTCGTAAGCGCACGCTGTTCCTTTGCAAATTCTAAAATCCAGCCGAGGGTCAGCCAAGGGTGGTGGTAATGGTCGCTCCATCGCAACATCAAACCTAGCCCGTTGCACCCTGACTCTAATTTCGGTCGGAGGGTTTTGCATATCTATTTGCATTGGGCCGCCAGGGGCTGCAACGACACAAAGGCAGGATCGCTGAGCAACGTACGTCATCGTTTCACCGGCTGGTGAGCCCTCGCCAAAAAGTTTTGCCGCGTGAGCTTCGCAAAATTCTAGCCGAGCACCTTTAAGAGCTTGCCTGACGAGATCACAACCGTCACCGCCAATGTCGTTAATGGCCGCTAGACCAGTTGCTAATCCGTTTGCGCTGAGACCCACCGCACCAAAATCCTCGCCGCCATTTTTACCCAGAATGACGAGTTCACAGAGTTGGCCACCCTCCCAATCGGTGAGGGCAATCTCATCGTTCGGCGCCAATGTGACTATACATGCACCGCCACCCAATGCTCGATGGCGCTCCAGACCCGGAACAAACGGAGCCATCCCACGCTCAATAAGCCGAACCTCTTTTAACGGCTTGCCCATATCAAAATCACATTCCACAGCCACTCAAATCTTAGGGTCATCTAGCTACGTCGTCCCAGGCAGAATCCTTTTAACCGACCAACTAATACTGGAATGCCTAGACAATATTCGATTTTTTCACAATGATATAGGGAGTTTGAGTTCCTCACCCAGAAGATCAAACGGAAATCTGGTTAATCCGCTACAAGGTGTGAAGATCAAACTCACCAAATTTTTATTTTTTTTGGGAGGTAAACATGCAGAAGATTTTTAGCTTGCTTGGTGCAGCTGCGCTTGGACTGACGCTATCATATGGCGTTGGAACTGCGAGTGCTGCAGACTCAATCAAAATTCCGCTGCACAATTGGACCAGTCAACTCGTCGGCGCTGAAATCGTTGGTCGCATTATACAAGAAAGCGGCAGCGAGGTTGAATATGTTCCGGCTGATAGTGGTGCGGTCTATGAAGCGATGTGTGAGGGCGATGTCGATCTTGTCCACGAAGTATGGCAAGGGGCGTTTGGTGTTGCATTTGAAAAACAGGTAAATGCAGGATGCGTTATAGACGCCGCCACTCATGACGCAAAGACACGTGAAGAATGGTGGTATCCGAGCTATGTTGAAGAAGTTTGTCCGGGTCTACCAGACTGGAAAGCGCTCAATGCCTGTGCCGAAAAATTTGCCACTGCCGAAACGGCGCCTAAAGGAAGATTTCTTGGCGGCCCCGCGGAATGGCTGAAGGGTGACGACGAGCGTGTTCACGGCCTGGGAATGGATTTTGAGGTCATCAACGCCGGATCCGCTGATGCGATCTGGGCAGAACTTGCAATAGCCAGTGAAAAGAAGATTCCCATCGTGCACTTTAACTGGACACCTAATTTCATTGAAGCCCTTTACGACGGTAAGTTTGTCGAATTTCCGGAATATTTTGAGGGCTGCCGCGAAGATCCGTCCGGTGGCATCAACCCGGAGACCACGCATGACTGCGGCAACCCAAAGGACGGCTATTTGAAGATAGGTGTCTGGCAAGGATTGCCTGAAAAGAATCCTGAGGCGTACGCTGTTATCCAAAGGATCAATTTCACCAATCTCGACATCGCCGTAATGTCCAAGCTAGTCGACGTCGACAAGATGGAAGTTCAGGATGCTGCCACCAAGTGGATGGCGGACAATGACGCTAAGTGGAGAGCTTGGCTTAACTAGTTTCCTGAAATCCGCGTTTAATTGCTGGCCCCAGGCAGATAGTTGGGGCCAGCATTTTTTTTGGCGACACCTACTTCACGCTAATTGTCGGTTGCAAGACCAAGCCGAGCCTTGCGCCGGTTGGCCCACGTTTGAATAAGTAAATCTGTTGATAGGCCTAGAAAAGCAACGCAGAGCGCTAGCAATATCCCCAATCCGGCATCGTTATTTGCTTTTGCTTTAAAAATCTCGCGCGCTAGATCGTAGTTACCACCAATGAATCCGGCAATCATAACCATAAATAGCGAGAACATAATGGTTTGATTTAGACCCAGCATGATGTTCGGGAAAGCAAGTGGTAGGCGCACTTTCCAGAGAACTTGGCGTGGCGTGCAACCTGATGTAATCGCCGCCTCAACGATTTCGTTGGGAACGCTGCGCAGGCCAAGATAAGTGTAGCGCACCATCGGAATACCGGCATAGATCACAATAGCTAAGATTTGCGAGATCGTACCAACCTGGAACAGCATAATGACTGGTATGAGATAAATAAACGACGGGAAAGTTTGAAAAGTGTCGCAGAGGAAAGCGACAACGCGCGTTCGGCCATCTTTGGCGGCAGCCCAAATACCAACTGGAAACGCCCACAAAACGCAAACTACGACAGCTACGAAAACCAAGTAGGTAGTGACCATAAATTCCGTCCACCAACTGGACAGCACAACAAAGCCAATAAAGACACCCACCAGAATTGCCATGCGCCAACCTCCCAGGCGCCAGCCAGTAAACATGAATACGCCGAGGAAAACGATCCACGGCAATTCCTTAAAAAATTCACGTATCGGAATCAGCAGATAGGGCGGTGCATATTCCCGGATAAAGCTGAGTGGATCATAAAGGCCAAATACGACAGATTTGATGATCGTATCCCAAATCGGTGCCAGCGTGATTGTAAAATCTCGCGGCAACACAATTGCCTCTGGGACCAACAGTGCAATAGCGGTACCAACAATGATGATAGTCGCAGCGACGAACAAAAATGGGTGAGCGTTCCACAACGACCCTGCCGTTTTGTGCTCTGGCTCTTTCTCCGTCAACGCTTGGCTAAGCCGGTCGAGCGTTACCGCCATTAAAACGATCGCGATACCACTCTCCAAGGCGCGCCCGAGCTGCAATGTTTGCAAACGAAATAAGAGATCTATGCCAAGACCCCGAGCGCCAACAAATGAGGCGATTACAACCATCGCCAAACATTGCATTATCACCTGATTTACACCCACCATTAGGGTCTTTTGGGCCGCAGGAATCCGCACTCGCCAAAGCATTTGCCGCGGGGTGCATCCCGCCATCACTCCAGCGTCTAAAACTTCACTGGAAACCCCTCGCAATCCCACAATGGTGAGTTTTGCCATTGGCGGAATAGCAAAGAGAATCGTCGCGACTGCACCTGCCTTGTGGCCAAGACCAACAAACACCACTATTGGTATCAGGTATCCAAAATGCGGCAGCGACTGCATTAGGTTTAACACTGGCCACAACACGCGCTCAAACCAGCGCCACTTACTTGCTAGAATTCCCAACCCAATACCAATCGCGATGGCCATCGGGGCTGTTACCAGAATCAAAGACAGCGTAGTCATCGCTAATTGCCACAGACCAAAGACTGCAAAATAAGCAATACAGGCGCCGGACAAGAGAGAAAGACGCCAACCCTTCAGATACCAACCAAGCACAGCCGCCAAACCAACGGAAATGATCCATGGAATTCCAGGAATGCCCAGATCGCGGAAACCTGAAACCAATAGGTCCTCGGCAAAATCCAGAGGCCACACAACGAGTTGCGTCAACGCTCGAGTGATGTCACGGAACGTAAACAAGTCGAAAAATTCGTGCTTTCGCAAAAAGTGAATTATCGCGTTGAACCAATCGGCAAGATTGGTGCCAGACCAATCCATGGCCACCGGCATTCGGTTCTCAAACGCTACGTAGGGCAGGGGAAGTTGTTCAGTCCACAAGTTTGGCGGAACGACAAACCAGTCCGGGAACATATCACGATAAACAATTAGTACTACTGCAGCAGCCAAACAAATTGAGGGCCAGGTTGCCCACTTGATGGCGGAACTCAGCTCACCAAAATCGCGGCGTGCAACAACTTTGTTCACCAACAGTTTCAGGACTCCTCTGGAAACAGGATTTTGGCCACGTGCCCGCGGGTCAAGGAGCCAACCGCCTGGCCATGTTCATCGCGGACGCAGGCTACACCCTCATAATCGATAACCTTTGCCGCGACATCACCGATGAGATCACTCTCACCGATTGACAGAGTTCCGCAATCCGCCACGACCGGACCCATAACGCGACCGACTGTGAGAAATTTTTCCTTAGGAATCTCCTTTGTAAAGTCGCGGACATAGTCAGTAGCAGGGTTCAATACAAGCTCTTCCACCGGTCCAAATTGAACTATTGCGCCCTCGTACATAATCGCGATTCTATCAGCCAATCGTATGGCTTCATCGAAATCGTGAGTAATAAATACGATAGTTTTTTTAAGCAAACTTTGCAGACGCAAGAACTCGTCCTGCATTTCTCGGCGAATCAGCGGATCGAGAGCAGAAAACGGCTCATCCAAAAACCAAATATCAGGTTCCACCGCTAGAGAGCGGGCAATACCCACTCTTTGCTGCTGTCCGCCAGAAAGTTCACGCGGATAGTAACGCTCGCGGCCGCTCAACCCTACGAGTTCGATAATTTCTCGTGCACGTTCGTGCCGCTTAGCTCGATTGATTCCCTGGACTTCAAGAGGAAACGCTACATTGTCTATTACTGTACGATGCGGCAGAAGAGCAAAATGCTGAAACACCATACCCATCTTATGCCGTCGGATATCGATCATTTCTTTGCGCGAAGCTTCCAATAAATTTTGTCCCTCAAAACTAATCTCGCCACCTGTCGGCTCAATAAGGCGAGATAAGCAGCGGACAAGTGTGGATTTTCCTGATCCGGATAATCCCATCACAACAACAATTTCGCCGGGATAAACATCAAATGAGACATCGCGCACGGCACAAATATAACCGCCACTCGCGATGTCGGCTTGCGTCGGGCGATCACCATGACTGGCAAAAAATTTTTCTGGGTCGGCGCCATAAAGCTTCCACAATTGTTCGCAGGAAAGCTTGGCTTCAGTGGTCATTCCATAAATTCCCAAGTTATTGATCTTCAAGCTGCGGGACGGCTTATAACGCTACCATTTGTCTCATCGGTGTACCACCAACGCGACCCTTGGTGAAACGAACCATCGATCATCCCCCAAACCTACCACGATGATTAATGCCTTGGTTAAAACTGTTTATGAAGATTGTCAGTGGGAAAGTAACGCAACGAAATATTTTCCCACAACACAGCTATCCGTAAACGCTGCAAAAATTGTACTCTACACATGCGCACCGCAATGCCTTTTAGAAAACGAGAGCAAAACTTCTGACTAGTCTGATTTCACCAAAACAAAATGCGCCAAGATAAGTTTTCTCTTGTTCAAGCTTTTGACAAATAAATTATAAGAAGCCAAAAATTTCTTTTCAGGGATACTATCTAGGCGAAAATAGGCGGGCGATCGCCGTTCCACGGTCGTGTAATCTCAATCTGGGAGGCAAGCGCAAGGAGGCAACCGTCATCAGCATACCGCCCTACTAGTTGAACCCCGATAGGCAGCCCTTCGGAGTTCAACATCGCCGGCACGCTGATCGCCGGCTGACCAGTGGCGTTAAAGATATGTGTAAACGGTGTGAAGTCGCGCATTCTATCCCACACCTCAAGGCCCTCATTGTCTGCGAACATATAGCCTAGCGGCGGTGGCGGCATGGCTAGACCCGGCGTCAAAAAAATATCGTAGGTTTCAAAAAACTTTCCGACCTGTCGGCAAGTGATATTTAACCTGTTCATCGCACGTACCATGTCGAGCGCCGAATAGCGACGCCCGTGCTCTAGCACCCAAAGGTTCACGTTTTCCAAAGTGGCTCTGCTTGGCGAACGCCCAGTGACTGCAGCAACCTCCTCCATAAATGCAGTACAGTGCGCCGTCATAATCACAATAAACGCATCAGCGAAAGCATTCTGGTCATATGCTGGTGCCGCTTCCTCTACTTCATGGCCAAGATCACAAAGGTGTTTCGCTATATCTGCGACTGCTACTTTGCAATCCTCATGAACCTGATCTCCGGAGGCAGTGATATCCGTAACTGCAATCCGCAATCTACCTGGATCGCGACCGATCTCATTCAAGAACGGTCGTTCCGGTGGTGGTGCAAAGTAAGGATCGCCTGGAGAAGGTCCAGCCGTGCAGTCTAACATTGCCGCTGTATCACGAACACTGCGCGAGACGATGTGCTCAGATACGAAACCGTTCCATATTTCGCCAAGGTCGGGTCCCGCAGGATTTCGCCCGCGTGTTGGCTTCAGGCCAACTAGATGGCAGCAGGTTGCTGGGATCCTCGTAGAACCCCCGCCATCATTAGCGTGCGCCATTGGTACAATACCAGCTGCCACCGCTGCAGCCGAACCGCCGCTCGATCCCCCGGGAGTCAATGCCAGATTCCATGGATTGTGCGTTGGCCCATTGAGCACTGGTTCAGTGGACGCATTCATCCCTAGTTCCGGGGTATTCGTTTTGCCAATGATCACAACGCCAGATTCTTTGAATCGGGTGACGAGATCACTGTCGTACGAACGCGTATAACCATCGCTTAGACGACTCCCACAATTCGTTGGCACGCCAGCTAGAGAAACCATTAGGTCCTTCAGAAGAAACGGAACACCATGAAATGGTCCTTTAGAAGGTCCTGTTTCTAAGGTTTTCTGTGCATGATCTTCGAGACTGCAAATGACTGCGTTGAGCTGCGGGTTCAGCCGCTCGATTACAGCATAAGCTGAGGAGACTAATTCGGCGGGACTTACTTCCTTGCGACGCACCAAATCGGCAAGGCCTAGCCCGTCATACTGCGCGTATTCCGCAAAGGTAGCCATCCATTATCCCGCAATTCGCCACTTTACTGCTCAAAGGGAGTCAAAACTTATCAACCGCCCGAAAAACGTACTTCTCATTTTCCGCAACGCTCGACTAAGGGCTGCTCAAATCAAAATCCACCCCAGAAACCGGGAGCCATAACAAATTATATCACGTCAGATAATCCAAGTCTCGGAAAGTGCTTGCACGAACAATTGTATTGGCCCCTCTTAACGCCTCAAGGCTTGAGCTAATGTTCTGCCACAATAACTTTTGCATGCAAAATTGTCCCCGCTAAATCGATAACGATGGTGTTTGAAAAAGATCATTTGTCTTATTGCCAATTTCAACCAACCGGTTTAATTCCATAGGCTCCACCCCCTGGGGTCTCCATAACGTATGTGTCACCAGGCATCATGTTTGTCTCGTCATTGCCCGCAAGTTTGTCACAGTGACCGTCGCGACGACGAACGAAATCATGGCCGCGAGCTCCAGATCCCCCCCCTGCCAATCCATATGGGTCGGTAAGGCGGTGGCTACCCAACAAGGTCATCTTCATTTCTTCAAGAAACATGACCTCTCTCCTTATACCGTCACCACCATCATGCAGTCCTTTTCCACCAGATCCCCGACGAATAGAAAAACTGCCCACACGAACAGGGAAGCGCCATTCTAAGACCTCAGGATCTGTCATTTTCGTATTTGTCATATGACTGTGGACAGCACTGGTACCTGGATGGTCGGGACCAGCTCCAGTGCCCCCGCAGATGGTTTCGTAATTCTGATACATATCATTTCCATACACGAAATTATTAACCGTTCCCTGAGATGAAGCGAGTACACCGAGAGCCCCGAACAGGGCGTCGGTAATGCATTGGCTAACCTCCGTATTGCCGGCGATCACAGCGGCGGGATACTCCGGTGAAATGATCGACCTTGGCGGAACAACGACCTTGAGTGGCTTCAAGCAGCCTTCGTTCAACGGTATATCATCGTCTACTAGACAACGAAAAACATAAAGCACAGCAGCGAGACACACGGCGGTGGGTGCATGGTAATTGCCTTCGTATTGAGGAGAAGTTCCGGTGAAATCAATGGTCGCTTCGCGAGCTATCTTGTCGACACGGATCTTAACTCGAATTTGGCATCCGTTATCCATGGGGTAGACAAAATCACCATCAGGAAGTTTATCCAGAACGCGACGCACTGATTCCTCGGCGTTATCCTGAACATGCTGCATATAGGCTTGTACGACATTTATGCCGAATTGCCCGATCATTTTTAAAACTTCGTGAACACCCGTGTTGTTGGCGGCAACCTGAGCTTCCAAGTCAGCCATGTTTTGAGTCAGATTCCGGCAAGGATAGGGTCCAGAATTTAGAAGCTCTAGCGTCTCTTGCTCCTTGAGCACACCGTTTTCGACCATCAGAAAATTATCGATCAACACACCTTCTTCATGGATTGAAGTACTGTCAGGAGGTGACGAGCCAGGCGTTCTGCCACCAATGTCTGCATGATGTCCCCTGGACGCCACGTAAAACAATATCTCGTAGCCCTTGTCATCGAAAACCGGGCTGACCACCGTAACATCTGGGAGATGTGTGCCGCCGTTATACGGCGCGTTAACGACATAAGCGTCTCCCGGTTTCATCCGGCCTTTGTTTTCACGGATGATGGTCTTGATTGAGGCGCCCATGGAGCCAAGATGAACGGGTACATGTGGCGCATTAGCGACTAGGCTCCCATCGGACGCAAATATAGCGCAAGAAAAGTCCAATCGCTCCTTGATGTTTACCGAGTAAGCGGTATTGGCGAGCGTCGCGCCCATTTGCTCCGCGATAGACATAAAAAGGTTATTGAAAACTTCCAGCATCACTGGATCGGACTTGGTACCGATTGCTTCACGTTTTGGCCGAGGTGTTACTCTCGTTAGGATGCATTCTCCCTTGGATTTCAATTCTGCGCTCCAGCCCGGCTCGATTATGGTGGTCGCCGTTCTCTCGGCTATTATCGCCGGTCCGTCAATCCGCTGGCCTATTGTCATGTCCGTACGCTGATAAAGCGGCACCATATGCCGGTCCCCATCAATAAACATAGAAACCTGCGTTACGGCTTGTTCTGATTGGCTGCTAGGTTCGCCTTCGCATAACAATTGGGCATTCGTCTGGTCGCTGCCTCCTACCGCTTCTACTGAAATCGCCTCGACCACCAATTTTCGGTCCGGAGCGATATAGCCATAACGCTGCAGATGCGCCTCCTCGAAACGCTTCATCATGACAGCACTATTTTCGTCCGGGTCAATCAGCAGCGGGTTATCCGTGCCAGCATAACGTAAATGGGTTTTTCGAATCATTGAAATTCGTCCAAGGGGAACGTCTTGAGCTAACAAATCATTACGAGCCTGGTCGGCCAATGAACCAAAGGCCTGGTTAAGAACCTCCCAGATATTCGCACTCATGGGTTCGTCTAGTTGGCGCTCGCGTATGGATCGTACATCCGCTAATCCCATCCCATAGGCGGACAAGACGCCAGCAAATGGGTGTAACATGATAGTGTTCATGCCAAGACGATCAGCTACCAAGCAGGCGTGTTGGCCGCCGGCACCGCCGAAGGAATTCAAAGTGTAGGCGGTAATATCATAACCCCGCTCTACGGAAATTTTTTTGATAGCGTTAGCCATGTTTTCAACTGCGATCCGCAAAAAACCTTCGGCTATTGCTTCAGGAGACTGCCGCGGAGACCTTGTCGATTCAGCAACTTTTTGAGCTAGCGCCTCAAACTTTTCACGGACAATTTTAGCATCCATAGGTTGTTTGCCATTTGGGCCGAAAACAGCAGGAAAATGGCTGGGGTGCAATTTACCAAGCATCACGTTGCAATCCGTGACAGTCAAAGGACCGCCTCTACGATAGCTAGCTGGGCCGGGATCCGCCCCGGCGCTATCCGGGCCAACACGGTATCGCGAGCCATCAAAATGCAATATTGAACCACCGCCAGCTGCAACGGTGTGTATATGCATCATTGGCGCCCGCAAACGCACGCCAGCAATCATCGTTTCAAAACTGCGTTCGTACTCACCATCAAAGTGAGAAACGTCGGTGGATGTACCACCCATATCAAACCCAATGACCTTGTCGAAGCCGGCGCCGGAAGCCGTTTGTGCCATACCAACAACACCCCCGGCCGGACCTGATAAAATTGCGTCCTTGCCCTGGAAACGTTGGGCATCTGATAGTCCTCCATTGGACTGCATGAACATTAATCTCGGGCCGCCATGCTCGTCAGCATTCAACTCCACCGCGACACGATCAACGTAACGCCGGAGAATCGGAGATAAATAGGCATCAACCACGGTGGTGTCGCCTCGGCTGATCAATTTCATCATTGGCGCCACATGGTTGGAAACCGAAATTTGCGAAAAGCCAATTTCCCGAGCGATCATAGCCACCTGATCTTCATGGTTCGTGTAGCGGTAACCATGCATAAAGACGATCGCGATGGCTCGGATGCCATCATCATAGGCCGCTTGTAATTCAACCCTTGCCGCCACTTCATCTAGTTCTTCCACGACGTTACCGTGGGCGCCAATCCGTTCAGGAATCGCGACAACCTTATCGTAAAGAAGCTCTGGTAGAATTATGTGCAGAGAGAAAAGCTCAGGCCTGGTTTGGTATCCGATACGCAGGGCATCAACAAATCCTTTAGTGATGGCCAATAGGGTTCGATCACCCTTGCGCTCAAGCAACGCGTTGGTAGCGACCGTTGTGCCCATTTTTACGATATCGATAGAGTCAGCAGGAATAGACTGATCCGGCGTTAAGTCCATTAAGTCTCGGATGCCTTGCACGGCCGCATCAGAATAGCGTTCTGGATTTTCCGAAAGCAGCTTATGCGTAACAATACGGCCATCGGGGTGGCGCGCTACCAGATCTGTAAACGTCCCACCCCGATCAACCCAGAACTGCCATTTGTTATTTTTGTCTTTTTTTAAGTTATTGTTTTCGTTTGTTTTTATCACGTTACCTCGATTCCAAAATGCTGTATTATGTGGAATTATCTATAATCAGAACAATACCTTGTGCCAACGCACTTGCATTATATTTGTATAAATCGAGTGAGAAAATAAAGAGACCTGCATCACGGGAGCCGAAACAGGCCTTGCCGGCCGGATCCCGTATGCTACGGAATTAAAAGCCGGAAAGGTACCTGATTTATGTCAGAGTGGTGGGCCTGGCAGGACTCGAACCTGCAACCAGACCGTTATGAGCGGCCGGCTCTAACCAGTTGAGCTACAGGCCCATCTGCAAGATGTGCATTCGACACGACAAGTGCAAGTACCGTCTATTGCATTATCGAATTTTCTCGCCAACACCTGTCCCGAGGAGCTTAACGTGGCACTGCCGATGTAGCGATATTTCTGAATTTTCTTGCGCCAAACGTTGGAGTGAATCAGCATGTTGAACCCATGCGAAATTCGATCATTGCCTATCTATTCACTGCTCTAGCACTTGCTGCAACGTCGGCGCTCGCCGATGGTAGCGCTTCAGCGGGGCGCAAAGTTTTCAAGGAATGTCGCAGCTGTCATTCCGTGCAGGAGGGCAAATATGACACCTTCGGCCCAAATCTCTATCAGGTAGTCGGGCGTGAGGCAGGTAGCGCACCGGAATATAACTACTCACCGGTGCTGAAGAACTCCAACATCGTCTGGACCGTCGTGACACTCGACCGCTGGCTCGCTGACCCCCAGGCCTTTCTGCCTGGTTCAGAGATGGAATACATTCTAGAAAGTGCGAAAGATCGCGCCGACGTGATCGCTTATCTCATCGCCGCCGGTAAACGTTAGCCATTCGGCCGTTCGATAGGCGCCACCGCGCTGTCCAACCATTCCAAAACATCAGGCCAAGGTCCGAGCAACGGCTTAAGGCGCTTGAGAACCATGGCGTGATAGGCGTCGAGCCAATCCAATTCTTCACCCGTCATGAGCGCAACGTCGATCAAGGCTCTATCGATCGGAGCAAGCGTCAGGGTTTCAAAAGCGAGAGTTGGACGTTCTACCTCCGTCAAGCCGGGCGCGTTCATGACGGCAACGAGATTCTCGATACGGATGCCATAGGCCCCTACTTTATAGTAGCCAGGCTCGTTGGATACGATCATGCCAGGTTCGAGTGCTTCCTTGCTCATCTGCTTGGATATCCGATGCGGCCCCTCATGTACATTTAGGTAGGCACCTACACCATGGCCGGTGCCGTGATCGTAATCGAGTCCCACTTGCCAAAGATACTGCCGCGCCAACGTGTCGAGCTGGGTACCCGTGGTCCCCCTTGGAAAACGCGCCCGGGCGAGTGCTATATGGCCCTTCAGCACACGGGTGAAGCGGTCGCGGTGCTCAGCATTGGGCACACCAATGGCAACTGTCCGGGTGACATCTGTCGTGCCATCGAGATATTGCCCACCGGAATCAACGAGATAGAGCGTACCGGCTTCAAGCGCATGGTCAGAATCAGGCGTCACCCGATAGTGAACGATGGCACCATTCGCGGCAGCGCCGGAAATGGTATCGAAGCTCGGTCCCCGATAATGCTCGCCGTCGGAACGGAACGAAGCAAGCTTCACCACTGCGTCAAGTTCTGTGATACCTTCCGAGCCATTCAAACCGGAAAGCCATGAAAGAAAACGAGTGAGCGCCAAGCCGTCCCGGAGATGGGCAGCACGGATGCCATCCAATTCCGTATCGTTCTTGCGCGCTTTGAGCGCAGTGCAGGGATCCGCCTTTTTAACTATCTTCGCACCAGATCCAGTCAGACGACTCACTGCCCAATCAGGCGCGCTAGTCGGATCAAGCAGCACAGCCGAACCGGCAGCGCCGAGATTATCAAGCGCGGTGCCAAGATCTTCCGGTGGCCGACAGGATACTTCTTTACCGAGATGATTGGTAAGTTCTGACACCCGCTTGCGCGGATCAATAAACCACTGTGCCCCGCCACCCGCTTCGAGCAGTAGAAAGGAGTGAGGCAAGGGTGTGCATTGGACATCGGCACCGCGCACATTGAGAAGCCAAGCGATCGAATCCGGTGCGCTCAGAAAAACTGCTACCGCTCCAGCTTCCGTGACCTGCTGAGCAACATCACGCCGTTTCTCTGCCGAGGCGCGCCCAGTATAGCGAATGTCCTGGGGCTGAACGGGCGCAAGGGGAAGCGGAGGCTGATCGTGCCATACAGCATCAACCGGGTTGGAATGGCAGGGCACAAGCTCAGCCTCTGCGCATGCGCAGGCCTCAGCCAGACGACGGCGTTGGTCGAAGCTGTGCAGCCAAGGGTCAAAGCCAAACGTCATACCCGCGGAGAGGTTTTCTGCAAGCCATGTCTCTGGCGGCGATTTGGTGATGTGATGGCGCTCATAAAGCATGCCATCAGTCTGCTGTTCGATTTGCAGAGTATACCGGCCATCGGTGAAAAGCGCAGCTTTCTCGGCGGTAATCAGGGCCATCCCAGCGGAACCCGTAAAGCCTGTCAACCAGGCAAGGCGGCGCGAGCGGCGGGCAACGTATTCCCCCTGATGCTCGTCAGCAAGCGGTACGACGAAGCCGTCAAGATTGCAACGCGCCAATTCGGCGCGGAGGGCAGCGAGGCGGGCGGCGGATTCCGCACGCTGGTCGATACCATCATCTACCGAGGCCAAAAGCTCATAGAGCGCCAAAAGCTGATAGCCCAGCGCCTCATCCACAACTGGTGCAACCAGCCGCAGCCATTCATTATCGTCGAGCGGCCGGGGTGCGGCAGCAATCCCCGCCATAAGCGATTTAATCTCTCTCAGCGGTACCGAAACACCAGCCTTATACAACAGCTCAGCCAACCGTTCGTCACCATCATAGATATAAGAAGTGCTAATCATGCGCTCTGTTTTGCTGTGAAGCCGTCACCAGGTCAACAACAAGCTCGACCAATTACCGACTTGAATTTGATCAACAAGCTTGAGGCCTGCGTCGCGATAGTGCTCTGTAACCGTCGCCTCTTGACTGACGAGGAGCCCAGATATGATGGCAATGCCATCTCTGGCTAGATGGCGCGCCAATTCAGCTGCTAGTAATTGCAAGGGATCAGCAAGAATATTGGCACAAATAAGGTCATAGGGCGCGCCGCCGCCAATTTTCGGCGCAGCGAAGCCGTCACTCGTCACGCAGCAGATCTGTTTGGTGACGCCGTTGGCCTCGGCTGTTTCCTTCGTGGCTGCGACCGCTGCTGGGTCAATATCGGCAGCCAGCACCTCTGCCACGCCCATACCGCCTCCACCCCAGCATTTGGCAATAGCGATAGCAAGTATGCCAGAGCCGGTGCCTAGATCCAGAGCTCGAGCGATGCGGCGTCGATTACCTATGCGGTCTAGAGCAAGCAGGCAGCCTCGGGTCGAACCGTGACTGCCCGAACCAAAAGCGCTCCCGGCATTGACACAAAGCGCAATGCGGCCCGGAGGCGGGCGGAGGTGATCACCATGCACCACGAAGCGCCCGGCGAAGAGTAGTGGAAATAGCCGCGCATTCTGCGCCACCCAATCGGTCTCTGGTAACATCTTGATAGAAATTTCCGTCTCCGCAAGGCCAAGTTCGGATAGGATTTCCTTCGCTAATACCGCCAATACGGCACCTCGCGCTGCATCGGCACAGTAGGCGGTAAGCCGCCAGAGGTCCTCAGGGGTGTTTTCAGTTTTGTCACACGTTTCCAGGGAATGCGTAGCTACGGCGGCTGCATGTTCACCTAGAATTTTTGCCACAGCATCGAGCGCGCTGCATGGTAGGGTCAACGTGACACTCCAGGCCGCCGCGTCGTCAGGCAAGTTGTACAAACCGGTCAATGACCTTTTTGTCGCCGGCTTTATCGAAGCTGATGCTCAGCTTGCTACCTTCGACTGCGAGAATCCGACCATAGCCGAATTTTTGATGAAAGATCCGCTTACCTACGGTGAGACTGCCTTCCTCCGGCTCTTTCTGCCAGACCGCTATATCGAAATTCTGCACAGACGTACGAGTTCGGTTGCGCGGGGAAGAGGAGGACGTCGGCTGCGCACCACGAAAGTCGTCTCCGTTGCGCGCTTCACTATGATCTGTAGGCAATTCGTCGATAAAGCGCGACGGCAAAGCACTAATCCATTGATTATGCACATGACGGTTGGCAGCGCTCAGGATATACGCCCGTTTGCGTGCTCGGGTGAGACCAACATAGGCAAGACGGCGTTCCTCCTCGAGGCCCTTGGCTCCCGATTCATCGAGAGCAAGCTGGTGCGGAAAAAGACCCTCTTCCCAGCCTGGTAAGAATACGTTGTCGAATTCGAGCCCCTTGGCGCCGTGTAGAGTCATAAAACTGACCATCTCTTCACCCTGGCCTTCTTCGCGGTCCATAACCAGACTGACATGCTCTAGGAACTCGCCAAGGGATTCGAATTCCTCCAACGCACCCGTCAATTCATCAAGATTTTCGAGACGGCCCGGCGCTTGCGGCGTTTTATCCTTCTTCCACATCTCTATATAGCCGGATTCGGTAAGAAGAGTGTCAAGCACATCCCAATGGGGAGCTTCCTCAGCCAATACCCGCCAGGCAGCGAAGTTCTTAAGGAGGCTAGCCAAGGCGCCACGCGGCTTGGGCTTGAGCTCATCGGTCTCAATCAGCATATCCGCCGCGGCATGGAGCGAACAATCAGAGGCCCGTGCAAGACGATGGACAAGCTGCAGCGTAGCATCACCAAGGCCGCGCCGAGGCGTGTTAACAATACGCTCAAAAGCGAGATCATCATCCGGATTAGCAAGGACACGGAGGTAGGCGATTGCATCGCGGATCTCCTGACGCTCGTAAAAGCGCAAGCCGCCGATCACGCGGTAAGGCAAATCAATGGAAACAAAGCGTTCCTCAAAAGCACGGGTCTGAAAGCCAGCACGCACCAAAACCGCCATCTGGTCGAGGCTTTCACCACGGCGTTGCAGATTTTCGATCTCTTCGCCAACAATGCGTGCCTCTTCGTCGCCGTCCCAACAGCTGGTTACGGCGACTGGCTCGCCATCGACACCCTCGGTCCATAGGGTCTTACCAAGGCGGCCGGCATTGTGTGCAATCAGACCTGAAGCAGCACCTAGTATATGGCCGGTCGAACGGTAATTGCGCTCCAGGCGGATTACTTTCGCACCCGGGAAATCCTTCTCGAAGCGGAGAATGTTGCCAACCTCAGCACCACGCCAGCCATAGATTGATTGATCGTCATCACCAACACAGCAGATATTGTGGCGCGCTCGGGCAAGTAGGCGGAGCCAGAGATATTGCGCCACATTGGTGTCCTGATATTCGTCGACCAGGATATATTTGAAGCGCTGCTCATATTCCGCTAGCACATCCGACTTGACAGTGAAGATAGTCAGATTATGCATCAAGAGATCTCCAAAATCGGCGGCGTTCACCGCCCTTAGGCGCTCTTGATATTGGCGGTAGAGCTCATGCGCCCGGCCATTAGCAAATTCTGCGCCGTCCGTAGTAGCTGCTTTTTCTGGTGCGAGACCACGATCCTTCCAACGCTGGATGATGATAGAGAGGTTGCGTGCCGGCCAGCGTTTCTCATCAATATCAGAAGCGCGAAGGAGCTGCTTTAGTAGGCGTGTCTGATCATCGCTATCAAGAATGGTGAAATCGGATTTTAGACCCACCAGCTCCGCATGGCGGCGAAGGATGCGCGCCGCCATGGCATGGAAGGTGCCAAGCCACAGTCCTTCTGCCGGGCGACCGATGAGCTGAGTGACACGGTCAACCATCTCGCGCGCCGCCTTGTTCGTGAAGGTGACGGCAAGGACTTCGCTCGGAAAAGCCTTGCGCTGATGGAGAATGTGAGCAAGACGGGTGGTCAACACCCGAGTTTTGCCAGTGCCGGCACCGGCAAGTACCAGCACAGGACCATCGATCGCTTCTACTGCCACACGCTGCTCGGCGTTAAGCACCGCAAGATAGGCAGGTTCAGGCGCTAAAGCCTGCGGTTGAGCAGAGCTTGTCGCCACCGCCGCGGAAAGGTCGAAAGGATCACTCATGGGCCGGTCACATAGCGAATCGATTGCCAAGAATATATCACCCCCTGTCCGACATCTCACGCCGTGAAGCTAAGGATATGAGAAAAAGAACGTGCCTGTCTCAGGCACCTCCCTGGTTTGCACGCCAGGTCGCCTTTAGCGCCTCGCCCTGCACCTTCAATGTTTCAGCACGGTGCGCGATGCCAATCGCCCTGCTTGAATCGTCATCGGCGACCACTGGCAAACGGTCCACGACACCGGCATCCATCAGGCGGAGCCCCGTAGTTAGATCGTCGCCGGCACGCCAGGGCACTGGCACACGATTTAGAAGGTCACTAGCATAGAGTAGTTGGTCGATATCGGCCACGCCATGTGGCCGGCCACCATGCTGAAAAAATCGAACCAAAAAGCCCGCTACACAGCCGCCTAAAGTGGGTACGAGCACGACTTGCCACCAGGGTTATTGACCTGCCTGCGAGATCAACCGCCCACCAAGCGAATCGAAGCCGCCCCATTGCAGAAGTGCTATCAGCTCGCAAAAGACGATATTGGCATAGGCAGCGGCAACGCCGATTAGCACGGACAAAGTAGCGAGAATGACCTGCTCGTTGCAAAGCAGACGCAGAAGGCTTGATATAACCGGGCTTTCCGAGGGTTCTACGCTCACAATGTTCACCGCCTTTACGCGGTCAGTTACATTGCCCGATTGAATCTTCTGAACATATGGTCTTGCCGTCAATCCAGGTTACGCCGCTGAGATCGGCTTTCAGAAAATCCGTCCCGCCTAGCGTTGCGCCGGTAAAATCTGCACCACGCAAATTCGCTCGAAAAAACTTCGCCCGGCGCAAATCGGCACCTTTGAAAGATGCGCCGGCAAGATCGGAAGTGGTAAAATCCGCGCCGATCAACCGTGCCTTGTCAAGGTTTACCTTGTTAAGAACCGCGGTGACAAATTTGGCGCGCCGCGCATCAATGCCAGTCATATTAGCGCCAGTAAAATCGCTGTGCGCGAGGAAAGAGCTGCGCAGGTTTGAGCCACTGAGATCAACGTTTTGAAAATGCCGTTTGTCGAGATAGCATCGCTGCCAATTAACACCGGGCGCAGGTGTATCAGTACAGGCAGCCTGCACCGCCGATGAAAACAAGATTCCTGCGGCAAGGAGAGCCAATACCACTGCACCGAAACATATCTTCTCTGAACGTAACATCACACTATAGGTGTACAGTGCGCGGAAGCCCCCGGAAAGCCTTAACTGGAGAGTTATCAGTTTGAACGCGCCAAACCGAAGGGCCGCGCCAATGCATCATGACGTGACAAGTTTTCGTGGGCTGCCATAATCTCGCCGAGAATGGCGAGGGTTTCGTCAGGCATGGGTGTAGAGCGGCGCGTTCCAAGGTCAACATGTACCAACACCCATTCACTAAGCGCTGAGAGCCATCCCTCCTTGCCATGGGTTAGCTCCAAACAAACATGGATTCGCTTAGAGTCGAATGCAACTAATTGCGCATTCACGCATATCGGCGCGCCCTCGACTAACTCGCGCGCATATATGATCCTCGTATCTAGAGCGAATGTTGAGCAGTTGGTCTCCTCCATATAACTCTTGCCGAGGCCAATTCGGTCTGCGAAGGCGTCCATCGCGTGATCCGCGGCCATCAGATAAAAGGCTACATTCATATGGCCGTTGTAGTCGATCCATTCAGGTCGGACCGTTTCGCGGTGAACTTCGAGAGGGGCTTCAATTGACATAATGGGGTCTTCGCTCTTGTTTTACTGGGTTAGTCGACGGCGCGCATAAGCACGCTCAAAAAGGAAATTTAACCATGCTTGTTATCCGCCAGATCAAACAAGGTTTTGTTAAAGCGGTGCAACAGCATCATAAACACCTCCTGAGTTAACGCCTCTACTCCAGGTTAACCATGACATTCTGGGGGTTGGATAATATTTTCAAAGCACATAACACCACACACCCTCCAATCATAAAAAATTGATCTGAGTTACGGAATGTTTTGATTAAAAACTATTTCGATAATCCACTGATTGGAAGAAACTATTTACCAGTTAAACGCTCTGCGGCAACACGCTCGATGGTTTCCTTGAGATCAGGCTGAGACCCAATCAAGGTGCGGAACTCGCGCACGCTGAGGCGGAGAATACGGCAATAGCTGAGGGCTTTAACGTCGGCACTGCGTGGCGCATCGTGGACCAGCGCCATTTCACCAAAAAAATCTCCACTGCCAAGTAGAATTGGCGAATCGCCGATATCAACTTCAAGCGCGCCGGTTGAGACGAAATACATCGCATCCCCAGCCTCTCCTTTAGTAATGATTTTTTCATCGGGCAAGACCAAACGCGGACGCAATAAGGCAACAATCTGACGTATGCTCGCTTGATCAAGGCCAACAAAAAACGGCACCTTCGCAACCATTTCCTCGGGATTCAGACCAAGATCAAGCTCTGGAACCTTTTCGAATTCTTCGGCCCGGAAATCGAGTTCCTGGCTCAGATTAGCATAGACATCCGGGCTAATAAGTTGCTCGGACAACATGCGCCTATAATCGAGATCCTCCAAGCGTACGGCAACACGGCCTATTTGATAGCGCTGCACCGCTTCAAAATATTCCGGATATTGCAGCTTGAGGGCATCGAGTGCCCGATCTGTATCCTGCGCACGCTGGTCGACGATGTCTTTGAGGTGCCTCGCCGCATCTTCTCCGAGCAAGCATTCCATATTCTTACTAGTGATCTCGCGCAACTGACGAAGCGCCGTTTGAGTTGCAATCAGCACCTCAAAACGCTCAGCAAGTTGGCTCTGCAGCGCACTAGTAAGACCAAACTTGCGCTGCAGATACATCGCCACACGGAAGCCGAAGCCAAAGCCGAGCTTTTGAGTCACCGCCTCCTCATAGCCGTCAACACCGGCAGCCTTCATACCATCTTCCAGTGTGTCGGCATTGGCGAGCAGCGCGCGGGTTATATCATCCGAAGCGACACCATCAGAAAAGCGCTTGAGAAAAATTTCGCGCTCACGGTTAACAAGGATACCAAGGCCGATCTTCACCCGGTCGCCAGCGCTGAGTTCAGCTGTGTTAGACACCTGGCGCTCGAGCACGGCGAGGCGCTTAGTGTAATTCTCGGCGATTTCGCCAGCGAGCTTGGGCGCTACCTGCTGTGCCTCGGCAACCGCATGAATTTCGTCGCGGATGCGGCTAAGCGAGAGCGACATCACCCTGTCACGCACTGCAACATCTGCGGGCGACAGCTTGTCCAATCCGAACATCGCCATTACGAAGCGGATCGTGGTGGCATTGATGAAAAGCGTGAACAACACGAAACAAGTCACGAGCACGATGATAAAATTCTTTACATCCTGATCAACGCCCTCGGTCTCGAATATAACCAACGCCAGGGCAAGAGAAACCGCGCCGCGCAGGCCGCCCCAGAACATAATAGTGCGAAAGGCGCCGCTAACTGGAGCGCTAAGCTTGGCCCGAATCATCGCCGGTAAGATGCCGAACAGCACTATGGAACGGGCGGCAAAGGCGACAACGATTAGGACCACCAGCCAGATTGCCTGCTCGCCAGTAAAATCCTTGAGCACATTGGGCACCAGTATGCCAACTAGAAAGAAAATCAACGAATTGGCCCAGAATCCAAGTTGCTCCCAAGTTTCGTGTAGGGCATGCCACGTTGCCGGAGAGATCTTGGTGCGCCCGTAGGAGCCCATCACCAAGCCAGCTGTAACCACCGCCATGACACCAGAGACATGGAGATAGTGTTCGGCGATAAGAAACGAAAGATAGGCGAGCACGACAGTTAGGGTAATTTCGACCAACGGCATGTTGCGCATGGTGCCGATGATCCAGGCCATAGTGCGCGCAGCGATAAGACCGACCGCAATCCCACCAAAGAAAACCTTGATGAAATCCACCGCTGCGTTGCCAGCTGAGGCATCGGCCCCCGCGACCATTACGGCGGCGAGGATGATGAAGAGCACTATCGCCGTGGCATCATTAAAAAGGCTCTCACCCTCAACTAGAATAGTCAGCCGCTTAGGCGCCCCAAGGTCCTTGAATATAGCCACCACCGCCACCGGGTCGGTAGCAGAAACGATAGCGCCCAAGAGAAGACAAGCAACAAAACCAACACCGGAGATTGCTTCCATGGCGAAGCCAACCGCGAAAGTCGAGATCAACAGTCCAATGATAGCGAGCATCAGAATTGGCTTAATGTCTTTCATCAAATGGCGCACATTAATGCTCATCGCAGATTCAAAAATGAGCGCCGGCAGGAAGAGGAAAAACACCGCCTCTGAGGTGATATCAAGATTTTCGATCGCATGAAGGAAATCACCAGCAATACCGGCGCTTTCCTTGTCGGGTACCACCATGACAATGACGCCAAGCACTACGCCAGCGGCAGCGAGCAATACGGTGAAAGGAAAGTTGAGGCGCTGAGCAGCTGGCTGCAGGAGACTAGCTATTAATAGCAACACGAATATGCCGAGAACGACCAAAAAAAGGTGCAAGTCCATAGGTGAACTCCCCAGCATTCACATTCTTGATTACGCCGGTCCCATGTCTTGGAAAATATTTATATTTTCCCGACGCATCTTTATCTAAGCGGTGATGCTAACACCCGCTAGTGCAGGGGCAAAGGCGCAATATGCACAAAGCATCGCCGGAGAAAATGTTGCTTCCCGGGAGTTCGCGCTGTAAGGGAAATGCCAGCCGTCAGCCGTGTTCCTTCTCAATTAACAAATTTCATCAATAGCTGTTTTGATTCAACGTCCTATATGACTCACCAGACAAATTCGAGAACCTAGTCTGAGATGGTAAAAAGCCGGATAATTTTCATTACTCATTCGGATCATGCGGACCCAGGCGCAGTGGCCGATGGGTTACATGCACGGGGATTTGAAGCGGATATATGTTGCCCCTTCCTTGGCGACTCTTTGCCACCCATCGCTGGCGGCAGGCCAGAAGGTTATGACGCTGCGGTGGTGTTCGGAGGACCGATGGGGGTAAGCGATGCAGTCGAGATGACGTTCCTCGCCGAGGAAATCGAATGGGTCTCCACCCTGCTCGAGCACGACGCACCACTTCTTGGTATTTGCCTAGGAGCACAAATGATGGCCTATGCGCTCGGCGCCCAAGTGTGGGAACACCCCGAAGAAATCCGCGAAATCGGCTATCACGAAGTTAATGCGACACCAGAAGGGCAAAGCCTTTTTCCTAAACGCCTCATTGCCTATCAGTGGCACAGTGAAGGCTTCGATGTGCCAAGAAGTGCCGAGTTGCTTGCCACCGCTAATGGCGGCTTCCGCAATCAAGCCTTCCGCCATGGCGAGAACGGCTATGCCGTGCAGTTTCATCCTGAAATGATTCCCCGTACCATGGAGCGATGGGTTACGTCGGAGAAAGGCGCGCCACAACTTGGCCTACCCGGCGCGCAGCCGGCAAATGTACAGCGTGCTGAAGCACCCAAACACGACCCGGCGATGCGTCGCTGGCTGGAAGGCTTCCTGGACATATGGCTTGCTTTGAATGACGCTTAAATCCGATCATGTGAAATTGATTAACATCAGATAGGTAGAATTATACATAATTTGGCGGAAATGCGCTGGCGACCACAAACGAAGAAACTGACCCCACGAAACAGAGGAACGCCTTTTGAGACACAAGCCACAATAACGACGCCGCAATATCAACGGAAAGTCCCGACATGCCCTATGACACCCTGATTAAGAACGGTACTCTTATCGACGGCACTGGTGCACCTGCGCGGCGCGGCAATATAGCGCTAAAAGACGGAAAGATCGTCGGCCTTGGGGAAGTAGACGGCCTGGCAGATCATATAATCGACGCGGGAGATTGCATCGTCGCGCCCGGCTTCATCGATCCGCACACCCATTACGACGCGCAAATTTTCTGGGACCCCGCACTAACGCCCTCCTCCTGGCATGGTGTCACAAGCGTTGTCATGGGTAATTGTGGAGTTGGAATCGCGCCATGTAAAGAATCGGCGCGCGATATTGCTATGCATGACCTCGTCAACGTGGAAGCAATTCCCTATGACTTACTGAAGCAGGGCATTTGCTGGGAGTGGGAGAGTTTTCCTGAATACATGGCTGCCGCCGAACGCCTTTCTCCTGCACTCAATCTTGCCTTTCTGGCGCCACTTACGCCGTTCCGCCACTACGTAATGGGCCCGGAATCGATGGAGCGTGCGGCAACAGTAGAGGAGACTAAACAAATCTGCGCACTGCTCGGCGAAGCAATAGATGCCGGTTCTTTTGGATTCTCCAGCACTGTACTCAATCAGCATCTCGGCTTTGGTGGGCGGCCCTTGGCCTGCCGCCTCGCCGATATGGCCGAGCTTCGCACCTATGCCAACCTGCTCAAGGAGAAAGGCAAGGGTGCCATCGAGATTGCGCTAACGCGGCAAATTTCTGTCCTTGAAGACGAGCAATATGACATCCTGGAGCTCCTCCTTCGGGAAAGCACTCGCCCGGTTACATTCATCGCGCTGTTCGATCGCGACGACATCTCGGAAGCGGTGCGCAATACCCTGCGGAAAATCGCGCCTCTTATCCCCATGGGCGCACGGCCGCAAACCTCGCCACTACCACTTACACGCAACGTAGATATGCGAAGCCCCTTCTCCTTTGCCGCCTTTCCCTCTTGGAAACGTGTGTTCGAAGACAAATCGAAGGACGCCCAGCGCGCCATTTATTCCGATACTAAATTCCGCGAGGCCTTCCGCGAGGAACTTAAGCGCCCCGTCAGTTTCGGCAATTGGGAGCGGGTAACCCTGCACGAGGCTAAATTGCAAGAGGTAAAGAAATTCGAAGGCCTAACGGTTGCCGAGATCGCCGAAGCAGAAGGCAAGGATGGCGTAGATTGCTTTCTTGACCTGACGCTCTCCGACGACCTTGATCTTGAATTCACCATGGCCACCTTCAACAACCGGCCTGAGCGCATGGCAGAGATCCTTGGCGACGACAGCGTTCTTATCGGCCTCGGCGACGGTGGCGCCCATGTCGATATGCTTTGTGATTCTGGCTATCCGACCTATCTGCTCGGCACCTGGGTACGCGAAAAAGAAGCGCTCAGCCTTGAGGAGGGTGTACGTCGCCTCACCTCAGATCCGGCGGATTTTTTCGGCATTTCCGATCGCGGTCGCCTAAGCAAGGGCCTCGCCGCCGACATCACAATTTTCGATCCTACCACCATTGGTTCAACCAACCGCGGCGAAAAGCGCAACGACCTCCCCAACGGGGCCAAACGCATGGTGATGCCNTCCAAGGGAATNGAATATTCCATCGTCAANGGTGAGATCGTATANCAAGATGGACAGCTAACCGGTGCGCGGGCGGGCAGTATTTTAAGGTCCTGACCGTCTCCTACAAAGCCGCTAGCGCGGTTTCTATAGGCGTGTCACCAGCNAGCATTTCGAAGGCAGNACCAATAGTATTGGGGCGNTCGAGGCAGGCGACTATCACGCGTGCCGTGTCTTCACGGCTGATTCGACCGCCGTCAATCACCAAGCCTAGATCGTCTCCGGTGCGTATCAAGCCGGTGCCGNCATCGTCCGAGAGAAAGCCTGGTTTGACGATCGTGTAGTCCAGAGTGCTCGCCGCGAGATGAGTGTCGGCGATCGCCTTGGAGACGAGATAATGATGTAATTTCTCTGGGGCCCGTTCGAGCGCCCCCGTAGCCATCCCGCTCAACATGATAAAGCGCTTACAATTCTCTGCGACACACGCCTCCATCAGTGCGATCGCNCCCTTCTGATCGACATCGATGGTTTTCTCTGGTCCCGTTTTCGAGCCAGAACCAGCGGCAAAGAGGACGGCATCATGGCCACGCACTACATCTTCCAGAGGGCCTTCGAGGTCACCGAGGACAGGCTCAGCACCGAGCGCCAGCATGTCCGCGCTCTGAGTTTCACTGCGGATCATGGCCCGAGGCCGATGCCCGGTCTCAAGTAACAGTGGGAGAATCAGCCGNCCCGTCTTTCCATTGGCACCAACAACTAAAACATCCATACCACACTCCTGCCCCTAGGGCCGCATTTCCGCCGCTACAACCTCTCCGGCCTCAACGATCAAATCGTCGTCAAGCCAGAGATTGCAGTTCGCCATCGGTAGGTCAAGATGGCATGCCGTGTCATTGTCGCCACCGAACTCCGTATCCGGGCCGAGGGAAAATAGCACATTACCGTAATGCGCACGGCCATCCATTCCAATACCAGGAAGTTCTGGATCCCACACGCATTTCTCATTTAGGCCCCAGCCGATATGCGAGACTGCATTGGCGCGCGGATCATCATAGGCTTCCATGAATTGCTTAAGTTCCGCCGCCTGCTTGCCGCCGTTGATCTCCTTTACCCATCCACCCTCGATGATAAATTCAATCGGCTCCTCGACGTAGCATTTGAGTGGAAAGACGATGTCCCTTGGCGCCATCACCACTCGGCCATCAACGCCGTTTTTGGCAGCGAGGGAGGCGAGAAAGCCGCCTGGCCAATGATCCCAGCGCCCTGGTTTGGTGGTGTAGCCATATTCGGTAAGAATGTCCTTGCCGTCGAGGCGATAAGTCACGTCACTGCCGAGCTCGTTGGTGAAACGCAGCGTTTTCGCCGCTTCGAACTTTTTCTCGCCGGCCTCGACACGATAGCGCAACTCAGCGCTCGGAAACAAGCGTTCAAGAATCTCGACTGGCTCGACAATCAATAGAACGCGCGTACCAGCTTTCTGCATTGCGACCTGTTCATGGCTGAACAACAGCAACATATGATCGACCACCATATCGGCGTCAAGACATTGCTGCATGGATTCCGGATTATGGGTTAGAGGATTTTCGCCCAGATTAGCTATGCGGTGGCTTGCGTCCTTGGCATCGTCGGAGGCGACATTGACATCCACCACCTCTGCGCCAAGTTGGGAAAGCGCACTCAACGAAGCTGCGCGATAATCAGGCAGGAGATCTCCCTCGGTGAGTACCGCGATGGTCTGGCCCGGGCCAACCTCACAAAGCTCAAAATTAGCACGGAACAGGGCCGTTAGATCACTTTGACCAGTCATGGCGTTCTCCTTATTCGGCTGCCTGAAAATGTTGNGAATAACCGCCGTCACGCGCTTCCCCATGAGTCGCCNTGGCATGCTCNAGTGCGTCTAGGCAATCCGCGTGGCGCCGAGATCGTGCATCGTCGTCGGTCTCTAGTAGGCGGTCGAGATAATAGTTGAGCAGGTGATGAATGGCGCGTTCCAACTTCACGGTTGGGCCCGGTTCAAATCCTCGCGAGCCAACACCGTTCTGAAGTGATTCGAGCATCTCCAAATCCTCTGTTGCAACGAGCTTGATGAAATCACCATAGATTTGGTTCTTCTCATCAAATCCAGGCGCATCAAAATACTCTTCCGGCAACTGAGTATAAACCGTCACCCGCGTAGTTTTCACGTCGATGGGGTGCGCGACCCAAGGCTGAATGAGGTCATGGCGGCCAAAAATATTCATTGTCGGGCGGACCCATGTGGTGCAAGCGAAGAGTTCCTCGACCTTACCTCGCAACCAAGGCATTGTGCCAAACAACGTCACCCCCTTGGGCGCCATCGTGTAGCTCTCATAGGTCGCGTTGTAACCGTGCTTCTTGAGATTAAAACGAAAATTAGCAACCGGAAAATGTCCGCCAAAGGTTTCCTTGTGGATCACTCCGACGTGATACATGTCCATNAGATTCTCGGGCACAAATTTCCAGTTGCAAGGCACATCAACAACAAATTTATGTGAAAGGCGCGTGTTCTCTGGCTGCAGAAAAGCAGCGAACTCGCGGATATCGTCCTCGTCTAGATAATCGGCGAGGCTTTGACAGTCCGGATCAAAATTGACGAACAGATANCCACCCCACTCGTCGATGCGTACGCTCGGCAGCTTGCAGGAAGCGACATCGAAGGCCTGCAATTCCTTAGTATGTGGCGCGCCAAGCAACTTGCCTTCCAAATCATAGACCCAGGCGTGATAGGGACAGGTGAACTTGGACAGATTGCCTTCACCGGTCGCGATTTCGACACCACGATGGACGCAAACGTTACGGAACGCATTCATCTTGCCCGAATTGTCGCGGCAGATGAGCAAGGGCTCTCCAGCGATGCGGATGGCCTGGTAATCCCCTGGATTGGAGAACTCCTCGGCACGCCCAACGCAGATCCATTCCTTCATAAAGATGGTATCAATTTCGTGCTGGAACAACTCTGGAGAGGTATAGAACCACCCTGGCAAATGCTTAGATTCAAGAAGCGCTGCCCGAGTTTGCGCTACTTCGTTCAGCATGTTTTCGTCGATCTTAAAACGATTCGCCGGCATACCGATTCCCCCGAGTAAATCCCTTCGACTGAGCATTCAGATTAAACTTAGAGACCACGTTTTGTCATCTTTAGAAAAAGCAAGCTCTTCAGCTGCGCTCTCCCCAGTCCTCGTATTGGCGTTCGCTTCGGTACTCCGCAGCGGGTGCCGATGGTTACAATTTCAGAGGCTTAGAAGCGCTATCCCGGCGACAACAAGGCCAATTCCACCCCATTGCACGATGTTAACAGGCTCGCGCAGAAATATCCGGGCGAGAACTACGGCCACCACGGAGTAGGCCGAGCTAGCCACAATGGCAAACTCTCCATTAACGTATCCGAGGCCGATATAAACCCCAAGATAGCCCATAGTATCCAATACACTGAGGGCGATTAGTATCGGCCATAGTCGCGGGTAAAAACGTGGTAACTCGCGGCGAAGCATAAACCAAGAAATGAATATAATGGCGCCGACGATGCGAGTCGCAACCATGGTCTGCCAAGGACCATATATTTCGATTGCCCTGTCGGCTGCGATTAGCGTGATGGCGAATCCCAGAGCGCCACCGATCGACAGCAGGATCGAACGGCGGATCACGGCACCGTCATAATGCTCACGCCATTTATTTTCCGAAGAAACGACCAGGGCAACCAACCAGATCCCACCTAAAGTCAAAACCAAGGCGAGCCAGTGCCACCAATTCGGACTCGCGCCAAAGGCGATGGAAATAGGCATCGCCAAAGCGGGATAACTCGAGACCACCGGGGAAGAAAGCGAGACGGGACCCTTAGTCAGCGCCTCATAAAGAAAAATCGTCGCAACCGCAGCCGATACACCAGCCAACACTAACAGTCCGAGCCCAAGTAAACCGGCGGCGTCCTGGTTGTGCCACAACATGGTCTCGCCGCGCAGCCACATGAAGAGCAGGAGCGCACCAAGGCCGATGAACGACACCGCAAGAAAAGTTGCGGCTACACCAACCGACCGGCCGGTAAATCTTGCTATAAAATCTGCGAAGCCCCATGAAATGGCCGCGCCGGCGCCCCAAAAAACGGAACCGCTCTCCATCACAGGCGTTCAGATAAGAGACTGCGCCTAAAGCCGAATCGACGACCCAGCAAAACGGCGTTTAATCATCAGCCTTATTATAATCCCAGGTCGTCCAGGCCTGCGGTGTGATTGTGACAATGGTGCGGCCTTCGGCCATGATCGGGTCTGTATAGGCGTTGGCGTCCTCTTCGCTAAGCGCCGACCCAAGCACCGCATGAGTAACTTCACGGATTAAACCTTCATCCTGAGACAATTCGGCGGTGCCACGGCACATGATCGCCCAGGCGCCCGCCGCGATGCCGTTCTCAAGACGTGGATCTTCATCAATTATCAAAGAAATACGGTTGTCAGCGGCAAGGTTTTTCAAATGGATCCGACCAGCCCCCAATGTGAGACGAAACTGTTCACCGTTCCAGTGATACCAGATCGGAGTCAGATGGATCATACCATCCGAACGGTAGGTCGCCATTCGTGCAAGCGCCGTGGCACCAAGCCGGTTATCGATCTCCTGCCTACTGAGTGCATTTTCCTTGGTGGCGGTGGTCTTCGAACTCATGNCGTTTCCTCGTTAATCCAAAATCACAATTGTTCCCTTATGATAACGGGCACTCNCAGGAAGTGAAAGTAGGCAGAATTTGAAGGGNCTCGGGTATATCATTCAGGCNANNTTTTTCAGCAGAGACGTTTTCGTCCGAAGGCAGNCGTGCTTATCTGCCCTTGACTNGGTTAGAGAATNAAGTCCTGTGCCCTATTCGCTAAACATCGCCATAGATGGGAGTGCAGCTTTTCCCTCGCAAGTCGTAATCCTGAAAGACGGCCTCAAATCGTCGGTGGTAATGCTATCGAACACCGCCCAAGTTTTCACGCCCGCATCACTGACTTACGGGCTATACGCAGGCGGCTAACTCACCTAATCTGAGTTCCTCGAAATTACGGAGTGTGCCATGAGCGTCTACGATCTCGCGGTTACTGATGCATTGCTGACGACCACCCGCGCCGTGCGGAAACGACTCGACCTCACGCGCCCCGTTCCAGAGGACGTCATCCGAGAATGCCTCGAGATTTCCCTGCAAGCACCGACAGGCGCCAATCAGCAAAGCTGGCGTTGGGTTGTGGTGACCGACAACGAAAAACGACGGGCACTGGCGGAAATTTACCGCAAGGGCGCTGACGAATATCTGTTTGATGGCTACCGCCAAGCCGAGGCCGATGGCGACGCACAGCAAATACGAATATTCGATTCAGCGCGTTATCTTTCCGAACATATGGCAGACGTTCCCGTTCTCATTCTTCCTTGCATTCAGGTATTGCCTAATATGCTCGAGGATCCAGATATCATGTGGCCCAGCGTTCTTGGATCAATCCTGCCCGCCATGTGGAGCTTTCAACTTGCGCTTAGGGCGCGTGGATTGGGCTCGACCTACACAACGCTTCATCTCAATTGCGCCACGGAGGCCGCAAACCTACTTGGTATCCCAGACGACATAAAACAAACTGGTCTGCTACCGGTCGCATATACACTTGGCACCGACTTCAAGCCTGCAAAGCGCCGCCCTCTAGACGACGTGTTACATTGGAATAGCTGGTAGCGGATCTCCAACACTTTCCACTTGGCGCAAGGCACTGCGGAGAGCAGTATTATACGCATGATTCCCCTCTCNGTCCTCGATCTCTCGCCTATCATAGAAGGCAGCAAGGCCGCTGATGCATTTGCCAATACTCTCGATCTCGCTCGCCATGCCGAGGCCTGGGGGTTCACACGCTATTGGCTAGCCGAACATCACAATATGACCGGAATCGCCAGTGCAGCGACCTCCGTGGTGATAAGCCATGTTGCTGGCGGCACCTCGACCATCCGTGTGGGTGCTGGTGGCATCATGCTGCCCAATCATGCGCCGCTTGTGATCGCCGAACAGTTTGGCACCCTGGAGGCACTTTATCCCGGGCGCATAGACCTCGGATTGGGCCGTGCACCGGGCACGGACCAGCGCACCGCGCAAGCGCTCCGCCGTAANCTNATGAGCGATCCGGATGGNTTCCCACGCGATGTGCTGGAGTTGCAATCCTATTTTCGTGCAGCCGAGCCTGGACAGTTCGTTCAGGCAGTGCCCGGCGCCGGGTTAGGTGTGCCGCTCTATATTCTCGGCTCCAGCCTATTCGGCGCCCAACTAGCCGCCATGCTCGGACTGCCTTACGCCTTCGCCTCGCATTTTGCCCCCGCCGCNCTGACACAAGCGATCGAGATCTACCGCTCTGAATTCAAGCCATCGGATCAGTTAGCAGAGCCCCANGTGATGGCTGGCTGCAACATCTTCGCCGCTGACAGTGACGAGGAAGCAACATACCTACGCTCATCCTCACAGCAAAGTTTCCTCAATCTTCGTCGGGGCAATCCCGGGCCGCTGCCGCCCCCGATCGAAAACTTCAATGAATCCCTTGACCCTGCTGAATTGCGGGTGCTGGACTCGATCCTATCCTGCTCGACAACAGGCGCCCCTGACACAGTGCGTGCCGGGATCGCCGAGTTTGCTGCACGCACAGGGGCGGACGAGCTTATCGTTACCTCGCATATCTATGATCACAAGAAGCGCCTGCGTTCTTTTGAGATAATTGCTGAGGTTGGGATCAATTCATAGCGGCTTCATAGCACGGATATAATCAATCAATTCTTGAGCCAAGCCCGCCGCTTCCTTTTTGGGTAGCGCGTCCAAAAGACTTTCGAGATCCTTTGCAAGAATGCCAAGTGTATTATCGGGGGCATAACCATCCCGCGCGAATTCAATGCGCTCAAAATTAGTCGCCATCCAGTTCTGCCCAGAAGAATCCTGCAACACCTCTAGCATGCGTTTTTCATCAACACCGAGTTTCTCAGCCCAACCGAGTACGGCGCGAGTTCCAGCAGTCGAGGTCGCAGCACAAAAATTATTGAGCACCTTAGCGGTCATGCCGGCACCATATGGGCCAAGGCGGTGGAATTTGTCGCCCATTGCGTCGAACAAAGGCTGAAGCCGATTGAGCTCGTCATCCGTTCCACCCAACATGAAGCTCAACCGTGCTTCCTCCGCAGAAACGGCTGCGCCCGACATCGGCGCATCAATCAGGGTAATTTTCGCTGGAATACGCTCCCTCAACGCAAGAACATAGCGGGGCGAGAGGGTTGAACAGATGAGAAGCGTGTCTATGGCTGAGGCAGGGCGCGTCACCAACGCCTGATCGTCGAATAGCAGTTGTTCGGTCTCTGCTACATCGCGTACGACGCTCAACACAATGCGCCGGCCTGCGGCAAACTTCACCACATCTGTCATGTAAGGCGTGAGGTCGCCAAATTCCTGCGCGGGAAGAATGTCGAGCCCAGCGACATCGAAGCCTGCTCGGATTAGGCTGCGCGCCATCGGCGCTCCCATGCGCCCACACCCCGCCACGCCAATTGGNCCGGGCNGTTCTATAGCCGTCTGACTCATGCCGTCAGATTAGCCAAAAACTCCCAACAGTTCCTCTTGATATTTTACCCCGTAGCGGCGCACACTTAACATATTAGACTAGCTCAACCGCCGTGACGGCAAAGCCGTGTGCGCAGTCCAGGGGAAATGATTATGTCAAACAATGCCGAAGCCACCCTTCTAGATCGCGATTCTCAGCACGTAATTCACCCTCTGCACAACAAGCAAGCACATGCCAACGGCAAGGTATGGACCGGCGGGGAAGGGGCCTATCTAGTCGATGCAAATGGCGACCGTTTTATCGATGGCCNTTCGGGCCTGTGGAACAACACGGCAGGCAATGGTCGGCGCGAATTGATCAATGCGGGGAGCAACCAGTTGGAAGAAATGGCCTTTGCTTCGGGCTATTCTGGCAGCACCAACCTGCGCGCCATNGAACTCGGCGAAAAGCTCGCGGCTATTACCTATCCCAATATCAATCAATTCTATTTTACCTCCGGCGGCGGCGAATCGACGGACAGTAACATCAAGATGGCGCGCTATTACTGGNAGCTGAAAGGCAGGCCTGAGAAAACCAAAGTGATCTCCCGCATCCTCGGCTATCACGGCGTAACTCTTGCCGCAATGTGTGCAACCGGTATTAGCATGTATTGGCCGATGTTCGAGCCGCGCATCCCCGGTTTCACCCATATCCCGAGCCCCTATCCCTATTTCTATAAAGCGCCTGAGGACGCCGAAAGCCAGGGCATCGCGGCGGCAAACGAGCTGGAAAAAGCCATTCTTGAAGAAGGCCCTGACACGGTGGCAATGTTCATTGCCGAGCCAGTGCAGGGTGCCGGTGGTGTAATCGTTCCGCAAGACGACTATTTCCCGCGCATCCGAGAGATCTGTGACAAATACGACGTGCTGTTGGTATCCGATGAGGTGATCACGGGCTTTGGCCGCANCGGCAAGATGTTTGGTATGGAGCATTGGGGCGTTAAGCCAGACATGATGCAATTCGCCAAGGCTATCACCTCGGGTTATTTTCCGCTTGGTGGCATCGGTATCAGCGATGAGATCGCCAACACCATGAACGAAAGCGGCAAACCCTGGATGCACGCCTATACCTATAGCGCTCACCCGACCGGCTGCGCCATCGGCTGNGCCATGCTTGACCTGATCGTGAAGGAGGACTTCCCGGCTCAGGCAGCGGAGAAAGGCAAACGCCTCCTAGTTGGCTTGAAGGACGCCATCGGCCAGCATCCCAATGTCGGAGAAGTGCGCGGCCTCGGCATGATGTGCGCGGTGGAATATGTCAAAGACCGCGAAACCAAGGAGGTGTTTGACGCCGCAGAGGGCATCGGCGCCAAGATCAACGCCGAAACCCTCCAGCGNGGCTTGTTCAGCCGCGTGCGCGGCGACGCCTATTTTATAGCCCCCCCCATCGTCACAAATAACGACACTATCGACCGCATCATCGAGATTGTCGCNGAAAGCACAAAGGTAGTGTTGGGGTAAATTAGCGTTGGGCGTCTGTCAGGATTTTCCTCGCTTACTCAAGGTTTTTACGAGATAGGGCGTTTTATTCGCTGCCGGGGACATGTTAACTTCCAAGAATTCACGCGGGCACAAGTCGTCCGTGACGCCTTGGCAGCCCATCTGGGCAGCAGAAGGTTATATTTTTGAAGGAGTTTGAAGGTGTTGGGATTTTCAACAAGCGGCTTAATCGATAAATTTGCTAATCGCTTGAGCGGTATGGAAACGAGCTTTACCCTGAAAATGCCCGACGGTGCTGAGCGTTTGATGGGTTCGGGCGAGCCAAAATTCGAAATTGTCCTCAACAATAACCGCGCCGTAAAAGCAATGGGCTCACTCGACGAAGGCAATATCGGCGAGGCCTATCTGCAGGGCGACTTTGACATCAATGGCAACCTCTTGGAGATGTTTTCTTTGCGAGGTTCGATGGATGATAAGCATCCGATGGTCACCGCCTGGCGCTTCATCCAACCGCTCCTGTTCGGCCAAGTGTACACTAACCGGCAAGCCATTTCATCGCATTACGATGTTGATCCAAAGATGTTCCTGAGTTTCCTTGACAAGAAGTTTCCCGCTTATACCCAGGGCGTCTACGAGAGCGACGACGAAACCCTCTCCACAGCGACTGAACGCAAATTCATCTACACTTCTGATTTGCTTGAGTTAGGCCCGCGCAAGCGAGTGCTGGAAATTGGCCCCGGTTGGGGAGCCTTCGCACGCCANGCGCTACAGAAGGGCGTCGAATTTACTGGCGTCACTAACTCACCAACCTCGCAGACCTACCTCAATGAATTTCTCGGCGAATATGCCGACCATTTCCAGATAGATTTTGTCGATATCCTGGCCTATGAACCAAAGGAGAAGTTTGACGCCATCGTCATCATGGGTGTCATCGAACACCTACCCAACTATCTCGCGGTGCTAAAAAAGTTCGAAAGCGTGCTCAAACCGGGTGGACTTTGCTTCGTCGATGCCAGCGCAGCACGCAAGAAATATGAGCTCTCGACCTTTATGGTACGTCACATCTATCCCGGCAACCATTCCTTCTTCGTGCTGCACGATTTCATGGAGAAACTCAACCGCACCCCCTTTGAGATCCTCGAAGTGCAAAACGATCGACACAGCTATTTTCTCACCTTCCGTCAATGGGCGATGAATTTAGAGGAGAGCAAAGATTTCATCTGTGAGAATTTCGGCGAAGTAGAGTACCGCAAATTCCGCCTCTATTTATGGGGTGCAGCCTATGAATTCATGGTTAAAAATTTGGATTGCTATCGTCTGATCCTTTATCTGCCAAAAAACGAGCTCGACTGGAAACGCTAGCGCTCATATCAAACCTCCAACACGGGCGCCCCCAAATAACAACAGATCGTTGTTTCCGAAATTGACTAGTTGGAAGGTGCGCATAACTTCCTCTTACACATGAAGTGCGCCGACTTGCTGTCGGATTCCTGAAGAACGCCTTCCGCTGCATCGTTAGCTCGACTTCCACCCATGCCCTTCGCCAGAAGACCTTCGTGCGAAAAGCTATTCGACCCCTCTTCATCTTGGGTGAGCAAGACCCGCCGTATTTGGCGCCCAGACTGGCCAGGGAGGATCCCAATGAGCGATGAAATCCGCGAAATACCCAAAAAAGATTAATGCTCGAGAAACGCAGAATTATTGTTTTGAAGGGCTTAAGGTGAAAGACAAACTTAGCGGCTGAAGGTCGGCAAATAAGCCGTAAAAATGGCAAATAAATCCATTTTTTCAATATGTTAATATAAGAGCTGTCCATTCGAAAAAAAAAATCCGACGATCGGCCACTTGAAAAACTTGAAACCCTTCCCAATTCGGTGCTAGCACTCCCTCCTAACGAGTGCTAACAACACTTGAAATACATAAATTCTTTATCGAATGCACCAATCTGGAGGTCATTATGAAATTTCGGCCACTGCATGACAGGGTCGTCGTTCGCCGCATTACGGAGAACGAGAAAACTGCCGGCGGCATCATCATCCCCGACTCCGCGCAGGAAAAGCCACAGGAAGGCGAGGTAGTTTCCGTCGGTCCAGGCGTACGCGGCTCGGACGGCAAGGTCCATGCGCTGGACGTGAAGGCGGGTGACCGCGTTCTGTTCGGTAAATGGTCGGGCAACGAAGTCAAGATCGGTAGCGAAGAACTGCTGATCATGAAGGAGTCCGACATCATGGCGGTGCTGGAAAGCAAGGCAAAAGGCAAGAAGAAAGCCGCATAACGCGGTTGATTCTGCTGAATCAATTAAAGTAAGGAATCAGGAAAAATGGCTGCTAAAGACGTAAAATTTTCTTCCGACGCCCGCACGCGCATGCTGCACGGTGTCGACATCCTGGCCGAGGCGGTCGGGGTGACCCTCGGTCCGAAGGGCCGTAATGTGGTGCTCGATAAATCCTTCGGCGCTCCGCGGATTACCAAGGATGGAGTGACAGTCGCCAAGGAAATCGAACTCAAGGACAAGTTCGAGAATATGGGCGCTCAACTCATTCGCGAGGTCGCCAGCAAGACTAATGACGAAGCCGGTGACGGCACCACCACCGCTACCGTTCTTGCCCAGTCCATCGTACGCGAAGGCTCCAAATCGGTTGCCGCCGGCATGAACCCGATGGACCTCAAGCGTGGCATAGATCATGCCGTGCGCGCCGTCGTCGCCGATATCGAAAAGCGCTCCAAACCGGTCAAGACCAGCGAGGAAATCGGTCAGGTTGGCACCATTTCCGCCAATGGCCAGGCGCGCATCGGCGACATGATTTCCCAGGCGATGGAGAAAGTCGGCAAGGAGGGCGTCATCACGGTCGAGGAAGCCAAGGGTCTTGAGACCGAGCTCGACGTTGTCGAGGGCATGCAGTTCGATCGTGGTTATCAGTCGCCTTATTTTATTACTAATGCTGATAAGATGACCTGCGATCTTGAGGACCCACTCATTCTCCTGCATGAGAAAAAGCTTTCCAACATGCAGGCGATGATCCCGCTACTTGAGAGCGTAGTGCAGTCCAGCCGCCCACTCCTCATCATCGCAGAAGAGGTTGAGGGCGAGGCCCTCGCTACATTGGTGGTGAACAAACTCCGCGGCGGTCTCAAGGTTTCCGCCGTCAAGGCACCCGGCTTCGGTGATCGGCGCAAAGCCATGCTCGAAGACATCGCTATTCTGACTGGCGGCCAAGTGATCAGTGAAGATCTGGGTATCAAGCTTGAAAACGTTACCATTGACATGCTCGGTACTGCCAAGCGTATCAACATCACCAAGGAAGAGAGCACCATCGTTGGCGGCGCCGGCAAAAAGGGTGACATCACCGGCCGCTGCAACCAGATCCGTGCCCAGATAGAAGAAACCTCCTCTGACTACGATCGCGAAAAGCTGCAAGAACGGCTAGCAAAGCTTGCCGGCGGCGTTGCCGTGATCAAGGTCGGCGGCGCAACCGAGATTGAGGTAAAAGAGAGTAAAGACCTTGTCGAGGACGCACTTAACTCCACCCGTGCCGCGGTTGAGGAAGGCATCGTCCCGGGCGGCGGCATGGCACTGCTCTATTCCACTAAGGCCCTCGCGAAGCTCGAAGGCGAGAATGCCGACCAGAATGTTGGCATCGAAGTGGTACGCAAAGCGCTGCGCAACCCAGCCCGTCTAATCGTCGAGAATGCCGGTGTGGATGGCTCCCTCGTGATCGGTAAACTTCTAGAGCAGAAAAGCAACACCTATGGCTTCGATGCTCAGAAGGAGGACTATTGCGACATGATCAAGGCGGGTATCATCGACCCGGCCAAGGTCGTACGCACAGCACTTCAGGACGCGGCGTCAGTTGCTGGCCTAATGATAACTACTGAGGCGATGATCGCTGAAAAACCAGAGCCTAAAGAGCCTGCCATGGCCCCCGAAATGCCGGGCGGCATGGGTGGTATGGGCATGTAAGTCCATCGCTTTCGCGATAAACAGAAGAGGTCGCCTTCGGGCGGCCTCTTTTTTTGAAAAAATAAGTCTCCCTTGCCTAAGGGGAAAAGAAATTAGAAGCACGTCCTACATTTACAGTTTAATTTACGCTTTAGTTTTGACTGAAAGGTTCGGCAACATCCCGAGCTACGGATATGTCCTTCAGGTTTGGGCGGCGTCAGGTTTAGCGCAAAGGCGCATCGCGACAAGTTCAACCATCAAGACAATGTGCTCGCGGAGATAATTCAGATACGAACTGCTCATAGGTGTTGGTCATACCAACTCCCCAGTACCCCTTTCTCAAAGAAGAAAATGTTAGTCTTGGCAAGTGCGCAGGCTCAATTACTTTCAAACAAAACACCCGGATTTAACATACAGTCTGGATCAAGAAGATGTTTGACGCCGCGCATCAGGTCGACCTCCTCGGTACTTCGTGAATGATGCAAATATCCACGCTTGGCAATACCGATGCCGTGCTCTGCGCTTATGCTGCCATGGAGCTTAGCAACATGGCCATAGATACGCTCGGCTAGTGCCGGCCCCTTGGCGTAGAAAGCTGCCTGAGAGAGACCCGGCATCTGCATCATATTGACGTGAATATTTCCGTCCCCGAGATGACCGAAGAGAAGCGTGCGCAATTCTCCCGCCTCTTCCCCAAAGGCTTCCATTTGATCGAGAAAGGCTGGCATCGCCGCGGGCGGTACAGTGACATCAAATTTATGGGTCAACCCAGCGCGGCTAATTGCCTCGGTAACGCCGTCACGCAGGCTCCAAATACGGCGCGCCTGGGTATCACTTTCGGCCACCACCGCATCGACGGCAAGGCCTGATTCGAGCACACTCGAAAGACGCTCGAGAAATGAATTCCGTTCGCTCTCGCCTGCACCCGTCTCCTCCTCGACGATGACGCAGGCGGGATAGGACCGCTCGAAAGGTAAGCGCGCCTCAGGCTCAACTTCCTTGTAGAGGGTGATTGACTCTTGCGTAATCATTTCCAGCGAGGAGAGGCCTCGTAGCTTGTCGCGCAGGACGGTGAGAAGTTCGGGCAATCGATCACGTGTCTCTACCGCGAGGAGAGCGGTCTGCAAAGCTTGAGGCGCCGGGCGCGCCTGCAGCACCGCACGAGTGATGATGCCTAGTACACCTTCAGAGCCAACGAAAAGATGCTTGAGGTCAAGGCCGGTATTATTTTTTCTAAGCTTGTTTAAATTATTCAAAATTGTGCCATCGGCCAGGACCACTTCCAGGCCCAGCACCTGCTCTCGCATATGGCCATAACGCAGCACCTTAATACCGCCCGCATTAGTAGCGATCATACCACCGATCTGACATGATCCACGCGCCCCAAGATCGACAGGAAAGACATGGCCACACGCAGCCAAATCATCGTGCAAAGCTTGGAGCACGACACCAGCACCGACCTGAACAGTCGCCGATGCTTCATCGAACTCCTCGATCTTGTTGAGGCGCGATAGGCTTAAAACAATCTCACCGCCGCGGGGCACCGACGCGCCCACCAACCCTGTGTTACCGCCCTGAGGCACCAACTTAAGTCCAAGTTTACCACACGCACGAACACACCTCGCCACTTCCTCAGTGTTATGCGGACGCAATATGCATGGTGTTTCACCGCTGAATTTCTTCGTCCAGTCGATGGCATAGGCCGCCACCTCGGTGCGTTCACTGAGCACGATCCCACCCATGCCCAATTCGGCACTTAACCGCTCCACAACACTTGTCATGAGTCCTCTGTTTAAATTACTAACCTTATAATCGACGGAATATGTCTAGGGTCGACTATTAGATCGATTGCTCCTCGTTACCGCGATAAACCAAGTCGCCTGCGATATCAAATTCGAGGCCATATTTCTTTGCTTCGTCGATGGTTTCCTGCGGCCACAAAATCTTCCCCGGATGTGTGCCTCCAATAATTGCAAGCATCACAGCAGTTCCGTCACCGATATTCTTGAAGCCACGACTGAGTCCGATTGGGACGGAAACCGTATCCCATTCGCCGAGGATCGCTTCATGCATAGAACCATCTTTGTTTTGCCACTGAATAGCCCATTTGCCGTTGAGAATGAAGAAAACCTCAAGAGTAGCGTGGATATGCAACGCAGATCCTTTGCCCGGCTCACATTGGACGATGCCAACGTTAAAGTCCTGATTGTCAGTGATCGGCGGAGTGAGGTCCTTGTCCTCGACCACGCCTCGCCCGATTATACTGAAGATATCTCGCTCAAAGCCAGGTATTAGAGCATCAACGAAGGCGTGCTGGCTCGACTTCAAATCCCTGAAGCGACCGATCCTCTCACTTTCCATTAATTCAGGGCTAACATCGATTCTTTCAACCATTCTCGTATTTTCCTTCCTGCGTTGGGCGTCAAACTATCAGCATGAAGCAACTGCCACAAAGATATGAAAAGATCCTTATAGCCACTTGAGATATTCTACTCTCTCTAGCAAACACTTAAACTAGAAAAAATCGATTTCGTGTTCAGGGTGATTGATAAAATTGTTACTTTCTATTTGAAAATAGTCAGTTTCTATTATTATTATAATGCCGTTTCTGTTCTTGGTTTCACATTACTACGGTTCACAAAAAACAACCCCACGGACAATAGTGAAAGGGCTATCCATATCCAATAACTTGGCATTGTTTGAAATATTAATATCGACCAAAACACACCCGAAAGCGTCGCTATAAAATTGCCGGACGAGAAAAACACCGGACCTGCTAGGCGCACCACCTCATACAATATGATATAAAATATGGCATTAATAAACATATATAAAATAATTGCCCAATCCCCAGTACTCATGCTTCCTGAAAAAAACCACAACTGGTCTGATACTAACATTATTGGAAGCATTATTATTGTTGCTACTACCAGTAATGCAAACGCGCTATCCATTGATCCAGATGAAGTTGGTTTAATAAGAGCAGCCAAAATGGCCATAATTGCAAAACTCAAAGGTACTGAGAGAGCAATTATCATCCATATCCAACTAGACCCTTCTGGGAGACTCGCTTCAGGAAGTAGTATGCATAAAACTCCTCCTACTCCCGCTGCAATTCCCAAAACCCTAACAATACTTAGTCTGTCCAATTTAATAGTAATAGCTATTACATAAGTAATAACTGGAGCAAGAGTTATAACCAAGCTTAACACTGCTGGAGGTATTTTTGGGGCAACAATAGCAAGCATTGTGTATGGAAATGCTAGTCCAAATATTCCAGAAAACGTGTAAAACTTTATGTTATTCAAAGATAGGTTTGGTAGTTTTCGGCGTAGAACAATGACCGGAAGTAATATTATCGCAGCACCGAAACTAGACCAAAAGGTATATGCAAAAAAAGGTATCCCCTCATCCATGGCCAATCGAGTAATTGGGAACGTGGCCCCAAAAAACACTTCACCGACGATCAGAAGCAATAATGCAAAATGCTGTGGGGACATAGACATCGATAAAACATTACGCTTTTTGTTTAATGGCGTTCAGGTACGTCATTACCGTCACAGATCACCAGAGAAATGCTGATCTAGAATGGTATAAATTGCCTACTTAGCGTAAAGAGAAACGCCATATTGTCTGCTGATACATCAATCTAATGGCTCCCCATCACGTGCAATTGGATCTGATACTTTTTCACCATCAAATTCTATTGTCGCAATTAGCTCGACCGAGTGATTTGAAGCCAGGCCTCGGCATCCGATTGCTGCACGCGTAGGCATCACCTTTCGACCAAATATTTCGACCAGTATATCAACGGCGCCGTTAATCACTCTGGGTTGTTCCGTAAACGATTCTCCGGAATTAACGTACCCAACGAGGTGAAGCATGCGCACTACGCGATCAAGGTCCTCTAAAGCGTATTTTATGGCACCTAAATAGCAAATCATACACTGACGGGCTGCTTCGTATCCTTGTTCTACAGAAAGATCGTCACCTAATACTCCCGTCATATAAGGCTTACCATCCTTCATTGGCGTGCAGCCCGAGAGATAAAGAACGGTACCAACGGAGTAATGGGAGACGTATTTCGCTCCAGATGTATTGTTCTTGTAATTTTCAGCAATATTAGGAAGATCAATTCCCATAGAGAATATTTTCTTTTCAATTTCCATCGCAACTCTCCTTAATAACCAAAAGTACGTTCGTGAAAAATTCTCTAAACCTTTGAAAAATTACTCACTCATATCAAAAAAGATCTTCTGAAAGGATACTACAAACTGCACAAAGCCAAGATCATTTTATACTTTTAAAATACAGTTACGCGTAAGGTCATATTTTTCTAATTGTTAATTAGCATATCACATTCTGAATATTATAGCGATTCATATGACCGTCCCGTCGATATATTTTCTATTATTGGAAATCCTATAGAGAAATTGTGGTAATTATGATAACCAATTTGGCAAACAAAATCTAGCGACCGGGTAATGAGCACCGACT
>PBDG01000030.1 GCA_002717225.1 Rhodospirillaceae bacterium | reverse complement strand
TATGTGGCCGACGAAATAATTGCAATGGAGCATGTCGCTGGATATTGCATCGTCAACGATGTTTCCGAGCGCGATTTTCAGATCAACCGTGGGCCTACATGGATTAAGGGAAAATCGGCCAAGACCTTCTGCCCGATGGGTCCGTGGCTGGTCAGTCGTGACGAAATTTGTGATCCTCAGGCGCTGTCGATGAAACTGTCCGTCAATGGGGAGCTTCGCCAAAACGGCAATACCAGCACGATGATTTTCGGCGTTGCTCATCTTGTCTGGTATCTAAGTCAATTTATGGTTCTGGAAGCGGGCGATTTGATCGCGACGGGTACTCCACCGGGCGTTGGAATGGGTATGAACCCACCAACTTACCTTTCGCCCGGCGATGTGATGGAGCTTGAAATCGAGGGGTTGGGAAGTCAGCGCCAAGAGCTGATTCAGGCTTGATTTGTGCTCCGGGATGGTTTGCAAAATTGTACACAAGGCGTCGAAATCAGGATGATTCGCACTATTGGTGCGGATTATTAGACGGTGTAAGCACCAGCAGGTAACCGGATTAAGGTTCTGGAGAGGGACAATTTTGTTGCCTTCGGCATTTATGGCCTACAATTTGGTCGATCGCTGACATAAGCGTCTTCTCGCAGCGTTGACAGCAGCCCTGGTCGCGCCTATTTTCCGCGCAACTTTAAAACTCACGGCATAGAGCACAACCTATGAAAGTTCTCAACTCGTTGCGCGCGGCTAAGCGACGCCACAAGGATTGCCGTATTGTCCGGCGGAAGGGCAGGGTCTACGTTATCAACAAGCGCAACCCACGCTTCAAGTCGCGCCAAGGCTGATAGCACCTACCCGAGTCGCGCTGGAACTTGCTGGGACATCTCAGAAGGGCCCAACTCGAAGGTTAGAAAATTGTCCTGCGGGTGTCACTATTGCCTGATGGATGACGGACTCCGTAAACTAATAGAATTCAAGATTCATTTCGGAGTAAATCTACGCCATGAGAATGCCGCCACCCGACAACGCCATTTTGAGCCGTCGCGATACGATCGCGGAGGGCTTGAGGAGGATTGTTGGAGAGGCGCATGTAATGGACGATGAGGCCTCTCTGAAGGCCTACGAAACAGATGCCCTTAGTGCCTATCGGCAGATGCCTATGCTGGTTGTCCTTCCGGGCGATACTGGAGAAGTGTCTAGCGTTCTCGCATTTTGCAAGCGGGAGGGCGTGAAAATCGTTCCGCGGGGTGCTGGTACTGGGCTCTCCGGTGGCGCGTTGCCACTCGAAGACGGCATTACCGTCGGCCTAGGCCGTTTCAATCGTATCCTTGAGATCGATTACGCAAACCGCGCGGCCGTCGTGCAGCCAGGTGTAGCAAATCTAACTATCAGTCAGGCGATGGATGCTGCTGGCTTTTATTACGCGCCCGATCCGTCGAGCCAGATCGCCTGTTCGATCGGAGGCAATGTAGCGGAAAATTCGGGTGGCGTGCATTGCCTTAAGTATGGCCTTACCACAAACAATCTCTTGGGCGTTGAGATGGTCATGATGGGTGGCGAAATCCTTCGTATCGGCGGCAAGCAATTTGATAGCGATGGCTACGACCTTCTGGGCCTGATTACAGGCTCCGAAGGCATGCTTGGCGTAATTACAGAAGTGACTGTTCGCATATTGCCCAAACCGCCAGTGGCGCAGGCGCTCCTGATCGGCTTTCCCAGTAATGATAATGCTGGGCGCTGCGTTGCTGACATCATCGCAGCTGGTATCATTCCTGCTGGGCTCGAATTGATGGACAAGCCGGCGATACACGCCACCGAGGATTTCTGCAATGCGGGTTATCCGCTTGATGCGGAATCTATCCTAATATGCGAGCTTGACGGACCAGAGGTCGAGGTTGCGGAGCTCGTGCACCGTGTGGGCGATATCGCTCGTTCCTGTGAGGCCTCGTCGCTTCGGGTGAGTGAGAGCGAGGCAGAGAGACAAAAATTCTGGCTTGGGCGTAAATCAGCATTTCCTGCTGCGGGGCGGCTGGCGCCAGATTACTACGTCATGGACGGAACCATTCCGCGACACCGGCTGGCTGAAGTGCTTGCCCGTATAACGGATTTGTCCAAAGAATATGAACTGCAGGTGGCCAATGTGTTTCATGCAGGCGATGGCAATCTTCATCCATTGATATTATTCGATTCCAACGTGCCTGGTGAACTGGAGCGCACTGAGGAAATGGGCGGCAAGATTCTCAAGCTCTGCGTAGAAGTTGGCGGTGTCCTTACTGGTGAGCATGGTGTCGGCGTTGAAAAGCGCGACCTGATGGGTGAAATGTTCAACGAGATTGACCTTAAGCAACAGCAGCGAATTAAGTGTGCATTCGACGAGGGTCACTTGCTAAACCCTGGCAAGGTTTTTCCCATCCTGCATCGTTGCGCTGAACTCGGCCGCTTGCATGTCCACGGTGGCGAACTTCCATTTCCCGACCTGCCACGCTTTTGATGGAGGAGACCCTTAAACCAAGTAACGTCAACGACCTGGTGCAGATAATTGAGTGGGCTGTGGCAGGTGTTCATCCGTTGGAGATAGTTGGTGGCGGCAGCAAGCATGCTCTTGGCCGCAGGATGCAAACGGAGCGTACCCTCGACCTCTCGGCTTTTTCAGGTATCAAAGAATATCAGCCGGAGGAGTTGGTGCTAACTGCCGGCGCCGCCACGCCGTTGGTAGACATTGAAGCGGTGCTGGCCGAGAAAGGACAAATGCTGGCCTTTGAACCGGCTGATTACGGCGCAATTTTAGGTAGTACATTGCGGGCGACGCTCGGTGGCGCTATTGCCTGCAATCTTTCTGGACCGCGCCGTATTAAGGCTGGCGCGGCACGGGATCACCTTCTTGGCTTTCATGCCGTGAGTGGCCGAGCGGAGGCATTCAAATCCGGTGGTAAGGTGGTCAAGAACGTCACTGGTTACGATCTTTGCAAGCTTCTTGCTGGTTCTTGGGGAACTCTTGCGGCGCTGCATGAGGTTTCGGTAAAGGTCATGCCATCGGCGGAGAAAATTCGCACCGTCCTCATCTGCGGACTAGATGCAGAGGGTGCTGTCGTGGCGATGAACCAGGCCATGGCAAGCTCCCATGATGTATCGGGAGCAGCCTATTTGCCGGCGGCATTGGCAGCGCGCTCGGGGGTTTCTTACATTACTGATGTCGGCGCGTCTGTAACTGCGCTTCGCATCGAGGGAATTGGTCTTTCCGCCGAGGCGCGTTGCAGCGCGCTCCGCGAGATATTTTCACCGCTCGGTTATATCGAGGAACTGCACGGCAAGAATTCGCATCAATTCTGGCGTGAGATACGCGACGTCATGCCCTTTGCTGGGGATTCTAGAGCACTCTGGCGTATCTCCTTGCCACCAACCGCCGGCGCACGCTTGATCACGCGTATAAAGGAGACCATCGCCGCGGAGGCCTTTGTTGACTGGGCTGGCGGCCTGGTATGGCTTGCAGTAGTGGCTGGGGAAGATGCCAGTGCGCCAGTGGTACGCGAATTGGCTAAGGCTGAAGGTGGCCATGCGACTCTGTTGAGAGCGCCGGGAGATATTCGTGCTGCGGTTCCCGTTTTCCAACCCCTGGCGCCGGCGATCGCAGAGCTTTCGACACGCCTAAAGGAAAGTTTTGACCCTACCTGCGTGCTCAATCCAGGCCGTATGTATGCAGGGGTTTGATAGCGGGGCAAGGCATGCAGACTAAGTTCGATATCACGCAACTGGCCAAACCGGAGGTTGCCGAAGCGGAACGGGTGCTGCGATCCTGCGTCCATTGCGGTTTTTGCCTCGCCACCTGTCCAACCTATGTGCAGCTAGGCGATGAGCGCGATAGTCCTCGCGGGCGCATCTATATGATCAAGGCTATGCTGGAAAGTAGTCGAGCAGCCGATGAAATTACGGTACGGCATATTGATCGTTGCCTTTCTTGCTTGTCCTGTACGACCACTTGTCCTTCTGGTGTAGATTACATGCATCTCGTTGATCATGCCCGTGTCCATATCGAGCAAACATACCGTCGGCCAATATTTGAGCGTTTGCTACGGCGCAAGTTGCTCATTCTCCTGCCACGCCCGAGCCTTTTCCGAGTGGCGATTTTGGTGGCGCGCGGCCCGGCACTCCTCGGTCGTTTTCTGCCTGGCCGTCTCGGTGTTTTGATGCGTCTTGCTTTACGTCCGGTCTATGCACCCTCCTGGGTCGATAAGCCACAGACCATCCCAGCCGAGGGCGATGTTAGGAAAAAGCGCGTAGCACTCTCTACTGGCTGTGTTCAGAAGGCGCTTGCGCCGGAGATCAACGAGGCGACCGCAAGGGTACTAGCGCGTCATGGCTGCGAAGTGGTGGTGCTGAAGGGCCTAGGCTGCTGCGGAGCACTCGCGCTTCATCACGGCGATCGTGAGGATGCGCAAAATTTGGCGCGCCGCAATATTTCGGCCTTTATGACTGAGCATCGCCACGGTCCAATCGATGCGCTGGTCGCGAATGCGTCAGGCTGTGGTACCATGTTAAAGGATTACGGTACGCTCTTCCGCGAGAACGTCGCGATCGGAGAAGAAGCGACTGAATTTGCCGGTCTGGCAAGGGACATATCCGAAGTTCTAGTCGAACTTAAACCGTTAAAGACCATTTCGTTACCCAAACTGCGGGTCGTGTATCACAGCGCTTGTTCCATGCAGCATGGCCAGAAAATGCACAAGGACCCCAAGAAATTGCTGGAAGATGCCGGCTTTGAGCTCTGTGAACCAGTGGATGCTCATCTCTGCTGTGGTTCCGCTGGAACCTACAATATTTTGCAACCTGATTTGGCTGGGCGCATGCTGGAACGCAAGGTTGCTACGCTGGAACAAACAAAGCCTGATATTATCGCTACCGGGAATATCGGGTGCATGGTTCAGATCGCATCTAGTACGACTGTTCCGGTCGTGCATACGGCTGAACTGGTTGATTGGGCGACGGGTGGACCGATACCGCCAGCGCTCGAGGGACGTGGGCTCGTCGAATGAGTTGGAGCTACGCCCTCGTTGGATTTATGGCTGCACTGGCAGTGGGGTGTAACGCATTGGCAGGACAGAACGACCCCAGGCTCCATCAGCTTTTCGCCGAATTACGCAACGTGGAAAACATACCCGATGTTGCGGACATCGAGTCTCAGATCTGGCATATCTGGAGTCTAACCGATGATCCGGCGGTGGATCGTATTCTAGCTAGCGGAACGGCGGCAATGAATAACCGCGCTTTTGATGCAGCCTTGGTTAGTTTCAATACGGTGATCGAACTGAAGCCGGAATTTGCCGAGGGCTGGAACAAACGCGCCACGCTCTACTACCTAATGGGCAAATTTTCTCTTTCTATCAACGATGTGGAGCGCACGCTCGCTCTTGAGCCTCGCCATTTCGGCGCGCTTTCGGGGCTCGGCTTAATTCACATGGCGCTGGAAAAACCAGCTCGGGCGATGAATGCCTTCGAACGTGCCCTCGTCGTGCACCCTCACATGCCGCACGCTAAGCTTATGATTAAGAAGCTCCGCCCGATCGTTCAGCACTCGACGATATGAGTATTTGTTTTATCCGCGGACCCAGGAAATTCTAAGCACGTTGGTCGCACCCGGCGTGCCAAATGGGACGCCGGCAGTTATCACAATACAGTCGCCGGAGCGAGCGAACTCCTGCTCCCGGGCTGCTTGGCAGGCGATATCCACCATTTCCTGGAAATCAGTTGCATCCGTGGTGTGCAGGCTATGGACGCCCCACAGGATGGCGAGACGGCGTGCGGTAGCGAGTTCAGGGGTCAGCGCTAGTATTGGCACGTTGGGTCTCTCTCGTGCTGCGCGCAGCGCAGTAGAGCCAGAGGTGGTGTAGCTTACCACCGCTGCGGCACGGACTGTTTCCGCCACCTGTCGGGCGGCAGCAGTGATTGCATCTGCTGGTGTTGGTTCAGGGTCGTAGTGCTGACTTTCGATAAACGGGCGATAGGACGGATCACGCTCAACCCGCTCGATGATGCGATTCATCATTGCAACCGATTCCACCGGATAGTCTCCAACCGCTGATTCGGCAGAGAGCATCATCGCATCGGCACCGTCATAAACCGCGGTGGCGACGTCAGACGCTTCTGCTCGGGTCGGCGCTGCTGATCGGATCATTGATTCAAGCATTTGTGTGGCAACTACCACTGGTTTACCTGCCCGACGCGCGGCGCGTACAATATTCTTCTGTTCTGTCGGTACATCTTCCGGTGCCAGTTCGACACCGAGATCGCCGCGCGCCACCATGATTCCATCTGAAAGTTCCATGATTTCCACGAGGCTGTTGAGTGCTGCGGGCTTTTCCAGCTTGGTCATGATCGCTGCGCGCCCAGCGACCAGCGCCCGTGCTGCTACCACGTCGTCTGGCCGCTGAACGAAGGAAAGCGCAATCCAGTCGGCGCCCATATCAATAGCAAAGCTAAGGTCCTGCCGGTCTTTTTCTGTAAGTGCGCCAAGCCGCAGTGGTACTCGCGGTAAATTGACACCCTTGTGGTCGGACAATTTTCCGCCTACTTGCACGATAGTGTTGGCGTAGTTTTCACCATGTGACACTACCGCAAGGCGAATGCGTCCATCATCAAGTAGAATTTCGGCGCCGTCCTCAAGGGCCATAAAAATTTCTGGATGCAGGAGCGGCGCGCGCGTCGAGTTTCCTGGTTCAGGTGACAGATCGAGACGGAAATTTTCACCGGGTTCAAGGAGTGCTTCCCCGGAAGAAAATTCACCGACGCGTAGCTTGGGTCCCTGCAAATCCGCCATCACCGCGATCGGTCGTTCAACCTCGCGTTCAATTTTGCGCAGGATATCGAAGCGTGCGCGGTGCTCATCGTGGCTGCCATGGCTGAAATTGAATCGGAATACATCAACGCCGGCAGCAAAAAGGGCATGAATGCGCTCTAGCGTGGAACTAGCGGGTCCCAGCGTTGCCACGATCTTTGCTCTGCGGTGTCGGCGCATAATTTGCAGCCTAGCAATTCGAATTAATGGTGGCCATCGGTTACTAGAATGGCGCGAAAATCGTTAACGTTAGTCAAAGTCGGGCCAGACACTACTAAGTCGCCGAGTGATTCGAAAAAGCCGTAGGCGTCATTGCACGCCAAGCGACGGATACCATCCTCACCGCATGCAGTGGCGCGTACCAAAGTGTCGGGGGCGACCAGTGCGCCGGCATTGTCCTCTGTGCCGTCGATACCGTCCGTGTCGCATGCTATGGCCCAGATATTTTCCTCGTCGTTGAGTGCGAGAGCCAGTGCAAGCGCGTACTCCGCGTTTGGACCGCCGCGCCCGTTGCCAGCGACTGTAACAGTTGCCTCGCCACCCGAAAGTAGCACCGTACCTGGTGGGCACTTCTTAGCTATAGTTGCGTGCTCACGTGCCATCTCGCGCGCCTCACCCTCCAGATTATCGCCCAATATGCGGACCTCGTAGCCAAACATTTCCCCCACCTTCTTTGCTGATTCAAGCGAAGCCGCAGGTGCAGCGATGAGTTTATAGTCTGCATTCGCCAGACGTTCGTCACCAGGTTTGGGGCTCTCTCTTTTAGCTTCGCGAAGGTGGGTGACGATAGAAGCGGGTGGTTCGATGGCGTATTTGTTTAACACCCCGCGTGCCTCTGCAAAAGTCGTCGGGTCGGGTATGGTCGGGCCCGAGGCGATTACCGCCGGATCATCACCCGACACATCCGAGATCGAAAGCGTTACCACCGGTGCTGGGTGGCAAGCAGCGGCAAGACGGCCACCTTTGATCGCCGAGAGATGCTTGCGCACGCAATTGATCTCGGAGATGTTAGCGCCTGAGCGAAGGAGCGCTGTAGTGACTTGCTGCTTGTCATCGAGTGTGAGGCCTTGGTCGGGTAGAGATAGAAGGGCCGAGCCGCCACCGGAAATCAGGCAGAGTGCGAGATCGTCTTCGCTAAGGCCGTTCGCTAAATCGAGAATTCGTCGGCTCGCGTCAGCGCCGGCTCGGTCTGGTATAGGATGAGAAGCTTCAACGACTTCAATTTTTTGTGTTTGGACCAGGTGGCCGTAACGTGACACGACCAGGCCCTCTATCGGTCCAGAGAAATTTTCTTCGACAGCCCGGGCCATGGCGCTGCTGGCCTTGCCTGCACCAATTACTATCGTGCGCCCCCGGGGCGGCGAGGGCAAATATTGAGGCACGCAATGCACCGGTTGGGCCGCGTCCACAGCGGCATCGAACATTTTGCGGAGAATTTGGCGTGGGGTCTTTATCATGGCGATATTCTGAATGTCATTTGTAATTAGCTTTCTGCAGACGGTGATTCGTGGATAGCAAGCGCGGCCAGCAGGGCAACTAGTGACGCAGTCGGCATAATGAGATAGGCCATACGAAAAGCGAATGGTGAATAAGTTCTCACGCCCTCGACAATTTCACCAGTCCATAACAGGTCGAGCACGAAGCCCATGATTAATAATATCGCGGCACTCATTAGCATTACCAAGGTGTTGGAGATGCCGGTCGCAGTACCCACTGCACGCGGTTCACAGTTGTCGGCAATGAGAATAAAGCTGACTACAATACCGCCGGCAGATAGTCCGATCAGAAGCATTAGGATGTAATGGACCCAATCCGGAAAGCCGGGAAAGGCGACGAAAAGCGACCAGCCGATTAGACCAGTCACGGACTGGCTGATGGCAATAAATTTACGTCGGCGCAACAAGCAGCCTGAGAGCCAGCCTGCTGATAGTGATCCGGCGGCCCAGCCGAGCAGAGCTATAGTCGTATAAATAGCTGCTTCGGGTCGTGCGTAATCAAGTACTTGCATAAAATAGGCAATGCCCCAGACCGGAAAGGAGACTGCTGGTCCGGCGATCATCATGGCGAAAAGTGTGACAATCCAATATTGCCGGAGCCGAGCGACGTCGCGCATCAGACCGAACAGTTGATGCGAATTGATGGCGGTAGTGGACGCCGCTGACGGTTTGGAATGACCTAGAAAAACCAACGCGCCAAGCGGCAGCGCGGCTAGCGCTACCCAGATCATTACAGATCGCCATCCGTCGATTTCGATCAGCGCGGCAATTGGCGCCTGGCCGAGGGCGGCACCGAACATGCCAATTAGAATAGTAATCCCGCCGAGAAGGGCGAAGCGTCGTGAATCGAATGAGGTATGGGCAATCTTGACGCAGCAGGCGTATAGGGCCGCTCCGCCAGCGCCTGTAATAAACCGCCCGGCATTAGCGATTTCCACACTCGGTGCATAGGCAAATAATAGGCCGCCCACTGTGCAGAAAAGAGCGCTTACAGCGATGATGCGTTTGGGGCCGAAACGGTCGAGCAGGAAACCACCGGGTATCTGGAAAATCGAGTAAGCGTACCAGTACATGGCCGAAATATTGCCTAGCACGGCTGCGCCGACACTGAAATCACGCATCAGGACATCAATCATGCCACCTGGTGCGACCCGCGTGAGATGGCCATAGCCGAACAGGAGCACTGCGGCGAGCCAGAATAGCCAGGGTGCAGCCGTTTGAGCTGTCATGCCCTGGCCAGTCTCATGACTTGGCTCTGCTAAAACGCTGCGAGAGAATGATGCCGGCGAGCACAGCGGCACAGCCGATGCTTTGTGGCAGGGTCAGTGTTTCACCGAGTAAAAGCCAACCGAAAAAGGCCGCTAAGACCGGCGTCGCTAGTAGGGCGACAGAGGCAAAGGAGGCGTTAATATGGCGGAAGGCGATTGTGATGAGGCCCTGACCGCCGCTATGGATTCCAATCCCGATGGCGACAAGGAAGCCCCAGCCGATAAGCGTCTCGGGGACTAGTGTTTCGCCCATGACNACCGCNGCGATGAGGAAGATNAGTAAGCTGAAAAAGCTGCTCACTGCCATGATCAGGCCGCTAGGTAGACTGTCGCGCAGCNGTTTAATTACGAGGAGATAGGCGCCATAGAAAAATGCGGTGAGTACNCCAAGTCCGTCGCCCAACAGATGACCGCTCAGCCCGAATGTGCTTGCNCCCATGATCAAGGCGGTGCCGGTCATGGCAATCATCAGGCCGGTCATAAACCCCCAACTAAGTCGCTCCCGAAAGATCAGCCAAGCTCCGATCGAGACGATAGGAGTAGAGAGATGGGCGAGGAAAGTGGCGTTGGCGACCCCGCTAAGGCGGATGGCATTGTGCCAGGCGATGAGATCGCCGGCGAAGAACAGACCGGCAAGTGCTAATAACATCAAATTGCGCCGAGTCAGGTGGCGTTTATGTGTGGGTTCCCAGCGGCGTTCGGCCAACACCCAGGCGGTGAGCGTGGGCATGGCGAACAGCGTGCGGTAAAGTGCTATTGTGCTCGGGCCGACCTCGCTTACCTGCACCAAAACGGGCGAAAAGGAAATGACGAGGATACCGACCGCCAATGCGGGGATACCGAAGCCGGTGGTTGGGGAGAAGCGCATGCGCTGTTATACGTATTACTAGACGGATACAACAAAACATTCCGCAGAGACGAGTGGAGTAAGAATATGAACGAACAAACACGTATCGAAGTAGAAGCGGCGGCGTTTCGCGGCCTTACGGAATATCTCCGCAAGCGCACCGATGTGCAAAATATCGACTTGATGAATCTGGCTGGCTTCTGCCGCAATTGTCTCGCCAAATGGTATCTGGCGGCGGCCAAAGAGCGCGGCGTTGACCTCGATTACGAGCAGGCACGCGAAGTAGTTTACGGTATGAAGTACAGCGAATGGAAAGACAATCATCAGACCGAGACGCCGCCAGAGGCGCTGGAGAAGTTCAAAGCGGAGTCTGACAAACATGCTTTTTAAACAGCCTTTAGGCGTTTAACGTGTGCCTCCAAACCCTCGACTTGGCAAGATTGGCCGAATGAAAAAGGCATTCCAATTGTCGAAGCTCTTTGGAGAAGTGCGTTAAAATTTTTCAACCCAAGGTCTGAGGTCGACGTCAAAGGCCCAACTCGTGCGGTCTTGCATGTGGAGTTGCCAATAGGTTTCGGCGATCGACTCTGGTTCCAGCAGCGCGTCCGGTGGCCGGTCCTCAGCCAGGTGCGCGTAGCGCTCGGACATGATCTGCCCGTCGATAATAATATGGGCTACATGGATGCCTTGCGGCCCTAACTCACGCGCCATCGCTTGAGCTAGAGCAAGTAGACCGAACTTGCCGACCGAGAGATTGAAGAATTGAGCGCTACCCCGTTTGCTCGCCGTCGCGCCCGTGAAGAGGATCGAGCCCGACCCATGGTGTACCATGCATTTTGCGGCGGCTCGGCCCACCAAAAAGCCTCCGTAGCAATTGGCTTCCCAGCAGCGTTTGAAATCATCTGCTTTGGCTTCGAGAATGCTGGTTTTCATGAAGGCGCCAGCATTGTATATGACGGCGTTCGGCACGCCCCAATCGCCTGCAACTTCGTCAAACAGACTTTGGACTGCCCCTTCGTCAGTGGTATCTACCGAAAAGCCTCGAGCCTGGCCGCCACCCAGTGCATTCACTTCGGTAACGATCTTCTCCGTATTTTCGGCTTTTCGCGACGCGACGGCAACTTTCATGCCCTCTTTCGAGAAACGCCGGCAAAGTGCGGCCCCTAATCCAGGCCCGACGCCGACAACTATTACTGATCCATTTTCACTCATTCGGTTTCTCTCTTTACTCCGCTGCGCTCGCCTGACTTGATGGATTGCGCCAAGCGTTCATTAGTTCCATCTCCTGTGCTCTTGCGGTGTCAGAATTCGCCTGTTTGACATGACCAAAACCCCGTTCCTGCAACGGTAATCGGGCAATTTCGACCGCCAGCGCATGGTTGTCTCGCGTGAGATCTCCGAGGAGTTCGCGCACAGTTGCCTCATAAGCGGCAATCCGAGTTCGCTCGCTGCGTCGCTCCGCAGAATGCCCAAAGAGATCGAATGGGGTGCCACGTAAAAACTTGAATTTCGCCAGGAGGCGGTAGGCGGTCATCATATAAGGCCCGTAAAGGCGCTTTTTTAGATGCCCGGTCTCAGCATCGCGCGCTGCCAAAAGCGGTGGCGCGAGGCTATAATGCAGAGAATAATCACCCTCAAAGGTACTGCGCACGAACTTCTCAAAGCGTCCATCAGTATAGAGACGCGCCACCTCATATTCGTCCTTATAGGCCAGGAGCTTGTGATAGGCGCGGGCGACGCTATTGGCGAACTCTTCCTTGCCTGGTGTGCGTTGGCATTCGACAGTGCGCACATGAGCAATAAACTCGCTGTAGCGCTGGGCATAGGCGGCATTCTGATAGGCGGTAAGGTCCGCGCTGCGACTCGTGATAATAGCGTCGAGGCTTGAATTGTTGGCCGTAATTGCTTGCGGTTCGCCGCCGGTGGCCTGCTCGGTTACGGCGGAGAGATTAACTGCAGCAGTGCGACCCCAGCGGAAAGCGCGTTGATTAGAATCGACCGATACGCCGTTGAGCGCGATAGCCTGCTCTATCGCCGCGCTGCTCAAAGGAATTCGGCCCTTCTGGTAGGCATAACCGAGGAGGAACAGGTTGGATGCAATGGAGTCACCTATAAGGGCCGTGGCGAGGTGCGTAGCGTCGATAAATTCGGCTTTTGGATCGTTGCCGCGGATGACTTTTTGTAGGTCTTCGCCAGGGAATTGTAAGTCTGGGTCGCGGGTGAAATCGCCAGTTGGCGCCTCGTTGCTGTTGATTATAGCGCGCCCAGTTTCAGGCACTAGGCGGGATCGTGCTTCGGATCCTGCCGCGACGACCAAGTCGCAGCCAAGCAGGAGGTCAGCGCCACCAGAACCAATGCGTACGGCGTGGATATCTTCAGTTTTCTCAGCGATACGCACATGGCTAATAACAGCACCGTATTTTTGTGCCAGTCCCGCCTTGTCCAGCACGGTGGCGCCTTTGCCCTCCAGGCGTGCCGCCATGCCGAGGAGCGCACCGATGGTCACGATACCAGTGCCACCTACTCCAGTGATGACAGTGTTGTGTGGTTTTTCGCAAGAGGGAATCATCGGCTCGGGCAGTGTTGCAAACAGTTTGTCGCCAACGCCGGTCGGCTTGCGCTTGCGTAAGGTGCCCCCCTTGACCATGACAAAGCTCGGGCAGAAACCGTTAACACAGCTATAGTCTTTATTACAGGAGGACTGATCGATTTTGCGCTTACGGCCGAATTCTGTATCGCTCGGCACGACGGAGAGACAGTTCGACGCTACACTGCAATCGCCGCAGCCTTCGCATACATCTGGATTGATGAGGATACGCGTATCGGGATCTTTCAACAGGCCGCGTTTACGCCGCCGTCGCTTCTCGGTCGCGCACATCTGGTCATAAACAATTGCTGAGACGCCGACCCACAGGCGCATCTCGCGCTGCACCTTATCGAGGTCGTCGCGGTGATGTACTGTGACGCCGGGGGCGAACTGATTGTCGAGCGGGTATTTCAGCGGATCATCTGTGACTACAGCGATTCTTTCAACGCCCTCAGATTGAAGTTGGCGCGAAACGCGTGGCACGGAGAGCGGACCGTCCATCGGTTGGCCGCCGGTCATTGCCACGGCATCGTTATAGAGAATTTTGAAGGTAATATTGGCGCTTGCCGCGACCGCGGCGCGGATGGCCAGTGAGCCCGAATGGAAATAAGTGCCGTCGCCAATATTTTGGAATACATGATCGGTCTTGCTGAATGGCGCTTGGCCGATCCAGTTGGCGCCCTCGCCACCCATATGGGTGAAAGTATCTGTATCACGCTCCATCCATTGCACCATGTAATGGCAGCCGATGCCGGCGAGCGCGCGACTACCCTCGGGGACCTTGGTCGATGAGTTATGGGGACAGCCGGAGCAGAAATAGGGGATTCGCAAGATTGCCGCCTGCTCTGCTTGAGCAATCTCTTCGGCGCGTTGCGCCAGCATTTTGGCGCGCTCCCGCACCTTTTCAAAGCCCGGGCGTACGCCAAAGAGGCGTTCCAAAGCTTGTACTACTTGTCCGGCATCGAGCTCGTCGGCCGAGCGTAGCAACCATTTTCCTTCGGCGTCATGCTTGCCGAAAACACGCGGGCGGGAGTCTGCGTCGATATTGTAGAGAATAGCCTTGAGTTGTTCCTCGATCAGGCCGCGCTTTTCTTCGACTACAAGGATTTCGTCAAGCCCGCGGGCGAAGTTTACCATGCCCATCGGTTCGAGTGGCCAGGTCATCGCCGGCTTGTAGATCGCGATGCCGAGGCGCTTAGCGGTGTCCAGATCGATGCTGAGATCGTCGAGCGCCTGGCGCACATCCAGGTAAGCCTTTCCGGCGGTGACAATGCCGATGCGCCGCCCAGGACCGTCAACAATGGTTTGGTCAAGCTTATTGGCTCGTACGTAGGCGCGTGCTGCGTCAAGCTTGTATTCGTGTAGTCGCGCTTCCTGGCCGAGTGGTGTATCGGGCCAGCGGATGTTAAGGCCGCCTTCCGGTAGGATGTAATCTTCCGGCATGACAGGCATATTGAGCCCCGGGTCGATCGAAACTATCGCTGACGAATCGATGGTCTCGGCTATACAGATAAAGCCTATCCAAAGCCCTGAATAGCGCGACATTGCCCAGCCATGGAGTCCAAGATCGATAATTTCCTGTACACCCGAGGGATTGAGCACTGGCATCATAGCGGCGCGGAAATTGTATTCGCTCTGATGTGCTGTGGTGGAGGAGGCGCAGACATGATCGTCGCCGGCAAGCGCAAGCACGCCGCCTAAATGCGCCGAGCCTGCGAGATTTGCGTGCTTAAAAACATCAACTGAGCGATCGACGCCGGGGCCCTTGCCATACCAGATGCCAAACACGCCGTCCCTGTCGCCATCGCCCATGAGATTTATCTGCTGCGTGCCCCACAGCGCGGTCGCTGCTAAATCCTCATTCACACCGGGTTGGAAATGAATATTTTGACGCTTGAGAAACTGCTTCGCTTGCCACAACGCTTTGTCGAAATTTCCCAAGGGCGAGCCGCGATAGCCGGAGATGTAGCAGGCCGTGTTTTGCCCGAGCGCTGCATCGCGCCGGTATTGCATCATCGGTAGACGCACCAAGGCCTGGGTACCAGTCAAAAAAACCTCGCCGCGTTCAGCGGAATATTTGTCGTCGAGAGAAACTTCGGCAAGTTTCATGTCTGCCCCATAGCTCTTTTCGTGGTCCTGGACTATGCCCGTGGCGCGTTTTCGTGCGCCATGCTGGCACACTATACTACCCTCTAGGACGAGCGTTAATCATTTCAAGAACGGAACGACCCAGGAGGGCATGACATGCACGGCTATGAAAATTACGAGACCATCGCGACATCGCGCGAGGGCCGCATCCTGACATTGCAGATCAATCGACCTGATGTGCTTAATGCCGTAAATGCCCGAATGCATTATGAACTCGCGCGCATCTTCTACGACGTCGCGTCGGACGAAGACACTGATATTGTTGTCCTCACCGGCGCTGGTCGCGCCTTCTGCGCTGGTGGTGATCTTGACTGGCTGCAGGCGGCAGCGGATCATCCCGAGCGATTCGCGCAGATCGCTGTTGAGGCTAAGCAAATCGTTTATGGCATGCTCGATTGCGAGAAGCCGATAGTTTGCCGTCTTAATGGAGACGCGATTGGATTGGGTGCCACCATGGTGCTTTTCTCTGACATAATCATCGCGTCTGAGACGGCACGCATCGGTGATCTTCATGTTAATGTTGGGCTCGTCGCCGGCGATGGCGGGGCAATCATCTGGCCGCAACTAATCGGCTATCCCCGCGCAAAGGAATTTCTAATGACCGGAAAGATCATCGACGGAAAGGCGGCAGCTGAGATTGGATTAATCAATTACGCCGTGCCCCGAGAAGAACTCGACGTTAAGACCGAGGAGATGGCGAATAGCTTAGAGCGCGGCTCGACCATGGCGGTGCGCCTCACTAAGGCCGCGATAAACGTCGGTCTCAAGCAATTAGCCCACGGAATGATGGATGCTTCCATCGCTTATGAAACCTTGACCAACACTATGCCTGACCACCAGGAAGGCCTCGCCGCCTTCCGCGAGAAGCGCAAGCCCTTTTTCGGTGGCTAGTAAGTGTGGTCAGTAAAGCTTTTCTAAGGCGTCACGATAGAGTTCGAGGATCTTGTGGCGGCGGACCTTCAGGGTTGGCGTCATCAATTCGTTGTCGACCGTAAACGGCGCTTCCGCCAAGGTGAAGTGTTTTATGCGCTCGAACTGGGAAAGGTCAGCATTAGCGCGTCCCACCGCGTCGCTTAGCGCCTTGAGGAAGCCGGGATCGTTCTCGAGAGCGGCGAAGTTGCTACCGACGAGCCATTGGCGGGTGAACTCCTCGTCTGGCACCAGGAGCGCCACTGGATAGGCGTGCTCATCCCCATAGACCATGGCTTGACCGATCTCCGGTTGTAGTGTCAGTAAACCCTCAACCCTTTGCGGCGAAATATTGTCGCCTCCGGAGAGCACTATGATGTCCTTCTTGCGATCGGTGATCTCGATATAGCCGTCTTCATCGAGATGGCCGATATCGCCCGTGTGGAGCCAGCCGTCCTGAATAGCTCGCCTGGTAATGGTTTCGTCTTTCCAATAACCGTTCATCAGCATCTCACCGCGAGCGAGAATTTCGCCGTCTTCGGCGATTCTGACCTCGACCCCTTTGAGCGCCGGGCCGACCGTGTGCAGCTTGACCTTACCGGGTGGATTACAGCTGATCACGGGCGCCGCCTCAGTTTGACCATAACCTTGAAGAAGACGTACACCAAGGGCGGTGAAGAAGATGCCGACTTCTGGATTGAGCGGCGCACCGCCTGAAACCATCGCCTTGAGGCGGCCGCCAAAGCGTTCACGGACCTTGTTGCGCACCAGGCGCTCCAAGAGGCCGTTGAGCATGCCCTGAACTAGCCCAAGGCTTTTGGGATTCTCATATTCCTTGCGCCCGAGAGCCACTGCTCGGGCGAAAAGCGCCTGCTTGACAGCGCTTTGTCGACTGAGACCGAGGGTGATACGCCGGTGCATGACTTCGTAGAGGCGCGGCACGCTTACCATAATAGTTGGGCGTGCCTCGGTAAGGTCGTTGGCTAGCGTCTCGATGCTCTCGGCGTAATAGATCTGGGCATTGATCGAGATCGGAAAGTAAAGCCCCGCCGTGTGCTCGTAGGCGTGACTAAGGGGAAGGAACGAGAGAAACACTTCATCGCCGAGGCCCAATTGGCGAAGCAATGCGCCAGCCGAATTGCAATTGGCGAGGATCGCCTTGTGGCTAAGCATTACCCCCTTGGGATTACCGCCGGTGCCGGAGGTGTAGATCAGGCAGGCGGTATCGCCGGGGGCGATCTCATTCAGCCCTTTTTCTAGATCTTCTTCGGCAGCAGCATCAGCTGCAAGGAGTTCGTCCCACGCATGTATTGCGATATCGAAGACACCGGGTTCGATGGCTTCCATAGCCACAATAAAATTGGTTGCAGCGACTTTGATTGCGGCTGGCAGCAGGCGGTTGGCAAGCTCGCTGGTTGACACGATGGCGCCCTTGGCATCGCAATCGGAGAGTACGTGGTGGTGATCACGCACCGTGTTCGTAGTATAGGTTGGCACGCTAATAGCGCCCAAGGTCATGATGGCTAAATCGGCAATCACCCATTCCGAGCGGTTTTCTGAGACGATTGCTACACGGTCACCGGCCCTGATGCCAAGCGTTTTTAGGCCCCACGCCAGTTTATGTACTTGCGCTGCTGTATTCGCCCAGGAAATCGGCTGATAGTGACCGTTTCTCTTGTCCCACATGAAGGCGGCGTCACCACCTTGTTCGGCAATCTCGAAAAACATACCGGGCAAGCTTTGCCACTTATTTCCAGTCAATCTCAACGCTCCTCTTGGCTTTTCGTTTTGCAGCATGATAGAGCGAGATTTCGATGTGCACCAGGAGAGGCGAATACATGAGCAAAGATGTCAGGGCAAAATTGGGTGAACTACCGCGTTGGGATCTCAGTGACCTCTATGTCGGGGCGGAATGCGAGACGTTGAGCGGCGACCTTGACGATGCGCGGATGCGGGCAAGGACGCTGAACGAGCAATATGCAGGCATGGTTGCAGATTTAAGTGGTGAAGCGCTTGGTGCGCTGATCGGCGAATATGAGGAGGTGCAAGAAATCCTCGGCCGCCTCACCAGCTATGCTTATCTAAGTTATTGCACCGCTATGGAGAATACCGAAATTGCCCGCTTCTTCCAAAACCTCTCGGAAGCGGCGAACGACATCTCAAGCGATCTTCTGTTCCTCACTTTGGAGCTCAATCGCATCGAGGACTCGTTGCTCGAGGAGAAGAAAAAAGTTAGAGCGCTTGCCCATTATTCGCCCTGGCTGCGCGATGTGCGCGCTTACCGTCCGCATCAGCTTTCTGATGAACTTGAGCGCCTGCTACACGAAAAAAGGATATCCGGCCGCTCTGCCTGGATGCGCCTCTTTGACGAGTCTGTTGCCGCACTCCGTTTCTCGCTTGGAGACAAGGAGTTGACCAGCGCTGAGGTGCTTGACCTTCTGTCAGACCCAGAGGAGAGCCGTCGCCATGCTGCCGCTAAATCCATCGGCCAAGTTTTCGGTGACAATATTCGCACTTTTTCGCTGATCATCAACACGCTTGCCAAGGATAAGGAGACCGAGGACAAATGGCGCCATTTCGAGCGCCCAATTTCCGAACGCAATCTCAGCAATCAGGTCGAGGATGAGGTGGTTGATGCGCTGGTCCAAGCGGTTCAAAAGGCTTATCCGCGCCTTTCGCACCGCTATTACGCCCTCAAGGCTCGCTGGCTCGGTAGCGAAAAGCTAAATTATTGGGACCGCAACGCGCCCTTGCCGGAAGATGATGACCGCATAATTCCCTGGGGTGAGGCAGTCGATCTTGTACTGACTTCCTACCGTGCTTTCTCGCCCAATCTCGCCGATATTGGCCAGCGCTTTTTTGATAATGCCTGGATCGACGCTCCGGTAGCGCCTGGCAAGGCGCCGGGGGCATTCGCTCATCCCACTGTACCGAGCGCGCATCCCTATCTGTTGCTCAATTATCAGGGTAAGACGCGTGATGTGATGACGTTGGCTCACGAGCTCGGACATGGTGTGCATCAGGTGCTCGCCAGTCCGCAAGGTGCGCTGATGTCAGATACGCCGTTGACCTTGGCGGAAACAGCATCGGTGTTCGGCGAGCAATTGACTTTCCGTGCCCTCCTAGGAAGCGAGAGCACGCCTACACGCCGGCGGGTGATGCTCGCAGGCAAGGTTGAGGACATGTTGAACACCGTGGTGCGCCAGGTAGCGTTTTGCGACTTCGAACGGCGTGTCCATGACGAAAGGCGTTCAGGTGAATTGACGCCGGAGCGGCTCGGTGACATCTGGTTGTCAGTGCAAGGCGATAGCCTGGGGCCAGCGCTACACTTTGAGGAAGAGTACCGTCATTACTGGGCCTATATACCGCACTTCATCCACTCGCCCTTTTATGTCTATGCATATGCCTTTGGCGATTGCCTAGTAAACGCGCTCTATGCCGTCTACCAAGAGGCGGACGAGGGTTTCGAGCCGAAATATCTTGCCATGCTGCGCGCCGGCGGCACGCTCCGCCATAAGGAGCTGTTGGCACCCTTTGGCCTTGACGCTAGCAAACCGGAATTCTGGTCACGCGGGCTTGATATCATCTCTGGCTTCGTCGATCAGTTGGAAGCCGAGTTCTAGGGGCGGTCACATTATGGTGTCTGAAAACAACAGGATGAGTGGGCGGGTAAGGCGGTACGCCCGCGTAGGAACCTCGGTGGGTGGCCTGGCTGCGCGCATGGCAGGACAGCGTTATCTCGGCATGCCTAGTTCTCCAGCGAAGAACGCGGCTGAATTGAGGCGTGCGCTCGGTGGTCTCAAGGGTCCACTTATGAAGGTCGCGCAATTACTCGCTACTATCCCCGACGGCTTACCTAAAGATTACATCGAGGAATTGCGCGTGCTTCAATCCCAAGCACCGGCGATGGGCTGGGCCTTTGTCAAGCGTCGCATGCGGAGCGAACTTGGTACAGACTGGCAAAGCCGTTTCAAGAGCTTTGAGCAGGAGGCGGCAGCGGCGGCTTCCCTTGGCCAAGTTCATAGAGCACATAGCCTGGACAGCCGGCTGCTGGCTTGCAAGCTGCAATATCCCGATATGGCGTCAACTGTTGAAGCGGATTTAAGCCAGCTAAAAATGATCTTTACTCTCTATAAGCGATACGACCCGGCGATAGACACTAGCGAAGTCCTAAGTGAATTGACGGCGCGTCTTCGAGAAGAGCTGGATTATGTCCGCGAGGCGCTTCATCTCCGCCTTTTCGCCGAGCTGTTTGCGGAAGAGAGTGGCGTATATGTGCCTGAGGTAATACCAGAGCTCAGCACAGCAAGGCTTCTCACTATGACATGGCTAGACGGCGCGCCTCTACTTGATGCAAGAACTGCGCCGCAGGATGCACGTGATCGCATTGCGCGCAATTTGTTTACTGCCTGGTACTACCCACTCTACCACTACGGAGTGCTGCACGGCGACCCGCATCTCGGAAATTACACTATTCGCCCTAACGGTGCGGTAAACCTTCTTGATTATGGTTGCGTTCGCATTCTGCCAGCGCGCTTCATCCAAGGGGTGATCGACCTCTATCATGCGGTGCAAAAGGATGACCGCGAGTTGATGATGTACGCTTTTGAGAGTTGGGGTTTTACTGGACTTTCCGCTGAACTCACCGACGCGCTTGCGATTTGGGCAAAATACATCTACGGCCCACTGACTGATGACCGTGTGCGTCTGATTGACGAATCTGGTAGCGGTAAGTTCGGGGGATCTATCGCGGCCCAAACTCACAACGAAATTCGCCGCCTAGGCGGTGTGAAGCTCCCGCGCGAATTTGTCCTTCTTGATCGCTCGGCCATTGGTTTGGGCTCGGTCTTCCTACATCTGGGAGCTAAATTGAATTGGCACCATGCGTTCGAGTTACTGATTGAGGATTTCGAAGCGGACACCCTGGACCGCCGGCAAAGCGAGATACTTGATCGCACGGGTGTGCCGGAGGCAGCGTAACCAATTCGGGTGCACTAAAATTTGCTACAAATTTGCACGATTTTTAACATGAGCTTGAATTAAGGCCACACCGGTATTGGCAAACCCTATTTAGCGCGCTATTCAGTGTCGCGGTTTATCTCGGGACGCTGCTTATTCGGCGGTACACTTAACAAGGATAACCTATGAAGATCGCAATTCCCAAAGAGATATTCCCGGGCGAAACCCGCGTTGCAGCTTCGCCGGATTCGGTGAAGAAGTTTACCTCCCTCGGTGTTGAAGTTCTCATAGAAGCAGGCGCTGGCGAGTCATCCTCAATGCTGGATGACGAGTTGCGCGTCGCAGGCGCGACCATCGTTGCGGATGCTGCCGCAGTTTACGGTGAGGCGGACATGATCATTAAGGTCGGCGCGCCCTATTGCAGTGGAGAAGGCCAAGTGGACGAACTGGCGATGATAAAGCCGGACGCGGTTCTGATTGGACTGCTCAACCCGCTCTTTCACAAGGATAAGGTGGAGGCTTATGCCAAGCATGGATTGACTAGCTTTGCCATGGAACTAATCCCGCGTATCAGCCGCGCACAGAGTATGGATGCCCTTTCCTCGCAGAGCAATATTGCTGGCTACAAGGCAGTTATTGATGCGGCGGGTCGATTCGGCAGGATTTTACCCATGATGATGACTGCAGCAGGTACTATTGTTCCGGCAAAAGTTGTGGTGCTTGGTGCCGGCGTTGCTGGATTGCAGTCTATCGCAACTGCGCACAGGCTTGGTGCTATCGTTAGCGCGTTCGATGTGCGACCAGCGGTCAAGGAACAGGTGGAAAGTCTTGGTGCGACCTTTATTGAGGTGGAAGATACCGGTAGCGAAAGCGCCGAAACGACTGGAGGATATGCGCGCGAGATGGGCGCTGACTATCAAAAGCGCCAGGCGCAATTAATTCACGATACACTAGTTAAGCAGGATATTTGCATTTCCACGGCGCAAATTCCCGGCAAAAAGGCACCAGTGCTAATTTCCGAGGCCATGGTAAAGGATATGAAGGCTGGCTCGGTGATCGTGGATCTTGCCACTGAAAGTGGTGGCAATTGTGAATTGAGCGAGCGCGATATGGTGGTTGTCAAGCATGGCGTCACGATTATCGGTCACGCAAATTATCCGGCTCGGGTGCCCACAGACACGAGCTCGCTGTATGCTCGAAATCTCTATAATTTCGTCTCTCCTATGATTGACGGCGAAACCGGTAATATGAAAATTGACTGGGAGGACGAGGTGATCAAAGGCGCACTGTTGACCCGAGGTGGAGCGGTGGTAAACGCGGCACTGATAGGAGAACAAACCTAATCATGGAAATCGTGATGGATATTCATCCGTTGGTTATTGCGGTGACCGTATTCGTATTGGCGGTCTTTGTCGGATACTACGTTGTCTGGAGCGTGACGCCAGCCCTTCACACGCCGCTGATGTCGGTCACTAACGCCATTTCGAGTGTCATCATCGTTGGTGCGTTGATTGCCGCGGCGCCGATGGAAGGAAGTGTTGCCAAAATTCTTGGCGGGGTCGCCGTGGGGTTGGCAGCCGTGAACATATTTGGTGGCTTTACCGTAACGCAACGGATGCTGCAAATGTATAAAAAGAAGTAAAAGGACCGCTTTGATGACCGTGAATCTCGCGGCAATTCTCTATCTGATTGCAGGTGTTTGTTTCATTATGGCCCTGCGTGGATTGTCCTCGCCGGCTTCCGCTCGGGCAGGTAATATTTTNGGCATCNCTGGCATGATTATCGCNGTTGGCACGACGCTCGCCCAACCTGGCATCGAGGATTATCTCTGGATTGTAGTCGGTATCGTTGTTGGCGGTGCCGTCGGAACCTTAATTGCACTTAAAATTCAAATGACAGCCATGCCGCAATTGGTTGCAGCATTCCATAGTTTGGTTGGCTTGGCGGCTGTGTTGGTCGCCGCCTCCGCCCTTCTTGCACCCGATATTTTTCATATCGCTATTGAGGGTAAGATCAAACTAGTGAGCCGTATCGAGATGAGTATTGGCATGGTGATCGGTGCAATCACCTTCACTGGCTCCATCATTGCCTTCGCTAAATTGCAGGAGCTGATGACCGGCGCTCCGCTGGTATTTCCAGGACAGCGCCTGTTCAACTTGGCTGTCGCACTTNTTATTGTCGCGCTGTCAGCCATATTTTGCATCGACCAATCACCGACCGTGTTTTGGATCATGACGTTGCTGGCACTGGTATTTGGTGTCTTGATAATCATCCCGATCGGCGGCGCTGACATGCCGGTCGTGATCTCGATGCTCAATTCNTACTCTGGTTGGGCGGCGGCTGGTATTGGGTTCACTCTCGAGAACACGGTGCTGATCATTGTTGGCGCTCTAGTTGNCTCATCAGGAGCGATTTTGAGCTATATAATGTGCAAGGGCATGAACCGCTCCTTCGTTAGTGTTATCCTTGGAGGGTTTGGGGGCGAGGACTCGGTATCTATCAAAAGTGACAAGCCGCACAAGGCTGGCAGCGCCGATGATGCTGCGTTCATTCTGTCTAATGCCGGTTCGGTGGTAATCGTGCCTGGTTACGGTCTTGCCGTAGCGCAGGCTCAGCACGCCGTGCAGGAGATGGCCGAGGCGCTTGGCAAGCAAGGCGTCCGCGTGCGCTATGCTATCCATCCGGTTGCGGGGCGTATGCCGGGCCATATGAACGTGCTTCTCGCTGAAGCTAGTGTACCCTATGACGACGTCTTTGAACTCGATGAGATCAACAGCGATTTTTCGTCCACTGATGTAGCTTTCGTAATCGGCGCCAATGATGTGGTTAATCCGGTTGCTAAAACTGACCCGCAAAGCCCGATCGCTGGCATGCCAATTTTGGACGTGGAAAACGCCAAAACCGTGTTGTTCATTAAACGCTCATTGTCGCCTGGTTATGCGGGCATCGACAATCCGGTATTTTACAACGATAACACCATGATGCTTTTTGGTGACGCCAAGAAGATGGTAGAGGCTATTGTTAAGACGCTCTGACGGGCAGAAACTCAGAAGCTTCTAGAGGATCGCCTGTTGGCGTGCCTTTACTAGTGCAACCCGATAAAGAGGGGAGAGGGGGTCTANTCNTCCCGCGACGAGCGCTTNCGCGCCAATTTGCGTGCCCGACGAATGGCTTCTGCTTTCTCTCGTGCGCGCTTCTCCGATGGCTTCTCGTAATGCCGCCGCATTTTCATCTCGCGGAAGATGCCCTCACGCTGCATTTTTTTCTTCAGCGCCTTCAGGGCTTGGTCGACATTGTTCTCTCTGACGACGACCTGTACCAATCTGCTATTCCTTAATTCTGGTCAGTGGTTCTGGAAAGAGGCCGCGTCATAACATGCTCGGCCGTCCCTGTGAAGGGCGGGAAGGGCAAAAAGTATATTTCTCCGCTGCTTGCTGTTTACCCTAGGGCAGGAAGGCGCCATATTGAGTGATATGGCTATTCTCAAGATTGCCCGCATGGGCCACCCGCTTTTGTTGCGCCCGTCTGAACCGGTGCTTGACCCCACTGGGCCAGAAATCNCCCGATTGATCGATGATATGATGGATACGCTAGCCGACGCATTCGGGGCGGGTCTGGCTGCGCCTCAGGTGCATGTAATGCTCCGCCTGGTGATGTTTCATGTTCCCACGGCGCGCGCACAAGGGGAGGATGGCGAGCNGNCAGAAGGCTGCCCTTTTACCGTATTAATTAACCCCGAGATCGAGCCCGTGGGGCANGAAATCACTGACGGCCTTGAGGCTTGCCTCTCGGTTCCAGGATTGGCTGGNATGGTGCCGCGTTTCCGACATATCATCTACCGTGGGGTGGATCNGAACGGCGAAACTATCGAACGCAAGGCGTCGGGATTTCACGCTCGGGTTGTGCAGCACGAGTGTGATCATCTCGATGGTATACTATATCCTATGCGCATGACTGATCTTTCTACNTTGACCTTTACCAGTGAGCATTCCCGGGCGCCAGAGGAAGAATAAAACGTTAAGATGCATTGGAAACTCGAAATTGATGAGACCCGCGACCGGCTTATCCAGGCGGTGCGAGTCCATGTGCCCTTCGACGGTTGGAGCGAGCGAGCGCTTCTTGCCGGAGCAGAAGAATGTGGCATNGATATTGANGCAGCGCGACGCGCTTTTCCCGATGGTGCTGAGTCGTTAATTGAATACCATTCGGCGTCAGGTGATCAGCGCATGGAAACNGTGCTTGATCTAGAAGCGCTCGAGGAAATGGGTANGCGACGGCGCATTGCCACTGCTGTGCGCCTTCGTCTCAACCAAGAAGCGGATAATCCAGAGGCTGCGCGGGCGGCGCTCACTTTTCTTGCCCAACCGTTGCAGGCGCGTCTGTCCCTTTGCTGTCTCTACCGCACGGTGGATACCATCTGGTTTGCCATTGGCGACAAATCGACTGATTTTAATTTCTACACCAAACGCGCCCTATTGGCCGGTGTTTACTGCTCAACTTTTCTCTATTGGCTCGACGACAAGTCCGAAGATCATGCAGAGAGTTGGAGCTTTCTCGACCGCCGGCTGGAAGATGTCATGCGGCTAGGTAGGCTAAGAGCAAAATTTAACAACTTTTGGTCATCGCCCCAAATTATATCCAAATTCGCCCGGCGCAGTCGTACCACTTATCCCTTGCGATAGGGTTATTCGGATGGGTCGACCGGAATTTCGGGAACGTTGGCGGTCTGTTGAGCGCGAAAATTATCTAGATCGGCGGCGACCTGTTTATCACTCAGCGCAATAATTGCCGCGGCCAAAAGTGCTGCGTTAACGGCGCCTGGCTTTCCTATCGCCAGCGTACCAACCGGGATTCCGCCCGGCATCTGGACCGTGGAGAGAAGGCTATCCATGCCTTTAAGAGAAGCGCTTTCCATTGGTACGCCGAGAACAGGAAGGGCGGTCAATGCCGATGTGACGCCAGCNAGATGTGCGGCGCCNCCAGCGCCGGCAATTATTACTTGAATGCCACGTTTCTTTGCGCTTTCGCAATAAATACTGTGACGCTCTGGCGTGCGATGAGCCGAAATGATGCGTGATTCGTGGGTGATTCCGACTTTGTCTAAGGTTAAACCGATATGACGCATCACGGGCCAGTCGGATTGACTACCCATGATGATTCCCACACGGGGCTGCTCTGTGCTCAAAGTTTTACGAAGCTCTCTGTTGCGGTTGGAAAAAAGGTAAACGTTATCTGCCGNTACAAAACGTGGCGCNCCGATGTTAAAGGCCGGGCTNCGGAACGAAAAGACNCTTTTGTGCTCATTTCNCNAATTTNCTAGCGACAGNTANTNATTGAGATCAAGGCGGTGCAACTGGCCAATNCGATTNCNAAAAAGGCAGTACTGTTNGGNTATCACGAGTTAGCCGTNAGAGGCACTCTTNGNGCCTATGTCATTAACGGTCGTGNGGATCNCGCTGGGCAACTGAAAGACAGCAATCGNGCCACGATCNGGTAATGGTCNCAAATTTGTGATAATATTGCGCCCAGACGCACACTTGAGCTAGGCAATTAAGTTGGGAAGCTGATCGCTTTCAAGCTTCGCAATTTCGTCCTTGAGAGCTAATTTTCGCTTTTTCATACGGCGCATCCGGACGTCATCAGTTTCATGATCGCTTACCAATTTGCCGATTACATCGTCCAGATCGCGGTGTTCAATGCGTAAGGAAACAAGTCTTTGATCGTTAGCTTGTGAATCCATCATTTTCCTAGCGTTGAGACATGGCATANTTCGTACATNCGTNATCATACCCCAGTTGGNCCACCAAATCGAGCTTCAATCTATTTGTGCAGATATGAAGAAATTAATTAAATTTGGGAAAATTTTCCTACAACTAATTGAAAATTAATANTTTNTTTGNAGACCATTGTTTCAGAAGCGTCTAGAAGCGCGATCGACCTCAGTTTTTATGAGAGCACCATTCAATAACTAGTTTTGTTGCGGATTCAGTGGTCAACGGATGGCCGATGTGCCACAATCTATTTGTTGGTCANTCGACGTTCGGCGNGCGCTTTTGCGCTTCTGCTCAAAAAATTNAAAAANTTTTGCTACGATGGGGGACGATGTATTCTAGGCTTGATCCCGCCGACATTAGCGCCGNGCTNGGATTAGACGATTATGTCGCCAGCCTTGCCGCGAAACATGCCAATTTGGAGAAGGCGATACAAGATGAAGCCCAACGTCCGTCGCCCAATACGTTGTCCCTTGCTGAGCTTAAGCGCAAAAAACTGAGAATTAAGGATCAGATTTTCCTCGTCAAGTCGCGTAACCGAAGGCTTAAACAAAGTTTTAGTGCCTAAGGTCAATTCAGCGCTGCAGCCTCGCGATTGTATCGCTGGTGCTGAAACCGGGCTCGATCTTGGCAAGTAGGACCTTTCCGCCATGTTCTTGCACTANATTTGCGCCGACGACTTGCTCCAAGGTGTAATCTCCGCCCTTTATCAAAACGTCAGGGCGGATCGCACTGATCATGTCGATTGGCGTATCCTCTGAAAAGATCACCACCAGATCAATAGTCTCAAGGGAAGCCAAAACTTGTGCGCGGGCACTTTCCGACTGAATCGGTCGGTCCTCGCCTTTGAGGCGTCGCACCGACGAGTCGCTATTGAGGCCGACTATCAGCCGTCCACAACTATTTTTGCTTTGCCGAAGTAGCGAAATATGACCGGGGTGCAGAAGGTCGAAACAACCATTCGTAAAGCCGACNGTATGTCCAGCAGTATGCCATTTTGCGACACTTTCAAGTGCGGTCGTCAACGGTACAATTTTAGCCTCGGAAGACGACAGCTCGGCGGCACGGACCGCATGCAGTAGGTCGGCGGCATAAACCACGGCGGTGCCTGACTTCGCTACGACGACGCCCGCTGCCAAATTGGCCAGGGCCGAAGCCTCGCCCGCGCCCACTCCGTTTGCTAAAGCGCTTGCCAGTGTGGCAACAACCGTATCGCCCGCGCCTGATACATCGAAAACTTCGCGCGCCTGGGCTGCGAGATGTTCGCTACGTCCATCGGCTGTGAGGAGAGTCATGCCATTCTGGCTGCGCGTTATCAAAAGAGAATCAACCGCCAATTCAGAAATCAGTGCTTTCCCGGCCGCGATAATTTCGTTTTCTGTCTCGACTGGCACGCCAACTGCAAGCCCTAGTTCCTGCCGGTTCGGTGTGATGATGCTGGCGCCGCTATAGCGCGAAAAATCCTGCCCTTTGGGATCGACCACCACCGGCTTGGAAGCCTTGCGCGCGCAACCGATAAGAGCTCGGCATAGATCATTGGTAAGCACGCCCTTGGCATAATCCGAGAGCACTAGTACGTCGCATTGTGGAACGATGTCTTCGGCCATACGTAGAAGGTTCTCCGCAGTACGTTCACCGATTGGCTTGCGTGTTTCCAGGTCGGAGCGCAAAAGTTGTTGGCTGCCAGCAAGGAAGCGAGTCTTTTCGGTGGAGCGCCGGCCCGGCCCGACCAGGAGGTGTGGTTCAATTCGTTTCTCTTCGCCAACCAGCTGAGTGAGAATGCGCCCGATTTCGTCATCGCCCACCACCGAGAGCAGCGTTGCACGTGCACCAAGGCTGATTAGGTTACGGGCAACATTTCCCACTCCGCCCAACATGGCAGATTGGCGTTCGATCGTAAGCACCGGCACCGGAGCTTCTGGCGAGGTTCGTTCGACATCGCCATAAACGAACCGGTCGAGCATGAGGTCGCCAACGCAAAGTATTTTAGCGTGGCTCAACCTTTCGATATGAGAGACCAGATCGGAAGGAGTGATCATCATTCTTACATCAAATGTTTGACGGTGAATTGCCCAGATTTGGTTCGAACAATTAGCAAATGTTTTGTCATAACATAAAGGAAATTAACTCCTTCTGGCCACATATCCCGTCGCCACGCTTGCTCCATCTAGGGTAGCGCGCCAAAATCGATCCACCTTAAGGGAGGAAAAATGTCTCAAAACAGAGATTGGCGGTCGGAATATCGCAATCGGTTGCGAAGCGCGGATGATGTTGTCAGCCACTTGGAAAGTGGTCAACGCCTGGTGTTGCCGACTCTGGCAGGCCAGCCGCCTGCTTTACTTGCCGCCATGGGCCGTGCCATTCGGAATAGCAGCTTGCCAAATGTCCGCGCCGGTACGATTTTGCCTGGTCCCTCTCTCGCTAAGGCCTTGCTGCAGCCAGAACATGCTCACATGATTTACTGGGACAGCCTGTTCTGCGGTGCCTCCGACCGCCCCGGAGTGTTCGAGGGGCGCTACGACATGACGCCAATGCATTTTGGCCAGATGCCCAAGATCATGCGCGACGACATGAATGTTGATGCAGTGATGACCCTGGCATCGCCGCCGGACGATCAAGGCTTTATGAGTATCGGCATCAGCATCGATTACACCAAGCGGCTGATCGGTACATCGTGCTTCAGTGCGGTGGAGGTAAANTCCAATGTGCCGCGGGTCGGTGGTGATGCCTTGATNCATGTNTCCGAGGTAGACGCNATCGTTGAACATGAGAGTGATCTATTCGAATTACCCAATCCGACTGCCACGCCTGAAGACGAAAAGATAGGNGCCTTAATCGCCGAGCGNATTCCGGACGGCACGACGATCCAATTGGGTTATGGTGCTGCNCCAAGTGCAGTCGGCCTGTGTCTGCGCGGTCACAAGAATCTCGGTATCCATACAGAAATGTTTGTTGATGCCATGCGGGTGCTGATGGCAGAAGGCGTTGTGGATAATTCGAGAAAGACAATCAATCCGGGCAAGACGCTGTATACCTTTACCACCGGAACCCGAGAGACTTATGAATTCCTCCATGAGAATCCGGCTATCGAGGGTCATCCAGTCGACCTTACCAATGACACCGCCTATATCGCGCAACATAAGGGCATTGTGGTGATCAATGCGACGATTGTGGTCGATCTCACCGGCCAAGCCTGCTCAGAATCAATTGGCGGCATGCAATATAGCGGTACCGGCGGTCAAGCAGATTTCATTCGAGGTGCGATGATGGCTGAGGGTGGGCGCTCTTTCGTGGTAACCCATTCGACGGCGAGGAATGGTGAACTCTCATGCATCGTCTCGGGCCTCGAGCCAGGCTCGGTGGTTACTACCGCGCGCACTGACATGGATATGTTGGTAACAGAATATGGTGTTGCTGAATTGCGCGGCAAATCTCTTAGCGAGCGCGCCCAGGCGTTGATTGGTATCGCCCATCCAAAATTTCGAGACGACCTCCAAAAAGAGGCTAGAAAGCGTGGCTTAGGTGCTAGGCGCATTTGGCCGTCTGCGGTAGTTTAGCACGAATACTGAGCAGGCGGAGTCGTATCAAATAACACGTGAACCAGTATGATAAATAGGACCGTTTGATTGAACGGAAATGAGATAAAAATGCTTTATGTCACCCCGCCCGTTCCGGGTTCTTCCAGCTTGGTGGGCTGTTCACCGAAAACAGAGGCCACATCAGGCTCGTCCAATCCGCCGTCTTGGGTCGGTGCTTCAGGCATTTGCGGAGCAGGGGTCTTGGGACCTGTTGAAGGCTCCGTGTCAGCGTAGGGATTGAGAGACGCCGGCGGCTCTGGTTCCGTGGGCAATGGTGCCTTGTGGGACTCTGCAGATGCGGCTGCGGCTTTCTTCACCTCGCGCGCGGCTTTCTTTGCCTCCCGTTCCTGGCGCCGTTGCGCCTTGCGCAATTCTTCCAGCAGTTCGTGCTCGGTGCAAATGCCCAGGAGTAGTGGGTCCTGTGGCGAAATATTGGGCGTATTCCAATGCGTACGCTCGCGCACCGCGGTGATAGTCGATTTCGTGGTGCCCAGGAGCTTGCCGACCTGGGCGTCGTTCAACTCCGGGTAATTCTTGAGCAGCCAGGCGATCGCGTTTGGCCGGTCTTGGCGTTTGCTGACCGGTGTGTATCGGGCACGGCGGGTGCGCGGCGGTATCTTGTTGCCTGGGGTGCTCAATTCCAAGCGCAATTTCGAATCTGCTTCGCAGCGAGTGATTTCCTCACGTGTGAGCTGACCATTGGTGGTTGGGTCGAGGCCACGAATTCCGACGGCGACCTCGCCGTCTGCGATACCTTGAACCTCTAAATCGTGCAGGTTGCAGAATGCTGCGATCTGTTCGAAGGTGAGCAGTGTATTCTCAACCAGCCAAACTGCTGTCGCCTTTGGCATCAATAACTCAGACATAACCTATCCTTTCGCCCCGATTCCTTCTCGGATCGGCGCCGGGCACACTTTGTACGCCGGAATGAATAGGAGTGATATATCCCTCTTGGAGGACAAGGGTCAATTGGCCTGGTCATTATTATTGGCCGCCGGGAATCAACAAGATTTTGCCAATATGGGCGCTTGTTTCCATGCGTGCATGAGCTTCGGCTGCGTTTTCTAGCGAAAATGAGCTATCGATCACCGGTGCGATCTGGCGCGCTGCAAGCAGCGGCCATACCTCCGTCTCCAATGCTGCCGCGATACGGCCCTTGGCTGAGGTACTCTGCGCGCGTAGCGTTGACCCGGTAATAGTCAGCCGTTTCAGCATCAGCGGCATTAGATTGAGCACCGTTTCCGAACCCTTCAAGAAAGCGATCTGTACCAGCCGGCCCTCTGTTCTGAGGCAACGTAGGTTGCGCTGTATATAGTCTCCACCCACCATGTCGAGCACCAAATCTACACCTTCGCCGTCAGTAGCCGATTTGATGGCAGCGAGATAATCATCGGTTTGATAGTTGATAGCCAGTTCAGCACCCAGTTGGCGGCAGACGTTGCATTTATTCTCTGAACTGGCAGTAGCGAAGACGCGGACTCCAAAGGTGGTGGCAAGCTGGATGGCCGCAGTACCAATACCGCTTGAGCCACCATGTATCAAGAGACGCTCGCCGGCCGCTAGACGGCCGCGTTCGAACAAATTGGTCCACACGGTGAAGAAATTTTCCGGCAAGGAAGATGCCTCAGCGGCGGAATAACCAGCCGGGAAGGGAAGGGTCTGAATTTCGGGTGCTAGGCAATATTCGGCATACCCGCCTCCCGTTACCAGAGCGCAAACATCATCGTCAATCTTGTAACGTCTAACGCCTGGACCGCAGCCCACAACGCGTCCGGCGACTTCCAGGCCGGGTATATCGGAAGCACCGGTCGGTGCAGGGTAGCTACCTTGGCGCTGCATTATATCAGGCCGATTGACACCAGCGGCAGCGACATGAATTAGCACTTCGCCATGCCCCGGTTTGGGTGTTGGACGGCGCGTGGGGACAAGGACATTCGCATTTCCTGGCTCGGATATCTCGATCGCCCGCATGTCTTCGGCGATCAGGTTTTTTAATTTGTTCATTTAATTCTACTCTCGTGATTCATTCATTCATTTATTTATTTATTTCTACTCCCGGAACGCTCCTAGGAGTTGTTATAATCTGGGCGTTGGGATTAGGGGGAAATTATGGACGATGTCGAAATTGCAATTTCGAAACCCGCAGATTGGGTCCCGCGAGACTTGGACAATCTGTCAGTTGAAGCGCTGAAGGAATATATCAAGGATCTCAGTTGCGAGTTGGAGCGCGTAAGGAAGGAAATTAGCATGCGTGAGGTGGTTCGTAGTGAGGCCGACGCTATGTTTAAAAAGTAAATTTATCTGCTTTTTTCAGGATTTTCAGGAAACTTGGTTATTTTTTACAAATGTGTTAACCAACAAATGTGTTAACCAATTGTTGATTCATTCGTGGCTAGTTCTGCGATTACGGTATTTCGATTCATAAGATATACGGTACATTAACCTCCTAATTGTTTCGTCTTTCTGTAAACAGTGCGGCTTTTTTCAAGGCAGCGCGCACATTTTAGCGGGGAAATGCCCGAAATCACCGGATATTTTGGCATTTTGAGGATAAGTACGCTTGACACTATTCGTTAAATCGCCTCAACTCACTGCCTTAATCTGCTTCGAGGAGTCTGTATATGTCTAAAAGTAAGCTGTTGTCCCGATCCGCGCTTCTGGTTGTGCCGATAGCCTTGGCCGTGGCAGGTTGTCAGACTGCAACGAGCGATTCGGGCACCGCCCAAAGTGGAGGTGCTGGCGATGGTGCTTTGGGGACCGCGCAGAGCGCGAAGCAGGATGCCATGCGAAATCAGTCAGCGATTATATCTCTAAAGAATGATATCGCTGCTTTACGAGATGAAATTGCCGCTTCTAACGCCGCGTCCGAGCGCGCTGCTAATGCTGCTGAGCGGGCTGCTGAAGATGCTAAGGCAGCGGCCGATAAGGCNGACCGAATATTTCAGCGTCAGATGAGGAAGTAATAACCCTNNCTCTTTTGATCCTTTATCGANGGTTNNAGACCCACAAATATCTTTATTTGGTTTCTTTTTGGGCATGGTCGCGTANCGTAANGCGTACAGGCAANCCGGTGCGCTCTACNAGAGCATTCCGAATTGCNNCCCAATCCAGTCTNTACAGTTTGTCGCGAGCAAGATTTCTGATTCTATATAAGGCGTCGCTAATGGAGAGTTTAGCCGCGCTCGCAATTTTGCCCTCGCGTTCCAACTCATCGACCTGTTCTGGTTCAGGATAAACTTCTATGTAAAGCTCTCTCGCCGACCAGCCGACCTTGATTGTCTGGTTGATAACCTGCACTGCCGTGCCCACTGAAACCTCATTGAATAGCTTTTCGATGCTTTCAGGATAGAGTCGGATACAGCCATGGCTGACACGCCGACCAACGCCCCAAGGCATGTTAGTTCCGTGTACCATATAGGTCGGCCATTCAAAATAAAGCGCGTGCTGGCCGAGTGGGTTGTTGGGCCCAGCGCGCACAACTTCTGGCAAATAGGGATGCTTTTCTCGAATTGATTTGGGCGGATACCAAATAGGATCTTTCTTTTTGCGGACGATTCGCGTGGTGCCAAGAGGCGTATCCCAACCGTCGCGTCCAACACCGATCGCATAAGTTCGGACGCCGTCTTTGGCGAAGAAGTAAAGCCGGTGTTCAGCAAGATTAATAATTATCCCCTCGCGTGGAGCGTTCGGTAGGAGATGTCCAGTGGGTAGGACAATCTCTTTGCCTTCGCCAGGAATCCATGGATCAATTCCCTGATTTGCAGCGACAATTTCGACAAATCCGAGCTCATGATCTCGTGCGAGATCCAATAGTGTATCCTCATGCTTGGCAGTGTGAGTTTGGACAGAACCCAGCAAATCGCCTCGCAGCAAGTCATCAGCCTTAGCGATTTCGGTGTTTGACAAGAATATAGCCGAAAGAGCGATTGAGACCGCGCTTCTAGTGATCCCTCCTACTAAGTGCCTTATTCGATGATTGATTCGTTTTGGCGTAAACATAGACGGTTGCCATTTGTTGCTTAATGCGCACCTAAGCACCTAAAATGCCTTTTTGCGCTAATCGGTCGTTGAAATTGCGGCCAGAAGCATTATTAACGCTGGGAACATTTCTATAATTACATAATGCGAGCCCAAATCCTTTATAAACTATAGCTAACACACTCATCTAGAGATGTAGAAGAAGCCTTCTACCCGCCAATCGCGGCCAGCAGGCGCGGTCGCCAAAAATAGTGGCCTGCCTATTCGGTTGGGTTATCTAAAATAAGCAGCGTGACTAGCCTAGAAGACATTTTTTTGGTCGCGACTATTGGTACGTATTTATGATGACCGTCTAAACGAGCGATTGAGTTGCTTGTGTCTAGGCCGTTCATCTAGAAAGCGCCGGTTGTAGCGGGCTTGATTGGGAAGTTCTCCCCCTGGCCGCTCGGTTAAGGCAGATTACGGCTTGGGTCAACGAATAGGTCGCCGGGGATATTTCTTAATCAGGAATATTTAATAGTTGGGTAAAGCCAGCGCTTCGAAAAGCTCTAGAATTTGTAACCAATTGTAGTACCTAGAAATAATTGGTTGTCTGCATCTGTAACGCTAAGTGTTGATGCCGCTGCATCCCCGACCAACCGCTTCCACTGTCCAGCGAACAGGCTGTGCCAGTTTTCATTCCAATCAAATCGGAGAGTAATATTTCCAGCAATATCTTTGAACCCTGAACCCGGATTAAAGATAGGCCTCGTGAGCGACGTGGCTGCAGCCTGCTGAGCATTCACGCTGTAGTAAGAGGTCATATAGTTCTCGCTAGCATAGGTAGCCCATCCCGTGAAGCCGACACCGAGCTGATCGGTAATTCGCTCACCGTAGCCACCAGCAAGAGTCAAGAGCGAGCCATTATGTCCTTCTTCGAGAAGGGATTGTTTATAGTCCACCGAAAACTGGTAACTGCCGGAATGCCACTCTGCGAAGATGCCAGCTTCAAATACGCTATCTACATCTCCCATGCCGAGCAAATTCGGTGACACGCTTTCTTCTCGACCGGGGTCGTAGGTTAAATAGGGTCCCGCAGTGAATGTGCGGCTGCGTAGCAGCTTAGCACCAAAACCGCGGCGCAAATGTTCTCCAGACGAGCCCGTCCAATCCAAGAATAATCGATCGCGCCAGGTTATGTGTATGTCGGGGAATAGCACCGCGTCATAAGCATCATCGCCTTCATATGTCGGCTCCAAGCCGGGACCCACCGCAAGAGAAATATCAAAGTCCGATAGGCCCCCTTCCTTCCTGCGTTGCTCAAAGTCTACTTCCCCCGGTGAGGGCGGCAGAAAGACGTTTGCGCCCAAAAGTGGAGTTGGTTGCTTGGCGATTGCATTTACCGTGCCGGCGATCTCCTGGGTGACGGATGCCGCTGCCTGGGTGATTTGCTCAGAGAACCCTGGAAACGCGTCCAACGCGTCTAAGCTGACTTTGAGAGAATAGGCAGGGGCGGCGTGTGCTGCAGCTTGCACGATTGCTTCGACAGAACTTGGGTGAGAGGAGATGCCATCGATTACCACTGCTGACATCATGCTCGCATCGGCATGAGCGGCAGCCGATTCAATCATAGTCAGGACCGTTGGAGGAATGTTGTCTTGTGCTCGGACGGGCAACCCCGTTTGGGCAAGGAAAATGAGCACAGCCAACAAACCACTCGTCGCCGGTCCCGCGGATTTTGAGCATATATGTTTACCACCCCGCCTCGCCATTCTATGTGCCTTCCTATTTCCAACGTTTCGCCAATCCTTGCCGAGCGGATCAGCGTTGGCAAGCGGGGCCTGTTATTCTGACTCGAGTGGAGTATCGATTCGTCCACCCCACTCGGTCCAAGACCCATCGTAAACGGCGACAGCGTTATGGCCGCAAATATAGAGCGCAAGCGCAAGTAGCGAAGCGGAGATACCTGAGCCGCACGTTGTAACGATTGGTTGTTTTATGTCGATTCCGCGACTAACAAGCGCTGCTTCAATTTTATTGGCTGGCAGGAGCGATTGATTGGTGGTGTCTATAAGTTCGGTATAAGGCAGATTGGAGCTGCCTGGGATATGGCCGGAGCGCAAGCCAGGACGAACTTCCGGTTCACTGCCAACAAAACGTCCGTGTCCGCGCGCATCGACAACTTGTTCAAGTTCTGTTTCCATATTGCTCAGCATTTGTGCCAGATCGCGCACCAGCTCGGGCCGAAAGTTGGCTTCGAATGTGCTTGCGACCGGCAAGGCGGGACCCGAAATCGTTGGTAAGTTGGCGGTGCGCCAGGCCGGTAGGCCGCCGTCCAAAATTGCCACTCTGTCATGTCCGAAAACCCGGAGCGTCCACCAGGCCCGTGGTGCGCTGAAGATGCCCGCGCTATCATATGCGATGACCACATCCGCATTGGAAATACCAAGGCGCGACATATGCTCGGCAAAGCACTTGGGGCTCGGCAGCATATGGGGAAGGGGATTATCTGGGTCGCGCACGCCGTCGATATCGAAGAAAACCGCGCCTTCGATATGAGTTTTTTCGAACTCGGCGGCTGGGTTTCTTTTTTCGCCAGGCAAATACCAGGAGGCGTCCATGATCTTCACATCGGATGCTTTCAGATGCTCAGCGAGCCAGGCCGACGAGACTAGTGGTCCAGGCAGTTGGGTGTTCACACCGTCTCCTTGAAATTGATAATAATACGTCGGTGATGGCGGCCTTTGTTCTCGATCTTGCGTACAACCACCTGCCCGATCTCTCCCGTCCGAGCGACATGGGTGCCGCCACAGGGCTGGAGATCTATATTCTCTATATTGAGAAGTCGCACGCGCCCCTCGCCAGTTGGCGGCTTGACCATCATGGTGCGCACCAACTCGGGCTGGGCTTCGAGCTCCTCATCTGTGATCCAGCGAGTTGACGTTGGAACGTCTCTTACGATCAGTTCATTTAGGCGCGCTTCTATATCGACTTTGTTGAGGGAGGTCTCTGGCAAATCAAAATCGAGCCGACCCTTGTCAGTCCATAATTGCCCGCCTGTCACCGGTGCCCCGACTACCGCACTTAGTAAATGTAGGCAGGTATGCATGCGCATATGCTTGTGGCGGCGCTCCCAGTCGATTTTGATGGTAACTTCCGTTCCCACGCTGAGTAGTGGTGTATCCTCGGGGACAAGGTGTAATATGTTGCCCGTCTCCTTATCCTTCACAGTATTCTCTATGGTGATCTCGCTGGTGTCGGCGAGCTGGAGACTGCCGTGATCCCCCGGCTGGCCGCCGGAAGTGAAGTATGACACTGTGCGGTCAAACTGAATGGCGCCGGTCACTGCGGCGATGACGCGTGCTTTGCAACTGGTCAGATAGGAGTCCTCGGAGAATAGTAATTCAGTCACTGCTATTACCACCCTCCGTGTTTAGCCAAGGTGGCACCGGTAGGCCCTTGGCGCGGAGGAATTCCGGATTGAACATCTTGCTCTGATATCGCATGCCGTAATCGCAGAGTATGGTTACGATGGTGTGGCCGGGGCCAAGCTTCTTAGCGAGCCGTATCGCGCCAGCGATATTAATGCCGCTGGACCCACCCAGGACATACCCTTCGTTGAGAACGAGATCGAAAATAATTGGCAGTGCTTCCTCGTCAGGGATTTGGAAGGGCTCGTCGATCGGTACGTTCTCAAGGTTGGCGGTGATGCGGCTCTGGCCAATGCCTTCGGTGATTGAACTGCCCTCCGCTTTCAACTCACCATCTGTAAAAAAATTATAAAGTGCGGCCCCCATCGGGTCGGCCATTCCGATAACGATATTGGGGTTACGCTCCTTCAATGCCATAGCGGTGCCGGCCAGCGTGCCGCCGGTGCCGACGGCACAGATGAAGCCGTCTAGTTTGCCACTTGTCTGTTCCCAAATCTCTGGGCCGGTAGTTTCGATATGGGCCTGCCGGTTGGCGGTATTGTCGAACTGATTGGCCCACAAAGCACCGTTCGGTTCCTTGGCGGCGATTTCCTCGGCGAGACGGCCAGAATATCTGACGTAATTGTTGGGGTCGCGGTAGGGAACTGCTGGTACTTCGATTAGCTCCGCGCCGCAAAGCCGGAGCATGTCTTTTTTCTCCTGGCTTTGCGTATCAGGAATGACAATCGTTGAGCGGTATCCGAGGGCGTTGCCGACCAGTGCAAGGCCAATGCCAGTGTTGCCCGCTGTGCCCTCGACGATTATACCGCCCGGTTTAAGCAAACCGCTCCTTTCCGCGTCGCGTACGATAAATAGCGCCGCACGGTCTTTGACCGAGCCGCCTGGGTTAAGAAACTCGCACTTACCCAGTATTTCGCAGCCCGTTTGCTCTGACGCAGCCTTAAGGCGAACTATTGGCGTGTTGCCAATCAGTGCGATAAAATCATTTTTTACATTCATTTTGCGTAAAACATCGGGGTAACGGCCATAGGCAACCTAGCCCGCCGTTGGAGCGCGATCAAGATAGATAACTGTCTTGCCGCCAGGGCAGCAGCGCGGCACACTCATATTCAATCAACAGTAAGAGGGCATCGGGAGAGATGAACGACCGCAAGGAAATTGAGCACCCATATTTACTGTTCTTGGGCGATGCCCACGATCACTTGGCGGCCAAGACGGCGCGTGGCATCGTTGACTGGCGGTCGGACTGGTGCCTCGGGCAATTGCGTCTTGACGGTTGTAAAACGAGCGTCGGCATCGGCGATATGACGGTAGCCGAGGCGGCCGAAGCGGGTGCTCGCGCGTTGATCGTTGGTGTTGCCAATCGCGGTGGAGTCATCCCAGAAAATTGGGTCGATACTTTGTTGGAGGCGCTGGACCAAGGTATGGATCTTGCTGCTGGGCTCCATATGCGCCTAAGCGATATCCCAGCACTGAGGGACAAGGCGCGGGCATTGGGCCGGTTACTGTTTGACGTGCGCCACCCTGACCGAACCTTTCCTCTTGCCTCGGGCGTGAAGCGACTGGGCAAGCGCCTGCTCACCGTTGGCACAGATGCCTCTGTTGGAAAGATGTACACCACGCTTGTCATTGAGCGCGAATTGCGGGCACGTGGTGTAGAAGTGGACTTCCGCGCCACTGGCCAAACGGGCATCTTTATTGCTGGTGAAGGCGTCTCTGTCGATGCGGTGGTTGCGGATTTCATCTCAGGAGCGACGGAGTGGCTTACCCCAGCAAATGATCCAGATCATTGGGATGCGATTGAGGGTCAGGGATCGTTGTTTCACCCCTCTTTCGCCGGAGTGACACTGGGTCTCATCCACGGTGCGCAACCTGACGCTATCGTGCTCTGCCATGAGCCGAGCCGCGAACATATGCGTGGTCTGCCGGATTGGCCGCTGCCGAATTTACAGGAATGCCTCGCAGCCAATCTTGCAGCGGCGCGATTGACCAACGAGGCGGCATTCTGTGCGGGTATTGCGATCAATACTAGCCAGTACGACGAGGATGAGGCGAATCGTATTTTGAACGAAACGTCAGACTCGCTGAGTTTGCCATGCGTTGACCCCATGCGGACGGGGGTTTCGCCGATCGTTGATCGGTTGCTCTAAGGCATGAGTATTCTCCGCGTCCGAGCGGAAACCTGGCCCATGTGCGGCACCTTTCGTATCTCGCGCGGCGCACGGACAAAAACTTCCACGATTATTGTAGAAATCGAGCAAGAGGGGGTCACCGGCCGGGCTGAATGTGTTCCTTATCCGCGATATGGCGAAAGCATTGAAGGCGTGATGGCTGAAATAGAAACCCGGCGTGGAGACGTAGAAGCCGGGATAACGCGACAGGCACTGCAAGATTTACTGTCCGCCGGCGCTGCGCGAAACGCTCTCGATTGTGCGCTTTGGGACCTTGATGCGAAGATGAGTGGTAAGCGTGCTTGGGAACTTGCCGGTGTTGAGGCTCCCGAGCCAGTGACGAGTGCCATGACGCTCAGCCTTGATACTCCCGAGAACATGGCCGAGGCGGCCCGCGGCTTGGCCCATCTGTTGCTCCTTAAGCTCAAGGTGACAGGTGAGGGGGATGTTGAGCGGGTGCGAGCGGTTAGGGATGGCGCGCCGAATTCACGCCTCATCGTTGATGCCAATGAAGGTTGGCGACCGGAAATGCTCGATACCATGTTGCCAGCACTCTTGGAACTGGGAGTTGAATTGGTCGAGCAACCATTGGCAGTAGCAGAGGACGATGCCCTGGTCGGGCGCGATCTCGCAATTCCTGTCTGCGCTGACGAATCCTGCCACACCCGCGCCGATCTCGACCGACTGGAAGGTAGATACCCCATGATCAACGTCAAGCTGGACAAAGCTGGCGGGCTTACGGAGGCATTGGCGCTCGTGCAAGAAGCACGAGCACGTGGCTTCCAAGTAATGATTGGCTGCATGGTGGGCTCATCTCTAGCAATGGCGCCGGCCTTTTTGCTGACGCCACTGGCCGATTATGTCGATCTCGACGGCCCGCTCCTAATCGCACGAGATTTTGAGCCCGGATTGCGCTATGACGATACCTTGTTGTATCCACCGGAGCCCCAATTATGGGGCTAATTGACCAACATAAAGCATTGCCGCATAATTTTTTGCAATTGCGAAAAGACACTTGGGCTCCGCGATGACTGATTTTCCTAAAATGAGCCTAGAAGATTGGCAGGCGCTTGTTGCTAAAGAGCTTAAAGGTGCCAACACGGATAATTTGATTTGGAATACCCCTGAGGGCATTGCAGTCAAGCCGCTCTATACTGCAGCTGATCTTGAAAACATGCAGACCGATGGCGAGTTGCCGGGCTTTGCGCCGTTTACTCGGGGCGTACGTGCTACCATGTTTGCCAATCGGCCGTGGACAATCCGGCAATATGCTGGCTTCGCTACCGCTGAAGACTCGAACGCCTTTTACAAGCGTAATCTTGCTGGAGGCCAGAAGGGCCTATCGGTTGCTTTCGATCTCGCGACACACCGGGGCTACGATAGCGACCACCCCCGGGTCCTCGGAGATGTAGGTAAGGCTGGAGTTGCAATCGACAGCGTCGAGGACATGAAGGTTCTATTCGATGGCATCCCCTTAGATGAGGTCAGCGTGTCGATGACTATGAACGGCGCGGTATTGCCGGTAATGGCTGCTTTTATCGTTGCCGCCGAAGAAGCGGGCGTAGCGCAGGACAGGCTTTCTGGCACAATCCAGAACGACATTCTCAAGGAATTTATGGTTCGTAACACCTACATCTATCCGCCCGAGCCCTCGATGCGCATCGTTGCTGATATCATTGCCCATACGGCTAAGAACCTGCCGCGTTTCAATTCTGTCTCGATCTCTGGTTATCACATGCAAGAGGCTGGTGCGACACTGGTGCAGGAACTTGCCTTCACCCTTGCCGATGGGCTCGAATATGTCCGCGCGGCGACGTCACGCGGCTTGCCGGTGGATCAATTTGCTCCACGCCTTTCCTTCTTCTTCTGCGTCGGCATGAACTTTTTTATGGAGGTCGCTAAGCTTCGCGCAGCGAGGCTACTTTGGGCACAAATCATGCAGCAATTTACGCCAGGGGATCCGCGCTCCCTCATGCTGCGTACACATGTGCAGACTTCGGGCGTTTCGCTCACCAAGCAGGACCCCTATAACAACGTTATCCGCACTGCCTATGAGGCGATGGCGGCTGTTTTGGGTGGCACTCAGTCTCTGCACACTAACTCGCTCGACGAGGCGGTAGCGCTCCCGACCGATTTCTCTGCCCGCATTGCGCGCAACACTCAATTGATCCTGGCCGAGGAGACTGGCGTACGTCACGTTGTGGATCCGCTTGGTGGATCTTACTATGTTGAGTCTCTTACCCTTTCCATCGCTCACGCTGCTTGGAACTTAATTGAGGAGGTTGAAAAAATGGGTGGCATGACGCGTGCTGTTGAGGCCGGGATGCCGAAACTCCATATCGAGGAGTCCGCTACCCGCAGACAAGCGCTAATCGACCGTGGTGAGGAGACCATTGTTGGCGTTAACAAATATCAGTCCGGTAGCGATGACATGCCAGAACTTCTCGATGTCGATAACACCGCCGTTCGTGAAGCGCAGATCTTGCGCATCAACAAAATTCGTGCTGAGCGCGATCAACACGCCTGCAGGGCTGCGCTCAATGCCCTCACGGAAGGTGCCAAGGGTAAGGCTAATCTGTTGGCCTTATCTATCGATGCCATGCGGGCTCGTGCCACGGTGGGTGAGGTGTCAGACGCGCTGGAAACCTATTTTACCCGCCACCGTGCGGTGACGCAGACGGTCTCGGGAATTTATGCCTCTGCATATGCGAATGACGAAGAATTTACTGGTATCCGCTCTGAAGTTGCTGCCTTTGAGCGGCGAGAAGGCCGCCGCCCACGCATGTTGGTGGTCAAGCTCGGCCAGGATGGCCACGATCGAGGTGCCAAGGTAATTGCCACCGCCTTCGCCGATATTGGCTTTGATGTTGATATCGGTGTGCTGTTCCAGACCCCTGAGGAAGCAGCGCGTGAAGCAATAGAAAACGATGTCCATGTCGTTGGTGTATCCAGCTTGGCGGCTGGCCATAAGACCTTGGTACCCGAGCTGATCGCCGAACTAAAGGCGAAAGGGGCGGACGATGTACTGGTAGTCTGCGGTGGCGTGATTCCTCCCAAAGATCACGATTATCTGATGGGATCCGGCGTCGCTGCCATCTACGGCCCTGGCACTAATATCCCCAAGGCTGCTGCAAAAATTATGTCCCTGATCGAGAGATCATAGTTTTCGCAAAGCCTGTCGAGTTCGCAGTGTCGTAATTTGGTCACCATTCAATTTAAAGCTGGGTACCTTCGCGATGGAAAATTGGTTTTGAGCGCAACTGAAGCGCATCCCTACACGTTCGGCGAAAGATTAGTGGACAATATTTGCCACGCTCTCGGAATTGGCGCCAGCATTTCCGGGCTAGTCATGCTAATTATCGTAGCCAGCCGCTATTCTGGAGCGCTGCCGATAACTAGTTTCACAATTTATGGCGGCACTCTTCTGCTCGTCTTCACCGCTTCTGCGCTCTACAACGTACTTCGACTTGGCGTGCTCAGCAAATTGCTGCGCCTGTTGGATCACTCTGCAATATATTTCCTTATTGCTGGAACCTACACTCCTGTCGCGCTCAATAGTATTCTTGGAGCCTGGGGTTGGAGCCTGTTCGGCGTGGTGTGGAGCCTTGCAATTATCGGCGTTGTGCTCAAACTTGCTTTTCCGGGCCAATTTGAAAAGGTGTCTATCGGGCTTTATCTTGCTACCGGCTGGGCTGGGCTCGTGGCCATTGAACCACTTGTCAGCAATTTGCACTGGGCGGCACTGGTTTTGTTCGGCATTGGCGGATTTTTTTTCACCGTCGGGGTCGCCTTCCATCTCTGGACCGGTCTGCGCTATCACAATGTGATCTGGCATATCTTCGTGCTCGCAGGTGCCATGTGCCATTACTTCTCTGTGATCTTCTTCGTTCGGCCGAGTTTGTGAACAAAAGCCGGTAGCGATTGCCAAAGGTCGCAATGATCTCTACCTAGCAGTTATTAAGACCGTTCGGTCCGTCCTCTAACCCGCGCGAGATTTTATGGTCCACATGCCACGCGAAGCGCAAGAGATGCGGCCTCCCGCTGCCCGATCGCATATGCACACCATTCGCACGATGCTACCGTACCTCTGGCAACGTTCGTTTGAGATGCGTGGGCGTGTGGTCTTGGCTCTGATCCTTTTGGTGTTGGCCAAGGTGGCCAATGTTTATGTGCCGATCCTTTATAAGCAGGTAATCGACATATTGGGTAAAGACCACGCCGTCCTAATCGTGGTACCGATTGCGCTGCTTATCGCTTATGGAGCACTGAGAATCGCGACAGTCGCTTTCGGTGAGTTGCGGGACGCTGTATTTGCGAAGGTGGCGGAGCGCGCTATTCGTACTGTTTCGCTCCGAGTGTTTGAGCACCTTCATCAACTATCACTGCGCTTTCACCTTGAGCGGCGTACCGGTGGCCTGTCGCGTGCTATTGAGCGCGGTGTCAAGGGTATCGAGTTCCTGCTTACCTTCATGCTGTTCAACATACTTCCGACCTTGGTCGAAATTATCATGGTGTGCGGCATCTTGTGGTGGTTCTACGGCGTTTCCTACGCCGCTATCACCTTCATCACAATTGCCGCCTATATCGCTTTCACGCTCACTCTGACCGAATGGCGTCTTAAATTTCGTCGTCGCATGAACCAGCAGGATTCAGAGGCGCACACCAAGGCTATCGACAGCCTACTCAATTATGAGACAGTTAAATATTTCGGTAATGAGCAGCATGAAGCCGAGCGCTTCGACGAATCGCGCCGGCGCTATGAGAAGGCGGCAGTGCAGAGTAAGACAAGCCTTTCGATGCTCAATATTGGCCAGGGTGCGATCATCGCGATCGGCCTTACTGGCATTACCATCAAAGCAGGGTTCGAAGTCGCTGCCGGGACTATGACCATCGGCGATTTCGTTCTAGTAAACACATATCTCATCCAACTCTATATTCCTTTAAACTTCCTGGGCTTTGTTTATCGCGAAATCAAGCAGTCGCTCACGGATATGGAGGCTATGTTCGAGCTCACCCATGTTCATCCCGAGATCGAGGATAGGCCGGGGGCCAAACCGTTAGAGGTGGCTGATGGCGAGATTCAGTTCGATCAAGTGTGTTTCGCCTATGACGAGCGTCGCCCTATTCTCAACAATGTTTCCTTCAAAGTGCCGCCGGGTCAGACGGTGGCTATCGTTGGAGCGTCAGGCGCAGGAAAATCTACCGTCTCACGCATTCTCTTCCGTTTCTACGATATTGAGGCGGGCACCGTTCAAATTGATGGCCAGGATATTCGCGAGGTGCAGCAGGACAGTTTGCGAGCGGCTATTGGCATTGTTCCCCAGGATACGGTGATGTTTAACGATAGCATCTATTACAACATCGCCTATGGCCGACCTGAGGCAAGCAAAAATGATATCGAACAGGCTGCGCGCCTTGCCCATATTCACGATTTTATTATCTCTCAGCCTGACGGCTATAAAACACAAGTAGGCGAGCGCGGGCTGAAGCTCTCCGGAGGCGAGAAGCAGCGCGTCGCCATTGCCCGCACCATCCTGAAGAACCCACGCATCATGCTCTTTGACGAGGCTACTTCGGCGCTCGATTCTAAGACGGAAAAGGAGATTCAGGACAATCTCCGCGAAGTAAGCCGCGACCGCTCCACGTTGGTCATTGCTCATCGTCTTTCAACTATTATCGATTCTGATCAAATCTTGGTGCTCGATAATGGCCGCATAATTGAGCGGGGCCGGCACGCAAAACTGCTTGCCGCTAACGGTAATTATGCTGAGATGTGGCGGCGCCAACAGGAAACCGCCGAACTGCAAAAGGAATTGGATGAGCGCCTAAAGCTTGAACAGCATTCTCCGCAGGGAGAAGAAACCTCTGTCTAAAAGTTTAAGGACATGCTTGTCGCCACAATCAAACCAAATTCATAACCTCATCAACCGTCCCAGGATCTGACAGGACCGACATCGAGATGAACGAAGTCGGAGGAGCGATAGAGTCCAACACCGCCCATGCCGAGTTCAATTGCCTGACGCCAGACGTGCGTACTTGCAACGCCCTGTACGCGCACATCTATCGCCATACCGTAGGTATGCAGGCTGTTGGTGGCGACACCTTCGCTGGTCTTTTTTAGCATCTTGTTGGTTTCCACTGAGCGGAATCCGGAAATCACACCGAAGGTGGTTTCGCCGCCAAGTGTTTGGTTAAGCCAAAAGAGCTGATCGAAAACGCCGCGGAACATCTTGCCGATCTGGTGTGAACGCCAGTCGCGCAGGAGATAGTCGAATTGGGTGAGTGGTTCGGCAAGATATACACCGTCCCGCCAATAAATTAGTTCGAGATATTCTTCAGTCCACAAATTGTGCAGCGCGACCTTGCGCTCCTTAATGCGCCAAAAACTGGCATCGCTGCAGCGAGGCCAGGCACCGACGGCAGTAGCCGCACTCCATCCAGTAGCGCCCGCAATGATTTGCCGCCGAGTGGCATGTTTACACTGATCTCTGCTTCCTCGCATGGCGGCGTCTTATTGCAAAAAACATACAATTTCACAATTAGGCGATCCTTACGACGATGCGGTTGCCGCCGCTGGCTCGGAGCGATAGGCTGCGGCCAAAGTCTGGATGCTGCAGATGTGCGTGTGTCACAGGACGGATGAATTTTTGAACGGGGAGATGGAATTATGGCTACGGCTACCGCTACCGCTGAAATCGCTTCTGGTATTTTTCTCAAAGATGCCAGCCTGCTGCGTCAGCAATGTTATATCGACGGCGCATGGGCCGATGCCGATAACGGCAAAACCATCGATGTAAATAACCCAGCAGATAACAGCTTGATTGGTACCGTGCCGGCGATGGGCGCCGACGAGACCCGCCGCGCTATTGAGGCGGCGAACCGCGCTTACCCTGCATGGCGTGCGAAGACCGCCAAGGAGCGTTCGAAAATCTTGCGCAAATGGTTTGACCTGATGATGGAAAATCAGGAAGACCTCGCCATGATCATGACTGCTGAGCAGGGAAAGCCTATGGCCGAATCTCGTGGCGAGATTTCATATGGCGGTTCTTTCGTCGAATGGTTTGCGGAGGAGGGTAAGCGTGCTTATGGCGATGTGATTCCTCAACCGACTAACGACAGGCGCATCGTAGTAACAAAGGAGCCGATCGGCGTCGTCGGATTGATCACGCCATGGAACTTCCCTAATGCGATGATCACTCGCAAGGCTGGGCCGGCGCTGGCGGCAGGTTGTACTGTAGTAGCGCGCCCCGCGACCTCAACGCCATATTCGGCGCTGGCGCTATGTGAACTTGGCGAACGCGCCGGTTTTCCTCCAGGCGTGCTCAACATTATGACCGGTCCTTCGCGAGAGATGGGCGGCGAGATGACTTCCAACCCGATAGTGCGCAAACTTTCTTTCACCGGATCCACTGAAGTCGGTAAAATTCTCATCGAGCAATGCGCCTCAACTGTGAAGAAAGTCTCTATGGAACTTGGGGGCAACGCACCCTTCATAGTGTTTAATGATGCCAATATGGACGATGCGATTTCGGGTGCGATGGCATCAAAGTACCGTAACACCGGACAAACCTGTGTCTGTGCTAATCGGTTTCTGGTGCAGGATGGCGTCTATGATGAATTCGCCGAAAAACTCGCTGCAGCGAGCGATAAGATGCGGGTCGGCAACGGCCTTCAGGGCGAGACTGAGCAGGGGCCGCTAATCGACATGGCGGCCGTCGAAAAGATCGAGGAGCATATCCAGGATGCGCTAGAAAAAGGCGCCACAATAGTCACAGGTGGTGAGCGCCACGAACTTGGAGGTAGCTTTTTTCAGCCAACTGTTATTGCCAATGTTAATACACAAATGAAGGTCGCCCGCGAGGAGACATTTGGCCCGCTGGCCCCTCTCTTCCGTTTCCACACTGATGACGAAGCGGTGCAACTCGCCAACGACACTGAGTTTGGCCTCGCGGCGTATTTTTACAGCCGTGATATCGGCCGTATTTGGCGCGTTGCCGAGCAGCTTGAATATGGCATCGTCGGTATCAATGCTGGCATCATCTCCACTGAAGTCGCTCCTTTTGGTGGCATGAAAGAATCGGGTGTTGGTCGTGAGGGTTCCCATTATGGTTTGGACGAATTCATGGAGGTGAAATACCTTTGCATGGGCGGTATCGACTCATAAATCTCTAATGTCTGATTTCGATCTGTTCGTCGTAGGTGGCGGTTCGGGCGGCGTCGCTTGCGCTCGCCGCGCCGCGAGTCATGGTGCGCGCGTTGGTTTGGTCGAGGAAAGTCGCATGGGCGGCACGTGTGTTCATCGCGGTTGTATACCTAAGAAGTTCTTAGTCTATGCCTCGCATTTCAGTCACGATTTTGAGGATGCAGCGGGATATGGCTGGAGCGTTGGCGATACGAGATTCGATTGGCTTAAGATGGTCGAAGCCAAGACTAAAGAGCTCAAGCGGCTCGAGGGTATTTACCGCCGTCTCTTGAACAATTCTGGGGTCACCGTGATTGATGGGCGAGGTAGTCTGGTCGATACCCATACGGTTTCCACCGATGATGAGATCCATAGCGCCGAGTCCATCCTCATCGCCACCGGCGGCTGGCCAGCTATGCCGGACATTCCCGGCATTGAGCTTGCGATTACCTCAAACGAGGCATTTGATCTACCGGCATTGCCGGAGCGCATCGTTATCGTAGGTGGGGGCTATATTGCTTGCGAGTTTGCCTGCATCTTCAACGGCCTTGGTGTAGAGACACTTCAGCTCTACCGATCCGACATGATTCTGCGTGGTTTCGACATGGACATACGCGAGATGGCTTGTGAAGAGATGCGCAATGCAGGTGTGGATGTGCGATTAAATATGAACGCAGTCAAGCTGGAGGAATCCAGCGGAGGCGTCGTGGTGACGACAACTCATGGCGACGTGGTAGAGGCGGATCAGGTGTTATTTGCCATCGGTCGTGATCCCAATACGGATGGGATCGGCCTCGAGGATATCGGTGTCGAGCGCAATCATAAGGGCGCAGTCGCTGTTGATTCAGGATCTCGTAGCACTGTTGAGAACATTTATGCAGTAGGTGATTGCACCGACCGGATCAATCTTACTCCGGTCGCGATACATGAAGGCCGCTGCCTCGCTGAATCGCTCTATAACAATAACTCCCAGACGCCGAATTACGACGACATTGCAACCGCCGTATTCACTCAACCAGAGATCGGCACCGTTGGCATGAGCGAAGAGGAGGCGCGTGGCCATTATGACGCCGTAGATATCTTCAAGACGCGTTTTCGTCCACTCAAGCACACGCTCACTGGGCGTGACGAAAAAGTTTTTATGAAGCTGGTGGTCGACAAGGCGGACGATCGGGTGGTGGGCTGTCACATGGTCGGGGATCTGGCGGGCGAACTGGTACAGCTTCTCAGCGTTGCCATCAAGGCTGGCGCTACAAAGGCGCAGTTCGACGAAACCGTTGCCGTGCATCCTACTTTGGCGGAAGAATTCGTGACCATGTACGAGCCGGATGTATCGTAACATTGTCCATTGCCATAATGAATCACTGGCGAAACTTGCGATAAAAGCGTATAGGCAGCCCCTAAATTGTTATGCGGTGCCCGAGGAGGCATGACATGACCCGAACCTGGAACCCTGATGGTTGGCGCAAACTGCCCATCTTACAGCAACCGTCCTGGCCTGACCTGGCCCGACTAGAGGACATTGAGGCACGTCTTGCTGTCTCACCGCCGCTAGTATTCGCAGGCGAGGCTCGGAACTTGCAGGCGAAATTAGCAGATGTTTGTGAGGGTAGGGCGTTTCTGTTGCAAGGCGGCGACTGTGCCGAGAGTTTCGCTGAATTCCACGCTGATAATATCCGCGA